>JBBJLY010000017.1:0-60334 GCA_037720695.1 Kofleriaceae bacterium | reverse complement strand
ATGCGGTGTGGCGGATCGATGTCGGCCTCGGCAAGAACTACGGCGGGCCGATCGAGGTTCTCGAGCTCACGCCGGATCGCGCACCCAAGGTGCTGCGCGGCGCGCGCTGATCACGTGCACGGCTGCAGCTGATCGGGACCGGGGCCGCCGAGCGTGCGCACGCAGGTCGTCTTGCCGAGCGTCCACGTCGTCGGAGCGTCGGCGAGCTCGCCCGCCGTCACGCATCGCCAGACCGCGACCTTGACCCGCTTACCGCCTGCGCTCTCGACGGCGACCGTCTCGGGCTTGCACGCGAATGCCAGGATCTGATCCACCGCATCGCACGCGAGCGTCTGCGCCGCCGCGTCACTGTGGCCCTTCGACTTCGTGCACGTGCGCTTGCCGAGCTCGAGCTCGAGTGCGAGCGCGCCATCCGCGATCCTCCAGCGGCCGCGCCAGGTGTTCGACCACGCGGTGGTCGTGGTGGTCGAGTAGCGAGGGTACAGGTTGTGGTCCGAGACCGCGCCAGACTCCGTCGCCATCAGCTTGCCGCCTGCCGCGAGCGTCACCGTGACCTTGCCGTCGCGCCGGTGATTGATCGCGCCTGCGTCGTCGGCGAGGTGGACGTTCGAAGATTCGAGCCACTGCATGCGGAGCGTCTGCGGTGCGGCGAGCGCGGGGCCCGCGAGCGTTCCAACGAGCGCGAGCGCGAGCTTCATGGCGGAAAGCAGAGCTCACCGCGGGCGCATCTGCCACTTGATCGTGGTGACGTTCACGGTGTCGGGCGGCTGGCGGCAGTCGCGCATCGTCGGATAGTGCAGCGGCGGCAGCGGCATCGGGCCGGTGCCCTGGCATGGGACCCACTGGGCCTCGGCCGGGAGGCGCACCGACACGGTCGCCTTGTGCACGATCTCCATCCATCCTGCCGACGGCCACTCGACGCCCCACACGAAGTAGCTGGGGATCGGCATCCCGCCGGCGTCGCGCGCCGGTTCGAATGCGAGCTTCCACGCCTCGCGCACCGCGATCGGCTCGAGCGCGTAGCCGGGACGCACGAGCACCGAGAGCTGGGTCACCTTGCCCTTGGCATCGACGAGCAGCAGCAACCACGCCTTGGCCCACGCGTCGCCGAGGATCGCGTCGTCGGAGTAGGGCAGCGGCTTGCGGAGGTCGGTGATCGGCTTCGCCGGCACCGGATCGCGGACGTGGATCACCTCGCCGGTCGTCGGTGGTGTGTCTGCGGCGGCGAGCCGGGACGGCGAGACGAGCGCGAACATGATCAGCACGGCGAGGTTCCGCATGCAGCGGCTCGTTGCGACCGTCGTACCAGGATCCAGCCGCCGAAGTCCGTGTTTCGTCGCTGGTGACCGAGTCGTTGTTGCCACAGTTCCTGCGAGATTCGCAGCCCGATCACGACCGCGCTGCGGGCGCCTGCGTCGATCCGCGGATGCTGGCTACGTCGGTAGCGTCATGTTGAACGTCCACACGACGACCGAGGTCACGGGCTTGTCGTCGGTGTCCTTCGCGGGATCGAACTCGATCTTCTTCGCGCGTTCGAGCGCGAGCTCGTCGAGCCCGTGACCGAGCTTGTTGAGCAGCACGGCCGTCTTCACCTTGCCGGTCTCGTCGACGATCAGCCGGACGCGGATCGGCCCCTCGATCCCGAGGCGCCGGGCCTCGGCGGGATAGTCGCTGACGTAGCTGTAGTCACCCTTCGGCATCGCCCGCGTCTTGATCGTCGCGACTGACACCGGCTTGTCAGGTGCGCTGCCCGCGCCGCTGCCGGATCCCGTGCCCGAGCCCCTGCCGCCCTGGCCCGCGGGACCGGTGGTGCGCTTGCCGATGCGCACCGGGACCCCGGTCGCAGACGGCGTGACATCTGGCATCGCGATCGTCGGCGCACCTCCCGACGGCTCGGTGGTGGGCGGCGGCGGGGTCTCGGTCTTCGGCGGCGGCGTGTCCTGGATCTGGCGCGGCGTGACCGTCCGCGGACGGGGACGCGGGTCCTGCAGCTGCGGGACCGTCTCGGGCACACGGGCCTGGACCGGTGGTGGGGGCGGCAGCGGGGGCGGGAGCTGGATGTCGACCAGCTCGATCCTCGGAGTGCGCAGCGGCGCGATGTAGGGGTTGGTCACCAGCAGGATATCGCCGACGAGCAACATCAGCGCGTGGATCGCGATCGTGCCGGCGATCGCGAGCACGAACGGCGAGTCCCAGCGCACGGATCGAGCCTAGCAGACGATGTCGGAGGCCGCTTTTTTCACGGCCGCTCGTTCTCGAGCGCGATGCCCTGCACGCCGGCCCGCTGCACCAGATCGATCGCGCGCATGACGCCGCCGTACGCGCCGGCCTTGTCGCCGGCGATGATCGCCTTGGGCTTGTCGGTCTGCGCCGCGATCTCCTTGATCCGCTTGATCGCCGAGGCGTCGTCGACGAACGGCAGCCCGTTGACGTGGACGAGGCCATCCTTGTTGACCTCAACGCGCAGCGAGCTCTGCACCTCACCGCCGGAGGCGGCCTTGGGTTTGTCGATGTCGATGCCGCGCGCGATGATGAGCTTCGCCGTCACCATGAACACGACGAGCAGCACGAGCACGACGTCGACGAACGGCGTCACGTTGATGTCGGTGATCGCCGCGCCGTCATCATCGTCCTTGTAGAGGCTGCTACCTGCCATCGCCCGCCTCGGTCGCTGCGCTCGCCGGCTTCGCGAGCGCCTTGCTCCCCAGCGGTACGTGCGCAGCGCCATGCACGAGCGACAGCACCTGGTGCGCGCACTCGTCTGCGCCGCCGAACGCGACCCTCAGCCGGCGGTTGAAGTAGTTGAATGCGACGACCGCGGGGATCGCGACGATCAAGCCGAACGCGGTGGCAGCCAGGGCCTCGGCGATCAGGTCGAGCGTGCGGCCCTGGGCCTCGGGGGTGTTCTCCTTGAGCTCGACGAACGCCGCCATCACGCCGAGCACCGTGCCGAACAGGCCGACGAACGGGACGTTGTTGCCGAGCGTGCCGAGCACGATCAGGTTCTTGTCGGCGGTGCGGCGCCAGCGCGCGCGTTCGCCGTGCATCGCCTCCGCGACCGCCTCGGGTCCGCGATCGATCTCGGAGATGCCGCGCAGCGCGACCTGGACCGAGATCGCGGGATCGTCCTTGTACTTCGCGTGCAGCCGGTCGAGCTCACCGCGATCCCATGCGCCGCGAACCTCTCGGTTGAACGTGTCGGGGTTGGCGTCACGACCGCGGAACCACAGGTACCGATCGATCATGATGCCGACCGAGAGGATCGACAGGGCGATGAGGAGCCAGAGCACCCAATCGGCACCGAGCTGGGCAAAATCGACGAGTGACTGGGAAAGATCCATCGCGAAGTGATTGTTACGATGGTTCCTGCGGCTCGTCGACCCGTGCCGTCGGCTTCATCACTTCGCGCATGACGGCGGTCGCATAGGCGCCCCCAGGCAACGCGAACGCGACGTCGATGGTCGCATCGTCGACCGCAGTCACGACGATGTCGCGGACCGCGATCGCGGCATCGCGCCGGGTGCCCTCTGCGATCGCGCGCACCGTCGCGAATGACTCGCGGGTCAGGCCCGCCGCCGCCAGGATCTCGGCCTCGCGTGCCGCCGCGGGCGTCCCCTCCCCGGGCCCGCGCATCGCGACCCCGAACATCGGACCGGTCGGGATGACCTCGCCAGCCTCGACGCGCGGCGTGTCGAGCGCGGGCTCGACGCAGTCGAACAGCCCGCCGCCGACCTTGTGCAGCAGGTCCCCCGCGATCGCGCTGCGGTACAGGCCGTCGGCGATCCGCGCGACCAGCCACGTGTTGAACAGCTCTGACTGCAGCGCCGACACCATCAGTCGATCCATCCGGCGATCTGTCTGGCGATCGCTGCGGCGCCGCGCACCCGAGACCAGCTCGCGGCCGCGCGCAGCATTGTCACCGTCGCGACCGAATCGTTGCTCGCCGTACCAGTTGGGAGCCCCGGGTGCCGCACCGAGCCGGGCGAGGATCGCCTGCGCGCGCCCGACCGCGTCGGGACCGACCTGGCGGACGCGGAGCCGGAACCTGTTGCCACGCACGTGCCCGGTCCGCAGCTTGTGCGGATGGCGCGCGACCTCGAGCACGCGGATGTTGTCGAGCACGAGTGCTTGCACCGCCTCGGGCGTGACCGGCGGCGGCAGGCTCAGCCACTGCGTGGTCACCGCATGGCGATCCTTCATCCCGGCGACGCCGATATCGCGGTCCTTCACCGCGAGTGCGCGCGCGAGCTGCGTCACCGCCACGGGCGTCGCGAGCCCGCGCTTCTCGATCCGCACGAACACGTGGTCGCCGGTGCCCGACGGCAGGTAGGCGGGCTCCTCGTCGACGATGAAATCATCGTCGCTCGCACGCAACATGCCGCCGGTCCCGGGAGGTCTTCGGTCAAGTACGGCAGCACACGGAGGTGTTAGCATCGCGGCATGCCGACGTACCGCGCGCTCGCCGCGATCGTGATCGCCACTGCGCTGATCGGGTGTGGCGGCCGCTATGGCGGCGGTACGACGACGCCCGACGCAGGCAAGGCGAAGCCACCGGTCGGTGGGCTCGAGGCCGCCGCCCTGCCGTACCAGGTGCTCGATGCCCGGTCCGGTCGCCAGGTCGAGCCGCCCGCGCTGTGGTCGCGCCTCGCGAAGGCGCGCGCGATCTGCGTCGGCGAGGAACATCCGAACCCGCACCATCACTGGGTCCAGCTCGAGGTCGTCCGCAAGGTCGCCGCGCAGCTCGACAAGGGCCAGCGGCTCGCGCTCGGCCTCGAGATGATCCAGCGCCCGTTCCAGGGCGTGGTCGACGATTACGTCGCGAAGCGGATCGATGCCGCGGCGCTGCGCTCGCGCACCGGCTGGGAGGATCGCTGGGGCTACGACTGGGGCTTCTACGGCCCGACGTTCGACGTCGCGATCGCCGCGGGTGGCCAGCTGCTCGCCCTCAACACGGAGCGCGAGCTGACGAAGAAGGTCTCGCGCAAGGGCTCGCCTCGCTCGATGCCATCGACAAGGCCAAGCTCCCCGAGCTCGACCTCGCGAACCCGGCGCACAAGGCGTGGTGGGACGAGCTGATGGGCAGCATGGGCGGCGCCGCCGGCCACTCGACGAAGCCGGAGGACAGCCCGCATGCCGAGCAGAGCCCGCCGAAGGAGCCGGACAAGGACAAGCCCCACGACAAAGTACAGATGCCGACGGCGGACAACATCTACGCGGCCCAGGTGCTGTGGGACGAGACCATGGCCGACGGCGGCGCGAAGTGGCTGGCCGCCAACCCGACCGGTCACCTCGTCGTGCTCGCCGGCAACGGGCACTGCCACGACTCGGCGATCGTCGGCCGGCTCAAGCGCCGCGGCATCGCGGATGTCGTCTCGTTGCGCGCCGTGGTCGACGAGGGCGAGGGCGAGGTCGCACGCATCCTGGCCAAGCCGATGAACGACTTCGTGCTCGTCCTCGAGCTACCGCCGGGCGCCAAACGCGAGTAGCTTCGATTGATGAAGACCGCGCTCGCGCTCGCCGTCGTGCTGGTAACGTCTTGTAGCGATGATCCCTGCGATCCGATGCGCGAGTCGTGCACGATCGAGAAGGCGGTGTCCGTCGTCGAGATCGCCGCCGGGGTCGAGGACGAGGACACCTGCCAGAGCTGGACGCTCAACAACCCGACCGAGCTGTGGGTCAACAGCATCACGCAGCACAACGACGGCGCGTACCACCACGCGAACTGGTTCTTCGTCCCCGACAACGAGTTCCCGCTGCCAGACGGCTCGTGGCGCTGCAGCCAGCACGAGTTCAGCGAGCTGGTCGCCGCACTCCTGGGTGGTTACCTGTTCGCGCTCAGCACGCAGTCGCTCGACGAGACCCAGACCCTGCCGCAGGGCTCGGCGATCCGGATCCCGCCGTACTCGCGGATCATCGGCTCGAGTCACCTGCTGAACGCTTCCGACGCAGCGATGGCGACCACGATGCGCCTCGCGATCCACACCGTGCCGCCGGCAGAGGTCACCGCGAAGATGGCGCCGGGCCGCATCCAGTACCGCGACCTCGCACTCGATCCGCGCAAGCAGTCTTCGTTCACCGTCGAGTGCCTGCTGGACGATGCGCACCAGATGCGGATCGGCACGCCGCTCCAGTACGAGCTCCACTACGCGCTGTCGCACTATCACAACCTCGGCGTCTACACGCAGCTCGAGGTCGCCGGTGGCCCCAACGATGGCCAGGTCATCATGCGCCACGACGGCTACGGCGAGAACTTCGGCAAGGCGATCGACCCACCGCTCGAGCTCGGCTCGATCGGCGCGCGCGGCGTGCGCTTCACCTGCGGCTTCAACAATCCGCGTGACGCGGAGGTTGGCTGGGGCATCGGCGATCAGGAGATGTGCGTCGTCGCGCTGCAAGCGCGCACCAACCTGGCGTGGGATGGCGACGTTCCGGACGGCACCGGGGCTCCGGTTGGCACCTCTCCCGCCGGCGAGGCGCAACACGCCGCCCCGTGCTCGCTGAACGCGTTCCCGTGGGACCACAACAAGCCTGGAGGACCACCCCGATGAGCGAGCTGGTCGCACGCGCCGAGATGTTGATCCGCCGCCCCGGTCGCGAAGCGTTCGACGCATTCGTGAACCCCGACACGATCACGAAGTTCTGGCTCAAAGCCACGACGGGCCCGCTCGCGCCCGATGCGGTGGAGGACTGGGCCTTCATGGTCCCGGGCGCCGCCGAAACCGTGCGGGTGACCGCGTTCGAGCCCGATCGCCAGATCAGCTTCGTGTGGTCCGACGGGATCCACGTCAACCTCACGTTCTTTCATCACGGTGGGGTCGAGAGTCGCGTCACCGTGGAAGCGCGGGGCTTCGCGGACCTGGCGGCGACCGTCGGCGCGACCGAGGGCTTCACGATCGTGCTGTGCGATCTGAAGACCCTGCTCGAGACCGGTCAGTCCGCAAATCTCGTGAGAGACAAGGCGGCACTGATCGCCGGCGCGAAGTAGCGCACGCGAAGCGTCAGATCCGGCAGGACGGCTCGTCGACGAGCTGGACGTCGTCGATGTAGATGGCCGCCGATGGCACGACCTGCCCACAGGTCACCGGGGCCGGATCGAAGATGCCGAGCTCGAAGCGCCTCGGAAAGCCCGCGAGCGAGTCGCCCATGCACTGCACTACGCGATGCCACTGTCCGTCGTAGGTGGCCGCGTCGGGCTCCGGGGCGAGGTGGACCCCGCCGGTCCCCTTGTAGTAGTACGCGATCGCGTTGGTACCGGAGGTCGCCGTCGGTGCCACGAAGGGCATGTGCCAGGACACCCCGGCGCACGTGACCGTTCGCGACATCTCGAGTGCAGCTGTGCCGGCATGAGCGAGCGCGGGGTCGCGGACCTTGCGTGCCGAGGCTGTCGCGAACGGGGCCAGGCCGAAGGTCTCGGCGGGGGACTCGAAGCCGCCGTCGGCGATCGCGTTGGTGCCGCAGGTCGGATCGTCGATGACCGCGAGCTGATCAAAGACCGCGTCGTGCGCGACGACGTCGGTGCACGCGCTGCCATTCGGATTTTGTGCGAACAGCTGGATAGACAGCTCGGTCGCGGCACCCCGGAGCGTCTTCGGCAGGCACACACGGGTATCGTCGAGGGTCCCGGTGCCGGCGAGGACCGTGGTGGCATCGTCGATCGAGAGGCGGGCGAGGGCGCCTGGTGGGATCCGGCCGTGAAAACGCAGGGCGGGCGACGCGACGTCAGGGATCGAGAGCGCGACGCGCGCGCCGGCGTAGTCGCAGCGGCGGTCGAGGTGGAAGCCGATGCCGCGCGAGCCCGCGACACCGATGCCGGGTGCGTAGCCGGCTGTCGAGGCGTTCTCGCCAATGAAGTGCCAGCCAGTGTCCGCCTCGGCATCTCCGTTCAGCACGCTCCCCGGCGCGGCGCACTCGCCGGGCGCCGCCGGCAGGATCTCGACGTGGTCGAGCTCGAGCCTGCTGGTCTCGAAGCACACCCTGAACTCGTCGTGCATGATCTCGAACGGGCGCTCGACGCCAGGTCCAGTCGACGAATCGGGCGCGTACGCGGCGGCACCGAGGCACCGCCGCTGCCTGCTCCAGGCGGGGTAGTAGTCGGGGTAGAACTTCTGCCACACGCCGCCGAGCCCGATCGCGTTGCCGTTGCTCGGGTGCGTGTCTTCCGTGCCCTGGCGCAAGGTCAGCTCGGTGACCAGCAGCTCGGCGCGCGACAACCGCGGCATCGTGACGAGCTGGTCGATCCGGTCGAGCCCTGTCTCACGTTCGCCACACGACGGCATGACACCGCCGAAGAACAGCCCGACGCCCGGGTCCCGCAGCTCGGGCGCCATCGTGTCGGGCCGGATCACGGCGAACTCCGTCGTCCCCCAGGTCCCCGCGGTCGAGAACCCGGGATCCGCGATCACGCCGGTCCACGCGCAGGCGCCGGCCTGCTGCGTATAACCCGCGACGCACTCGCATGCCTCCGCGTTGCACGTCGCGTGCGGATCAGCGCAGTCGCTCTCGACCTCGCACTCGCACGGCCCGGTGCACACCCGCGGGGTGTCCTCGGAACCGCACGCTACGGCGACCACCAACCCGACGGCCATCAAGCTTCGCATACCGACAGCATGGCCGGGCCGCTCGCGCTTGATCGAGAAACCTCGCTATTCCTTCGGGAGCTCGGTCTGTAGCCGCTTGATCTCGGCAAATACCTCAGCGTCGGCGTCGAGGTGCATCGGATGGACCGAGGTCTTGCCGAACGGCGCGTTGAGCAGGATCTCGGTCTTGTCGTGCTTGAGCCGGATCAGCTTGTCGACGATCTTGTGCAGCTCTTGCTTCGGGATGTGCTCGAACACGTCGAGCGCGACGATGACGTCGTACTTGCGGTCCGGCGGCATCGCCTCGACATCGCTCTTCCAGATCTTGAGCGGGATCGAATGGCGCTTGGCCCTGGATGCCGCGAACGTCAGCGAGGTCGAGTCGAGATCGGCGAGCGTCACGTCCAAGCCCGCACGCGCGAGCAGCACCGACAGCAGGCCGACGCCGCCGCCGAAATCGAGCACGTTCATCCGTCCGGCCGGCGGCGCCTTCTTGCGTAGCTCCTCGACCAGCGCGAGGTCACTCGCGCGCTTGTCGGCGACGAACAGGTGCCACTCGCCGAGCTCGTAGATGTAGTTGGTCGTCTGCTTGTAGAACGCGGAGATCCGCTCGGGCGTCATCGGGCCCTGCTGCTCCCACGAATTCCACTCGTCCTTGAGCGGAACCGAGCCCTTCTGCATGCGCTCGCGGACCTGCTCCTTGGTCGTCTTCGTGAACGCGACGATGTCGTCGACGTACTCCGCCTGATCCTTGACCAGCGCGGGGTCTCCAGCGACGTGCGCGGGCTTCGGCGGGGCGGGCTCGACGGTGACCGACGTGACGGTGCTGGTTGCGGGCGCTGGACGTTCACGGCTGCAGCCGAGCGCGACGATGAGGGCGAGGATCATTCCACGGGCGATCACGGCGCGATTCTGGCTCGATTCTGGCGGGATTCTGGCTCGATGATGGCCGAAAACGCCAGTCGCCCGGTCAGATCTGGAACGAGTCCAGATCCCCGGGCGACGAGACGACTCGGTGGACGACTACTGACCGTTGAACTCGTCGACCAGCAGCGCGCCATTCGCGAAGCTGCCGCACGTCGCGCTGTACTTCTGGGCGTAGCACGCGGGCTGGACGCCGCCTCGGTGATGGTTGAAGCAGAGCGAGCCATTCGGGCCCCACTCGGCATCGACCGGCCACGACTCGGTGTCCGTCTGGACGCCAGCGTTGTCGTAGAGGTTGATCGGCGTGCCGTTGACCGTGTACGGGGTGCCCGTGCCGCAGTAGTCGGCGCGGAGCATGCGCACGCAGGCGTGGTGATGATCGCTGTAACCGAGCCACGACTTGTAGCCGAGCTCGACGCACTTCGCGATCGACGCCATGCGGCAGGCGAAGCTGAACGTGTTGTTGGTGTTGCTCCACCCGCCGGTCACGACGTCCCACTGTCCCTCGACCGCGAGCGCACGGCGGGCGGAGCCGTCGGTCTCGTAGCCGCACAGCGAGGTCCACGCGCCGTCGACACCGACGCTGACCTCGTAGCCGAGGACGTCGCTGTTGGCGCCGGTGAGCGGGTCGATGTCGTCGATCCGCAGCGGGATGATCTGGCCGTTCGAGAGGATGCCGCTACCGGTCGCGCCGATGAAGTCCGTCCCGTTCAGGGACATGCCGTTGAGCGACATCCCGTTGAGCGACATCCCGTTGAGCGACATGCCGTTGAGCGACATGCCGTTCAGCGACATGCCATTGAGGGACATGCCATTGAGGGACATGCCATTGAGGGACATGCCATTGAGCGACATCCCGTTGACGCCGGTGACGTCCTTCGACGCCGTGCCCGTGTCTGGGGCCTCGACGTCGGTCGAACAACCAGCGAACAGCAGCGCGAGACTGATAAAAGTTTTCATGACGGTAAATCCTTGGGAGTTGCCCAGGACATCGGCCGGTACTGGAAGTCATGTTGTGTAGATCTGCAAAAACTCCACACGTGTCGGATTCCATGTGAGCGGGCTTACTTTGCGAGCGCGCTACCAGGCCGCGGACCGTTCTCGTCGTGCACCATGCGGATGTAGAGCTGCGCGCTCTTGTTCGTCGGATCGATCGCGAGCACCGCTTGCCACTCCGCGATCGCGGCGTCGCGGCGACCGAGTGAGAACAAAGTCACACCGAGATGGATGCGCGCCGGGATGAAGTCCGGACGGAGCCGCTTCGCGTGCTCGAACTCGGCGATCGCAGCGTGATGGACGCCCATGTCGCGATAGACGTTGCCGAGTCGGACCCGGAGATCGGCGAACTCGGGGCACAGGTCGAGCGCCTTCGAGTATTCGCGGACCGCCTCGTCGAACATCGCGAGCCCGGCATACGCGGCACCGAGGTCCGCGTGCATGTTCGCGAGCTTGCCGCGCGCGAAGCTGTCGAGCGCGTTGGGCTGACCGACGCTGGCCGACACCGCACGGGTGTAGACCTCGCGAGCGCGGTCGTACTTGCCGCGGTCGTTGTACGTCACCGAGAGGTTGAGCGCGGCCTCCGTGTAACGCGGGTTCAATCGCAGCGCGGTCTCGAACGCATGTTCCGCATCCTGGAACCTGCCGTTGGAGTGATAGATCACCCCGAGCATGTTGTAGAGGTCGGGGAAGCTCGGCCGCGCGGCGGCGGCCTGGGACAGGTAGGGCTCGGCCCGCTCATACTCGCCCGCGTTGTAGTGCTCGCGCCCGAGCGCGATCAGCTGCTCCACCCGGTCCGACATCGCGGAACAGGATACCGCCGCTGGGTCAGCGCAGGTTGGTCAGCGCGGCTTTCGCGTCGCCGGCTTCGTCGCTCTTTGGATACTTGTCGACCAGCTCCTTGAACGCGAGCTTTGCGCGATCTGGCATCGCGACCGCGATGTACGCGCGGCCGAGCAGCCACAGCGCTTCCTCGTCGTAGCCGACGCCGCGGTAGCGCTCGAGCAGCCGGCGCAGCCGGAGCACGGTGCCCATCGGCTTGCCGCGATCCCAGTAGTAGCGCGCGACATACCACTCGTGATCGGCGAGTCGCTTGCCGACCTTGACGAGGATTTCCTTCGCCCTCGTGCGGTAGGGCGAGTCCGGATACTTGTCGAGGAAGCTCTTCAGCTCGTTGACCGAATCCTCGGTCGCCGACTGATCCTTTTCGAACGACGGCGGGAACATCCAGAAGTCGCCGGGGAGCTGGCGGTAGTACGCCTCGCCGATCCGGAACTGGGTGTAGCCGTTCGCGACCATCTCGTGGGTCGGGTGGAACTTGATGAACAGCCGGTAGCTGTCGATCGACTCGAGGTACTGCTCCGCGCCGAACTCGGCGTCCGCGAGCCGGAGCTCGGAGAGCACGGCGTACTTCGAGTACGGGAACCGGCTCTTGATGAAGCCGAAGTACTTGGACGCAGCGACCCAGTCCGTCTTGTCGAGCTGCTTCAGGCCCTTCTCGTAGTTCTTTTGCGCCGAGACCGAGTACTCGACCGCGGCCGTACCGCTCTTGCCACCACACGCGACGACGACGCCGAGCGCGAACATGAAAACGATCAAGAACCTGAGTGCAATCATTGGGATGTGCCGACCAGGACGGGTCAGGAGGGTTGATAGCACGGATGGGACCGCCTTACGGGCCAAGGTGTTGCCTGTGGCGTGCGAGATCAGCGATACGAATGGGCATGCGCTCGCTCGTCGTGGCCAGTCTATTCCTCTGCGGGATCACCTTCGTTTGCGGGCTCACGTCCGCCTGCGGCGGCGGTCGCCAGCAGATCAAGATCGGAGCGACCCCGGAGAAGCGGACCCAGGGCACCCTGGCGGGGTCGTCCTGCAACGGCATGGTCTGCCAGTGCCGCGGCGATGACGGCGACGGCGGGGTCGGCGTACCGGCCGGCGACCGCAAGCGGTTCGAGCTCGTGCTCGAGTCCGCACAGGACCTGTGGATGACGCTCGGTGATGGGACGGTGCTCTACAAGAGCCCGGAGCGGGCGAAGGAGTGCTTCTACGTCGACCTCGCGCCGGGCGATCGGCCGATCGAGGTCCGCGCGTCCAACCCGAGTGGCGTGTCCCTCGCGTTCGAGATCCACGAGCTCGGGACCCAGACGCTCACCTGGTACGACACGTTCGCGTTCAAGTGCGGCCACCCGGGCGTGTGCTCGTTCACCGATCTCGACGGGATCCGCGACCAGCTGACCAAGGTCACGCGCCACCTCCACGACACGTGCGGCTCGACCAAGGTCAAGAGCGTGCTGTGGGATCACGGCAAGTCGCCCGACCAGGCCCATCCGAGCGAGCTGCTCGTCCGGCTCACGCTCGACATCTACAAGTTCCCACCGACCAAGCCGCACGGCGATCCGACCTGCGGCGAGGGCGACGGCAAGCGCCGCGACGAGCCCCTCGAAGCGGATCCCGCTACACCGTAGCCGTGTTCGAGTACCCCGATACCTACGACGTGGTCGTCGTCGGCGCCGGCCACGCCGGGTGCGAGGCCGCGCTGGCCGCCGCGCGGATGGGGGCACGCGTGCTGGTGCTGACTGGCAACCTCGACATGGTCGCGCAGATGAGCTGCAACCCGGCGATCGGCGGCGTCGCGAAGGGTCACCTCGTGAAGGAGCTCGACGCGCTCGGCGGCGAGATGGCGAGCGTGATCGACCTGACCGGGATCCAGTATCGCCGGCTCAATGCTTCGAAGGGACCGGCCGTGCGCTCGACGCGCGCGCAGGCCGACAAGCGGCGCTACCGCGACGAGATGCGGATGCGGCTCGAACGCTGCGATCGCCTGGCGCTGCGGCAGGGCGAGGTCGGCGAGCTCGGCGTCGACGGCGGTCGGGTGTGCGGCGTGACGACGACGATGGGCGTGCGGTATCGCGCGCGGACGGTGATCCTGACCACCGGCACGTTCCTGCGCGGCGCGATCTTCGTCGGCGAGGCGCGTGCGGCCGGCGGACGCGCGGGCGAGGCTCCCGCGATTGGCCTCTCGCACTCGCTGGCCGCGCTCGGGTTTCCGCTCGCGCGCCTGAAGACGGGCACGCCGTGCCGGCTCGACCGCCGGACGCTGGACGTCGAGGGGCTCGAGCTCCAGCCAGGCGACGATCCGCCGCCGATGTTTCGCTGGCGCGGGATCGATCGTCCGCCGCTACCCCAGGTCCCGTGCTGGGTCACGTACACGAACGAGCGGACCCACCAGGTGATCCGCGACAACCTCGATCGCTCGCCGCTGTTCTCCATGAAGGAGGGCCGCAAGGAGATCGAGGGCACCGGGCCGCGCTACTGCCCGTCGATCGAGGACAAGGTCGTCCGGTTTGCGGACAAGGACCGCCACCAGATCTACCTCGAGCCCGAGGGCGTCGAGGTCGGACTCGGCGGGGCAGGCGAGGTCTACCCGAACGGGATCTCGACCTCGTTGCCCTTCGACATCCAGCTCGCGTTCCTGCGCACGATCCCGGGGCTGGAGCGCGCCGAGATGACGCGGCCGGGCTACGCCGTCGAGTACGACTTCATCGACCCGCGCGAGGTCTGGCCGACCCTCGAGACCCGGCGCTGCGGCGGGCTGTACTTCGCCGGCCAGATCAACGGAACTTCGGGATACGAGGAAGCGGCGATCCAGGGCCTGCTCGCGGGGATCAACGCGGCGCTCGCGCTCGGCTTCGGGCCCGGCGATCGCGAGCCGCTGATCTTGCGGCGCGATCAGGCGTATGGCGGCGTGCTGGTCGACGATCTGACCACGCGCGGCACGCGCGAGCCGTATCGCATGATGACGTCGCGTGCCGAGTTTCGGCTGCTGCTGCGCGAGGACAACGCCGCCGATCGGCTGCTCCCGGTCGGGCGCCGGCTCGGCCTCGTTGACGACGATCGGTGGCGCGTGTTCGAGGCGTGGCAGGGCGAGCTCGCCGAGGTGCTCGAGCGTGCGCATCGTGCGTCGGTCGTTGGTACGCCGGCCGTCAACGCGGTGCTCGCGAAGCACGGCTCGTCACCGATCGAGCACCGCCGCGCGAGCCTCGCCGAGCTGGTGCGCCGGCCCGAGCTCGACTGGCGCGCGGTCGAGGAGATCGCGGCCGCGGGCGGCATCGCGGCGAGCCCGGCGAGCCCGGCGGCGCTCGAGCGCGTCGAGATCGAGCTCACGTACGAGGGCTACCTGCGGCGACAAGAGGCAGAGGCCGTGCGGATGCAGCGGGCCGAGGCTGTCGCCGTCCCACTCGAGCTCGACTTCCGGTCGATCCCCGGGCTGTCGAACGAGGTGGTCGAGAAGCTCGAGGCGATCCGGCCGCGCTCGGTGGGCCAGGCGTCGCGGATCAGCGGCATCACGCCTGCTGCGATCGCGATCCTGTTGACTCACATAGGGCTTCTCGCCCGGCGAGCGCCTGGGGTACGTTCGCCGGCCTCATGATTCGCGAGCTTACGGTCTTCGGCATGATTTGCGCGTCGGGGGTAGCAGGGGCCGGTGGCCTGCTCCTTCCCGGCACCGGTGCGATCTCCACCTCGCGCGCGGGCGCGGCCATCGCCTCGGCGGATGATGGTGAGGCGCTCGCGCTGAACCCGGCCGGCCTCGCAAAGGCGAAGGGCACCACGATCACGGTGTCCGCCGCGATCATCAATTACTCGATGTCGTTCACCCGCCGAGGGACCTACGACGCGATCGGCCCGGAGGACGCACCGTACGAGGGCACCCCGTACCCGACGATCAAGAACACCGCTGACGCGCCGGTCGGAATCGGCGCGTACCAGCCGGTCCCCGTGATCGCGATCGTCAGTGACCTCGGCGGCCGCGTGCCCAACCTGCACGTCGCGGCCGGGGTGTTCGCACCCAACGCATACCCGTTCCGCGACATGACCGGCGGCTACGAGTTCAACCTCGACTTCAACGCACCGCCGCCACCCACCCGCTACGACGTGATGGAGCAGGACGCCGCCGTGGTCCTGCCGTCGGTCGCGGTCGCGTATAGCGTCCTGCCCAACCTCGATCTCGGCGCGCGGTTCTCGTGGGGCATCGCGAACGTGAAGTCGACGGTCGCGGTGTGGGGCGAGGCGGGAAATTTCTCGGAGTTCGTGAAGGAAGACAGCACGATCACGATCGACGCGAAGGACAACTTCGTGCCGGTGTTCGCGATCGGCGCGACGTATCGCCCGACGCCCGCACTCGAGCTTGGTCTCAACTACACCTCGCAGGCGACGATCCATGCCAAGGGGGGCGCTCGGTCCGAGAAGGGGCCGTCGGTCGACGCGGGCGGCGAGTCGGTCCGGATCGGGCCGTCCGCAGATCCGCGGTGCGCGACGGGCGGCACGTTCGAAGAACAGAAGGCCTGCCTCGATTTCGCGTTACCGATGAGTGCGACGCTCGGGGTCCGGTACAAGTTCCTCGGCGCGGACGGCCAGGTGAAGGGCGATCTCGAGCTCGATCTCGGGTGGGAGCACTGGGCCGCGGATCTGGTTTCGACGTACCACGTCCTCGTCGATGCGGCCGCATACGTCGGCGGATCCGAGACCCCCACCTTGGATCTCAAGTCCAACGAGATCCGCCACGAGTTCAAGGATGTGCTCACCGCGCGCCTCGGTGGGAGCTACATCCTGCCGACCGGTGACAACCAGGTGATCGTGCGCGGTGGCCTCGGCTACGACACCCGGGCCGCAAAGCCGGGCTGGCTGCGCGCCGATATCGACGGCGCAGCGCGGTTCACGGTCGCCGCGGGTGCTGCGTACAAGATGAAGAAGATCCAGATCGACGCCGGCATCGGCGCGATCCTCGAGGGCTCGCCCTCGAACCCCGGGACGTGCAACCCATTGACCACGATGACAGGATGCGCGAGCGACGGATCGATCCAGCCGATCGAGGACCGCAAGGGACCCGATCCGATCAACCCGCTGAACGTGCCGATGTCGCAACTCGAGAGCCCGATCAACCAGGGCGACTACAAGGCGCACTACCTGATGTTCATGCTCGGCATGTCGACGTGGTTCTGATGACCTTCCGGATGCCCTTCAGGATCCTGGTTGTCGGCGGACTCGCGGTCGCGGCACCGGCGCACGCCGGTGGTCTATTCCTGCCCGGCTCGGGCGCGATCTCGACGTCGCGGGCCGGCGCGGCGGTCGCGTCGGTCGACGATGGCGAGGCGCTCGCGCTGAACCCGGCCGGCCTCGCAAAGGCGCACGACGGCTGGACGCTCACGATCTCGACCACGATGATCCAGTACCGGATGCAGTTCACGCGCGCCGGTGCGTACGATCCGACCGGCGACGCGGCCGCCTACGAGGGCACCGACTACGGCACGGTCGTCAACAAGCCGAAGCCACCGCTCGGCATCGGCGAGTTCCAGCCGATCCCGGTGATCGCCGTGGTCACCGGGCTCGGCGGGCGGATTCCCGGCTTGCGACTGGCGCTCGGACTCTACGCACCCAACGCGTATCCGTTCCGCGACATGTCGCAGGGCTACCAGCACAACGTGACGGACTCGAGCACGGCGCCACCGCCCACGCGCTACGACATCGTCGAGCAGGAGAGTCAGCTGCTGTTGCCGTCGGTCGCGGTCGCGTATCGCGTGCTGCCCGCGCTCGATCTCGGGGTGCGGTTCACCGCGGGTCGCGCGAAGGCGCGCTCGCGCCTCCACCTGTGGGGCACGCCCGGCAACGTCGAGGAGTGGGTCAAGAAGGACACCCAGTTCACTGCCGAGGTCGAGGACAGCTTCGTCCCGGCGTTCGGGGTTGGGCTCGCGTTCCGGCCGACGCCGAACATCGAGATCGGCGCCAACTACTCGTCGGCGGCGGTGATCCGCGGGCGCGGCACGGCGGTCAGCATCCTCGGCACCGAGGTCAAGCGCGGCGGCGTGCAGTCGACGATCGGGCCGCGCGCGGCAGGCACGGAGAAGTGTGAAACCGGCGGCACGCTCGAGGAGCAGAAGGCCTGCATCTCGCTGCAGCTGCCGCAGAGCGCGACGGTCGGTGCGCGCTACAAGTGGCTCGACTTCGAGGGCCAGCTCGTCGGGGACCTCGAGCTCGACGCCGGCTGGGAGAACTGGGGCAAGCGATGCTCCGACTACCTCTACGACGATCCCGCGCTGTCGCCGCACGACTCGAGCTGCACCAGCCCGGGCCAGTACCTGGTCGTCGTCGACTCGTCGATCTACGTCAACGGCGTCCCCGAGCGCGACGTCGAGACCAACTTCGTGAACCTGAACCTCAAGGACACGTTCTCGCTCCGGCTCGGCGGCAGCTACCACTTCGAGCTGCAACACTTGAAGAAGCTGATCTTCCGGTTCGGTGCCGCGTACGACACCCGGGCCGCGCGCGAGGGCTGGCTGCGCGCCAACTTCGACGGGGCGTCCCGCGTCACCGGCACGCTCGGCACGGCGATCCGCACCCGCGCGTGGGAGCTCGACCTCGGCGCCGGCTACGTCCACGAGGGCAAGAACACCAACGAGGGCACCTGCAACCCGACCCCGTCCCAGCTCGGCTGTGTCGGCGACGGCACCCAGAACGCATCCGCCGACCGCGGCGGACCCGATCCCACCGCCCCGATCCTGACGCCGGCCCAGCAGTTCGAGAACCCGATCAACCAGGGCACGTTCGACTCGAGCTACCTGCTGTTCATGCTCGGCTTCTCGACCTGGTTCTGACGGATGGCGTGGCGCTGGGCATGCGTGTGAAGGAGCGATAGTGAATCGCGGGTCACGGCACGCGCCCCGGAACACCGGCGCGAGCCATGCGCGTGCGGGCGATGCTGGCACATCGGTTGCGATGCGTCCGGTCGTGAACATCTTCAAGCTTGGCTTGCTGCTCCTGCTCGGTGCATGTGCGACGGACGACCTGACGCCCGTGGTGACCGCGGAGCCGCCCGTGATCGGCGATTACCAGCCGGAGCCCGCGCCGCGGGCGCGCGCCCGGGACCTCTCGGTGTCGTGCGTCACGGCGATCGACGGCCTCGACTACCTCAACATCAACGTCGTGGCGGATCTCCGCGTCGCTTCGGCCTACGCGGAGCTGGTGCGCGATGACGACCGCGAGCTGGTCGACCTGTCGACGCTCAACTACCCCGTCGGGCTGTTCACCGCCGACGGCCAGTTCTACGGCTTCAGCAAGACAAGCGGCTTCAACCGCGGCCGGCGCGTGACCACGGACTCATCCGTGACCTGCGCCGACCTTATGAGCTTCGGCGTGATGGTGGTGGTTGACTTCGAGGACGGCGATACGGCGTGCGTGTTCGGCGGCGATCAAGCGCAGGCCGGCGCGCTGCGCTGCCCGGAATGATCGCGCGGAGGATGTCTCGCGTCCCGCGATCGATGCGAATCTTCGCGCCATGACCGTGCTCGCGAGCAGGCTGTTTGGCGAGGTCCCGCTGGGGGACGATGGCGGCTTTGTCACGCGCGCGCTCGAGCTCGGAGCGCGCACGATCGAGCGGTCGCTGTACGTCGGTGACAAGATCGGCAGCGATCCGACGAGTCTCCTGCTCGCGCAGGCGCTGCTGGAGCGGCTCGAATCCCTCGACGTCCAGGCCCGTGCGGCATTGCGTGCGCGGCTCGCGGCGGAAACGTCGGCCGACGAGATGATCGGCTCCTACCTCGCGTTTCACCGCGAGGAGCTCGATCCCGCGGCGCTGGGTGGCGCGGGGCAGGACGATGCGGCGCTGCTCGCACGGCTCGATCTGGTCGGCGTGGCGGTGCACGGGACCGCCGACGAATTCTTCGTGCTGGACTACAGCTTCGGGCGCGCGGTCACCGACCAGCTGCTCGCGGTCAAGCACGACGCCGGCGGCGCGATCACGGACCTCACGCACGAGAGCTGAGCCGCCGCCGCCGCGCGAGCCCGAACAGTCCGAGCAGGACCAGTCCGATCACGCTCGGTGGATCGTCGATCTGGCAGCCACATCCCGGATCGGGCGTCTCCGGCGTCTGATCGACGACGAGCTCGATCGACGAGGGCACGCTCGGGTTGTCAGCGAGATCGTAGGCGCGCGCGGTGATCGTGTGCGCGCCATCGCCGGTGGTCGTCGAGTCCCACGCGATCTGCCACGGCGGTCCCGTGACGGTCAGCTCCTGGCCTTCGATCTCGAACACGACGCGGGCAAGGCCGAGATCGTCGGCCGGCTCGGCGACCAGCATCGTCGTGCCGGTGACCGCGGCGCCGTCGGTCGGCGACACGATCGCGAGCGTCGGAGGTGTGGTGTCGGGCGCCTCGGCGACGACGAAGGTCGCGCTGCCTGTCGCGGCACCCGCGGTCGCGGTCAGCGTGAACGGTCCGCCGGTGTCCGGGCCGGCGGTGAACCGGCCCTGCGCGTCGACCGTGCCGCCACCGTCGACCGACCAGGCGGGCGCAAGACCCGCGGCCTGACCGAACTGATCGGTCACCGCGGCCATGAAGTCGCGCGCCTCGTTGATCACGACGACGGCCGTGCGCGGCATGACGTCGACCGTCGTTGGCGTTGACTCGACCGTCACGGTGACCGAGCTGGTGGCGGTCTGTGCGGAAACGTCGCTGAGCTGCGCGGTCAGGCTGTAGCTGCCGGCGCTGGTGAACGTGGCGACCGCGGCCTTCGCGGCGTTGCTGCCGTTGGGCTCGAACGTGACCGGCGCCGGGCCGGTGCCCGACCACGTGTAGACGAGCGTGCCCTCGCCGGCGGCGATCGCGCCGAGCACCGCGAGCGCGGTGGTCGTGCTGGTGACCGGATCGGGCGACGCGGTCGCGGCCTGGGCCACCGTCGGCGCATTCGGTCCGGACACCGTGACCGTGGCGGTGCCTTGCTTGCCACCAGCGCTCGCGGTGACGGTGTGCGGACCGCCCACGGTGCTACCGGCGGTGAACTTGCCGTCGCTCTCGATCGAGCCGCCGCCGCTCACCGTCCAGCTCCGGGTTGGCTGGGTCGTGAGCGCGCGCGCGAACTGGTCGTAGGCGGTGGCGGCGAACTGCTGGGTCGCCGAGACCGGCACGCTCGCGGTGCCCGGCGCGACGGCCAGCGTGGTCACCGTCTGCGCGACCACGACCTCGACGGTGCTGGTCACGGTCAGGTCGCCGCCGTCGCGCAACGTGACCGTGAAGCTGTAGGTGCCGGCGCGACCAAACGTCGCCGTCGCACCGCGCGCAGCGTTGCTGCCATTCGGCGTGATCGTGACCGCTGCCGGTCCGGTCGCGGCCCACGTGTAGACGAGCGCGGACTCGCCGCCATCGTCGGCACCGAGCACGGACAGCTGCGTCGTGGTGCCCGGCACCGGCGCGGGCGTCGCGCGTGCGGGGGTCGCGATCATCGGCGCTTGATTCGCCGGCGCGCCGCACGCGGGTGGAGTCGCGGCCGTCCAGTCCTCGCATCCCGCGCCGCCCGCGCCATACGAGCCGGTCTCCGGCAGCACGACGATCGCGCCGGCTGGATTCTTGAACTCGAACCGGTAGCGCCGGCAGGCCGTGCCGGGCAGCGAGGTCGACGCGTGATAGGTGCCGTTGGTCGCGCTACCGCGCTCGCGCGCCATCGTCACACACGCGCCATCGATGTTGACCGTTGCCTCCTGCGGCGCCGCGGTGTCGAAGTAGTTGGCGCGAAACTCGACCGTACCGCCGGTGGTCTGCGGCTCGTGCGCGCCGGCGAGCAGCGTGCCGCTCGGGTCGGCGCCGCTGTTGAAATCCTGCACCCACATGTGCCGCGTGATCCGGTAGTAGCCATCGCCGAGCACGCGGTGGCCGGGGTTCATGATGTTGTAGCGATGGCCGTTGCTGCCGCGAAACCCGCACGCCGGATTCGCGTCGGCCTCCCAGAACCACTGGTAGAACGTCTGCCGTGGCGTCGCGTAGCCGTACGCGATGTTCTCGCCCCAGCTCGACACGGCGGCGAACCGCGTCAGCCGGGTCTGCGTCGGCGTCGAGCCCGTCAGCATGCCGCCCTCGCACGCGCACGCGACCTCGCCCTGACAGCTGCCTTGCGGCACGTAGAGCGACGACAGATTTCCGACCAGGGTACATGGCGAGTCGTGCTGGAAGCGATTCGCGTGCTCGAGGTTGCCGGCGTGAAACCGCGCCGCGCGCTCGAGCTCGTAGCTCGGCACGACCGGCGTCAACGGGCTCGCGTAACACGCCTTCTCGGCGCACATCGTGCAGCCCGCAAGATCAGCCGCCGGATCCGCACGCGCGCGGTTGACGTAGACCACCAGCAGGCGCTCCTGCCAGCTCGGAAATCCAGACTGCGGCACGCCGCGCTGGGCGGAAGCAGGTGACGCGATCGCCAGCCCGGCGATCGCGAGCACAACCACGATGATCGGGCGCGGGCTCATGGGCCGCATCGTAGCGGCTCCGCATGTAGGACAGCCGCGCCTTCGACCACAGGCGTTTAGCTTGCGGAATCGGGCGGTGACGTGGCGAAGGACACGCGCGATCCGGCGGGTCTGCGCGAGCGAGAGCGGGGCGGGCGTGGGTTCCCAGTCGGCGGCGAGCGCGATCGCGGCGATCGCATACGCAACATCCCTCGATAGCGCTGCGTGCCGGCAACATTGTTCAGCAGCAGCGCATCCGGGGCGAGCGGGTATGAATAGCTCGGAGCAATGTTCGCCCGGAGCAATTTTCGCCGTTGTCCGCTGGTCGGACGAGCCAGCGAGATAAATAGCTCGGAGCTATTTTAGCCCGCTGGTGGGACGAGCCAGCGAGATAAATAGCTCGGAGCTATTTTAGCCCCGGAGCTATTTTAGCCGGCGCGGGATCCCGTCCAGCCCGTCCAGCCCGCCCAGCCCGAGCTACCCGAGGCCGGGCCGGGCCGCGCGCGAGGGCTGGCTGCGCGCCAACTTCGACGGCGCGTCCCGCATCACCGGCACGCTCGGCGCCGCGATCCGCACCCGCGCGTGGGAGCTCGACCTCGGCGCCGGCTACGTCCACGAGGGCAAGAACACCAACGAGGGCACCTGCAACCCGACCCCGTCTCAGCTCGGCTGTGTCGGCGACGGCACCCAGAACGCATCCGCCGACCGCGGCGGATCCGATCCCACCGCCCCGATCCTGACGCCGACCCAGCAGTTCGAGAACCCGAACGCGCGACCCCGATGTACCTAGCGCGTCAGGACGAACTCGATCGCACGCGCGAGCGGACGGTCGTCACTGCTGCTTGTCACCGCAATGTCGACTTTCGTCGGGCTCAGATCGTTCGGGTCCCCGTTCGCTCGGACGGAGCGCGCACTGCAAATCGCGATCGCGAGGCGCGTCCTCGGAAGCCTGGTCAGCGCGACCTCGGCGGCGAAGCCGTTGATGCCGCCGGGCGACTCGCCGATCAGCGTGGCAAGGCGATAGGACTTGACCGCATCCGCGAAGGACGCCGCGGCGGAGAACGTTCGCGGTCCGGTAAGGACGGCAACTCGGCCGATGAATCGTAGCTTCGTGGCGGTGGGGGGCGCCGCCTTCCCCGCGAACCACCGCGTCTGTCCAATCCCGATCTCGGTGAACTCACGGCCCAAGAACCACCGTTCGTAGGGAAGCCAGCGCACCCACCACGGGAACGCCGCGCGGATGAAGGCGTCGTAGCGCTCGCTCCTTCGCCACAGCTTGCCCCCGGAAGTACGATAGGGCCGGTCGGTCACGTAGCGTAGTAGCTCGTCGCCTTCGCGGGAGTCTCCACCAGTGTTCTCGCGAATGTCGATCACCAGGCCCCGAATGTTCTGGCGCTGCAACCGCGAAAATGTAGACACCAGGAACTCACGCCAACGCTCACGAAACAGGGGGTTGAACGCGGTGACCTCGAGGATGGCGACCTTCGCGGGGGTGACCCGCAACGAGAACGGCTCGCGCTCGGGCACCCCGTCCTTCGCTTTCGTCAAGAACCGCTCCTTGAGCGTGAGCATGCGCGGCGGTCGCATGCCCACCTCGGTCGTCTCGAAGACAAGCGACCCGCGCTTGATCGTCAGCCGGAACGGGCCGTTCACTCCGAACGCCCACAACCAATGCCCGAAGTTGCGGTCGAGCTTGTCATCGCCGAACGCCTTGTTGCCATCGTCCGGCATCGCCGCGCGAATCCTGTCGACGAGCGGCGCTGCATCGTGACCGTTGATCGCGAGCAGCTCGTCTCCGGCTGCGAAGCTCCCGATCTGGGGCTCGACTCGCGCGATCAAGATCTTGTCTCCTTCGCGCCGCGCGGCGAACGATGCCAACCGGCCGCCTCGCGCAACGTAGTCGTTGAAGTCCTCGAGCGGCAGCAGGACCGTCCCATGCGCGATCCGATAGGCGGCGCGCAGCTCGAGCAGGAACGGCAGAAACTCGTAGCGTGTGAGCGGGCGTGTGATCTGCGCGCTCAGGCTGCGCATCCGCGAGACGATCGACTCCCGAGATACGAACATGTAGGGCGTAGGCTCGGCGACCTCCACGATCTCGACGACGTCTGCGAGCTCCGCCCGGAGCTCGGCCACGGTGAATCGCTTCGTGATGAACGATGGGGACACCGGTGGTAACGGATCGTTCACGAGCGCTCGCAGCGAGCACCCGGCGAACCACAACACGACAATCCCGCACCACCAGGGCAGACGTTGGTTCATGCCCGGTCTCGACCGTTATCGCTCCTTCGAGGTTGCCTGCTTTGCCTGCTTGGGCCGCGGCGGAGCTCGACGCGAATCGCTCGGAGTGATCGAGGAATGCCTCGGCGCGGTGCGATGAAACCGTGCATCACGGGTTCTGAAGCGCTCCGATTTCCGGTACGTGAAACCCATGCACCACAGCCGACTCTCCACGTTCGTGATCGATTGCAAGGTCGACGATGTCGACGCTGCCGCCGAGTTCTGGAGCAAGGCGCTCGGCAGACCGGTGAAGCGCGCCGATGCCGACGATGGCGACGATGACTACCGCGAGCTCGAGAGCCCGCCGACCGAGCCGATCGTGCTGCTGCAGCGCGTCGTGCACGAGAGCCGCATCCACCTCGACATCGAGGCCGACGATCTCGACGCCGAGGCCGCGCGGCTCGAGGCCCTCGGCGCGAAGAAGATCGGATTCGTCAAGCGGTGGTGGGTGATGGAGGCGCCGACCGGTCAGCGGTTCTGCGTCGTGAACCCGCAGCGCGGTCCGCTCGCGGGCAAGGCGAACGAGTGGAAGTGACGCGCCGGGGGTGGCTCGAGATTCTCCGACGCAATTTTTGGATCCATGTCATAACGCAGCCATGTCCAAGGCCCTCGTTCGTCGCTCCGGTGGCAGCGGAGTCGTGCCTGCGGTGTGCAGCGCGGTGATCCCCGGAGTCGGTCAGCTGGTGAACGGCGAGACCGACAAGGCGGTCGGCGTGTTCGCGGTCGCCGTGATCACAGGAGCCAGTATCGTCGGTGCGATCCCGATCATCGGCACCGTCGCCGGGCTCGTCTACGGCGCGACCTGGCTGTACGGCGTGGCCGACGGCTTCATCCAGGGGCGCAAGAACCGGTAACCCGCCTGGTTCTGGGCACAGGTTCCAGTCAACCCTGACCGTTTCTTGCGCTATGGTCCGGGTGATGTCGGAACCCGTCTTCGATCAGTTTCAGGGCACGGACAGCTACATCGCGTCCGAGGACCTTCGGCACGCGGTGAACGTGGCGGTCGCGCTGGCGCGACCCCTGCTCGTGCGCGGCGAGCCCGGCACGGGCAAGACCCTGCTCGCCGAGAACCTCGCGCGCGCGCTCGGGATGCGGCTCATCCGCTGGCACGTCAAGTCGACGACCAAGGCCAAGGACGGGCTCTACGTCTATGACACCGTCGCGCGGCTCCACGACAGCCGGTTCACCGGTGGGCATGATGTGCGCGATATCGCGCAGTACATCAAGCTCGGCCCGCTCGGCGAGGCGCTCGATTCAGACACGCGGGTCGTGTTGTTGATCGACGAGATCGACAAGGCAGACATCGAGTTCCCGAACGACCTGCTGCTCGAGATCGATGCGATGCGCTTCCGGATCGACGAGACGGGTCGCGAGGTGGTCGCGAAGGAGCGCCCGGTCGTCATCATCACGTCCAACAACGAGAAGGAGCTGCCCGACGCGTTCCTCCGCCGGTGCGTGTTCCACTACATCCAGTTCCCCAGCCGCGAGCTGATGACCGAGATCGTGCGCGTCCACCATCCCGACATCACGGATCGCGTGCTCGACAACGCGCTCGAGGTGTTCTTCGGGCTGCGCGCAACACCCAAGCTCCGCAAGAAGCCGTCGACCTCGGAGCTGATCGACTGGATCTGTGCCCTCAAGAAGGCAAACGTCGATCTGTCGCGCGTGTCGGGCGGCATTCCGTTCCTCGGCACGCTGCTGAAGACCGAGCAGGACATCGAGCTGCTCGGCAAGCGCGCGAAGGCGTGACCGGCAATGCTCGTCGACTTCCTGTTCGAGCTGCGCGCGAAGAAGCTGCCGGTCTCGACCCACGAGTGGATGGCCCTGATGGAGGCGATGGCGCTCGGGCTGCACGAGAGCTCGCTCGACGGGTTCTACCGGCTGTGCCGGACGATCTGCATCAAGGACATCGCCCACTACGACGCCTACGACGAGGCGTTCCTCGCGTACTTCAAGGATGTCCACGTGTCGTCGCTCCAGCTGACCGAGCAGCTGCGCGAGTGGCTGGCCGATCCGCGTAACCTCGAGGGCCTGACCGAGGAGCAGCGCGCCGCGTTTCGCGAGCTCGACCTCGAGAAGCTCCGCGAGCTATTCGAGCAGCGGCTACGCGAGCAGAAGGAGCGCCACGACGGCGGCAATCGCTGGATCGGCACCGGCGGCACCTCGCCGTTCGGCAACTCGGGCAAGCATCCGACCGGCATGCGCGTCGGTGGCGGTGGCAGCCGAAGTGCGATGGCCGTCGCCGACGAGCGCCGGTTTCGCGAGTACCGCCGCGACGTCGTGCTCGACGTCCGCCAGATCGACGTCGCGCTGCGCGGCTTGCGCCGGCTCGGCCGCGAGGGTGCCGAGGAGGAGCTCGATCTAGAGGAGACGATCGACGAGACGTGCCGCAACGCGGGTGAGATCGAGGTCGTGTTTCGGCCGCCGCGGCGCAACCGCGTCAAGGTGCTCCTGCTGATGGACGTCGGTGGCTCGATGGACCCGCACTCGGAGCTGATGAGCCGGCTGTTCACGGCCGCATCTCGCTCGGGACGGTTCGCGAAGTTCCGCAGCTACTACTTCCACAACTGCGTCTACAACTCGGTCTACGAGGACGCCGAGTTCCGGAAGCCGGTGCCGGTCGCCGATCTGATCTCGCACAGCGATCGCGACGAGAAGCTCGTGCTGGTCGGCGACGCGCTGATGCATCCGGCCGAGCTGCTCGATCCGGGCGGGTCGATGTACCTGTACTCGCAGCAGCGCGCGTCGGGGATCGAGTGGTTGCGCAGGCTGTCGGCGCACTTTCGCAGCGCCGCGTGGCTCAACCCCGAACCGGACCGGTTCTGGGCGGGCACCACGATCGAGGTGGTCGCGAGTGTGTTCGGCATGTGGCCGCTGACGCTCGACGGGCTCGCCGCGTCCGTGCGCTACCTGGTGCGTGGCGGCGAGAAGCCGCGCATCGGCGATCCCGCGAAGTGGATGAAGGCCGTCGTCGGCTGACTACGGCGTCTTCGGCGGCACGAACTCCGGCTCCGGCTCTGGCGGCGCCGGGGTCGCCGAACCCGATCCGGCCGGCGTGCTCGCCGAGCCCGGGGTATCCGAGCCGCTCCCAGCGGCCGAGCCGGCCGAACCGTTGCCGGGCGGCGGCTTGATCACGGGGGCAGCCTTCGCGAGCGTGAACTTCACGGTGGTGGCAACCTGGGTGTCACCCTCGACGAACGTCGACGTCTCGACGACCTTCTCCGCCGCGCGGAAGCCCATCTTCTGGACCCGCACGCGGAGCATCTTCTTGCCCGCCTGCGCCTTGGTCAGCACGATCTCGAACGGGGTGAAGGCACCCTTGGGCGCCATCCCATCGATCATGATGAGCGCGTTGTCTGGATCGCTCGTCACCTTGAGGACGCGCGGCTTCGCAACCAGCTTCACGGGCTCGGGCTTGTCGCCACCTTTGATCTCGAGATCAGCCGCGACGAATCCCGCCGCCGTGACCTTCACGGTGTAGGGCTTGTCCTTCTCGAGCTTGGCCGTGAACGGGGCGGGGCCCTTCTGATCCGTGCCGACGACCTCGATCGTGGCCTTGTCCTTCAGATCGGGCACCGCGATCACGGTGTCGACGAGATCCTGCGGTACCGGCTGGGCGCTGCCGGGCTGGTTGCTGCCGGGCCCGTTGCTTCCGGGCTGGTTGCTGCCGGGCCCGTTGCTGCCGGGATTGATGGCGATCGCCGAGCCGGCCGAGCCTGCGGAGCCCGGATCGGGCTGCGTCGGCAGCGCGACGGTGTTGTCCTGGACGGCCCGGTCGCGGAACACGAAGAACCAGACCGCGCCGGCACCCGCGGCGAGCAGGAGCAGGATCAGGATCACGAGCGGCGCGGCCGAGGACTTCGCAGCGGGGATACGCGTCGCGGCGGACGACTCCGTGGAGATTGCACGGACGCTCGAACTGCGCGCCGACACCGGCGGGGACGATGGCGCGTTCGAGCGCGCGGGCTCGACCCCGAGCTTGGTCTTGCCGGCGAGCGGCTCCTCGCTGCGCGGCGACGGCGAGGTGTCGAGCAGGCGCGGCGTGGCGAGCTTCGCCGAGATCCGATCCGCCGGTGGATCGGGCGGCAGCGGCAGGCCGGGCGCCGAGTCGCGGGTCGAGCCACCCGGATCGACGATCGGCCGCGGCACCGGACCCGACTCGAGCGTGGCGCCCGGATCGAAGGCGTCCTTGCCGCGGCGGGATGCGAGATCGTCCGACCCGGAGGTCTCGCCAGCCTTGGGAACGAGCGCGGTCTGCGCGACGAGCTCGTCGAGCGCGCGGACCTTGGTCGCCTCCTCGAACGCCTCCTCCGGAAACTCGTCGGCGTCCGAATGGAACGGCATCGGCTTGGGAAGCGGCGTGTGCTGATCGCCGAAGCCCGAGGGATTGGTGCCCGGACCCCGGCGTGTGGCCTGGCTCTGCTCGCTACCGAGCAGCGCGTCCTGCACCGGCGCGGGCGCGACCCTCGTCGGCGTGTCCGTGAACATCGGGGGCTTCGCGGTCTCCGACGTCGAGCGCTGCGGCGCCTGCTTCGCCTTCTCGGCGAGGATGCGCTCGAGCACCGTCTGGCTGCCTTCAGCCAGCCGGTCGAACCGGACGCCCATGCCCGGCGCGATCGCGGGCCGGCTGGGGTCGTTCTCGCGAGTCCACACGACGGTGCCTTCACCGCCGATCAGCGGCGAGGCATCTCGCAACTGGAACTCGAACCTCATCTGCGTTCCGACCGCGAGCGGCTCCTTCGTACGGATGAAGATTCCGCCCTGACTGACATCCACGGCGTAACGCTCGATGAACTGTTCCAGCGTCTCGCTCTTGAACTTGATCTTGAGCGTGACGGGTGTGCGTTTTCCCTGTCGGGTATTTGGATCGGCCAAGGCAATCTCCCGGCTCGATGCGTCGCGCTCAACCGCGCAACGCGTCGATTCGTCACGATTCTATGTCGGGGGGACCGCGCATGCAACGCACCGCATCTTTTGTGTATGTTCGCGGCCCATGCCGAGCCCGGTCAGGCCCATCCGCCGCGTCCTCGTCGCCAACCGTGGCGAGATTGCAGTCCGGGTGATGCGCACATGTCAGGAGCGGGGGATCGAGACCGTCGCCGTCTATAGCGACGTCGATCGACTCGCGCCCCACGTGCTCGCGGCCGACGTGGCCATCGCGATCGGCCCGGCGGCCGCCTCGGAGAGCTACCTGTCGATCGACAAGATCTTGCAGGCTTGCCGGGACAGCGGCGCCGATGCCGTGCACCCGGGCTACGGATTTCTGTCCGAGAACGAAGACTTTGCCGAGGCATGCCTCGCGGCCGGGATCACGTTCATCGGGCCATCCGCCTTCGCGATGCAGCGGATGGGCAGCAAGACCTTCGCGCGCAAGACGGTGACCGCGGCCGGCACCCCCGTGGTCCCCGGCGACAACGGTCCCGACGGTAACGGCTTCCCGACCGCGGAACAGGCGCTCGCGAGCGCGAAGCAGATCGGGTTCCCGGTCCTGATCAAGGCCGCGGCGGGTGGCGGCGGCAAGGGCATGCGCCTGGTCGCCGGTGAAGCGGACTTCGTCGCGGCGTTCGACGGCGCGCGCCGCGAGGCCACCGCGGCGTTCGGCGACGGCACGGTCTACCTCGAGAAGGCGATCCAGCGACCGCGCCATATCGAGATCCAGGTGTTCGGCGACCAGCACGGCAGCCTGGTTCACCTCGGCGAGCGCGACTGCTCGATCCAGCGCCGCCATCAGAAGGTGATCGAGGAGGCGCCATCGCCGGTGGTGTCCGCCGAGCTGCGGGCCCGGATGGGTCAGGCCGCGATCGCCGCCGCCCGCGCGGTCGATTATGTCGGTGCGGGCACCTGCGAGTTTCTCCTCGGTGCCGACGGTGGGTTCTACTTCCTCGAGATGAACACGCGGCTCCAGGTCGAGCACCCGGTCACCGAGATGATCTACGGGCTGGATCTCGTGGCCTGGCAGCTCGACGTGGCGGAGGGCCGCCCGCTGCCGCTCACCCAGGACCAGCTCGACGCGCGCCGTCGTGGCCACGCGCTCGAGTGCCGGATCTACGCGGAGGATCCGGTGAAGTTTCTGCCGTCGCCCGGTCGGATCACGCACCTCCGCGTCCCCGACGGGCCGTACGTCCGCAACGACAGCGGCTGCTACGAGGGGCACGAGATCCCGGTGCACTACGATCCGATGATCGGAAAGCTCGTGGTGTGGGGCGAGGATCGGGCGCGTGCGGTGGCCCGGATGCGCCGCGCGCTCGACGAGTACCAGGTGCGCGGCATCGAGACCAACCTCGCATTCCATCGCCGCTGCCTCCGCCATCCCGCGTTCATCGAGGGCGACTTCGACACCGGCTTCATTGCGCGCAACGCTGAGGCCCTGACGCCGCACGCCGATGACGCCGAGCTCGAGGCCGCGATCATCGCGGTCGCGCTCGACGAGCACTCCAGCTCGCATGCGAGCGGCGCCCCGGTCGCGCAGGGCTCCCTCACCGGCGAGATCTCGGCGTGGCGTCGCGTCGTGCGACCGTGACGCGCGAGCCGCTCGCCGATGTCATCTCGCGGTTCGATGCGGCAGCGCCGCTCGACGAGGCGTGGACGATCCCCGGTGACTGGTACACCGATCCGAGGGTGGCCGAGCTCGAGCGCCGCACGGTCTGGAGCCGGACCTGGCAGCTCGTCGGACGCACGGAGCAGGTCGCGGCGTCGGGCCAGTTCGTCACCGCGGACATCGCGGGCGAGCCGATCGTCGTCGTCCGCGGCAGCGATGGCGTACTGCGCGCGTTCTTCAACGTGTGCCGGCATCACGCGGCGGCGGTGATCACCGCGCCGTGTGGCAAGGTCGACAAGCTGCGCTGCCCGTATCACGGCTGGACCTACGACCTCGCGGGGCGATTGCGCGGTGTGCCCGAGTTCGACGGGGTCAAGCAGTTCGACCGCGACACGATGGGCCTCCACCCGGTCAGCGTCTCGACGTGGGAGAGCTTCGTGTTCGTCCACCTCGACCCGGATCCACCGTCGATCGAGAGCACCCTCGGTGCGCTGGTCGAACAGGCCGCGCCGCTCGGCCTCGGCTCGCTCGGGTTCGTCGAGCGGCGCGAGTACACGCTCGCGTGCAACTGGAAGGTGTTCGTCGATAACTACCTCGACGGCGGTTACCACGTGCCGCACCTCCACGCCGGGCTCGGCTCGATCCTCGATCACAAGCGCTACACGATCGAGAACTTCGAGCGGTTCTGCCTGCAGTCGTGCCCGATCGACCCGAAAGGCGGCGAGGAGATGACCGCGAGCACGCGCAGGGGGTTCGCGCGCTACTACTGGGTCTATCCAAATCTGATGTTGAACTGGTACGAGGGCTACCTCGACGTCAACCTCGTCGTGCCGCTCGCCGTCGATCGCACCAAGGTCGTGTTCGAGTTCTTCTTCGCGGACCCGACGCGGACCGAGGACAACCAGCGCAGCATCGCGGTCAGCGATCGGATCCAGGACGAGGACCACGCGATCTGCGAGAGCGTGCAGCGCGGCCTCGGATCGCGCGCCTACCGGGCGGGGCGATTATCGGTCCGGCGCGAGGCCGGCGAGAACCTGTTTCACCGCCTGCTGGCGGCGGACCTGCGCGCCGGGCTGTAGGTGTGACTCACGCGACCGCGCGCGCTTGACGCCTCCGGCGACTTCCAGGACGATCGAACCTGCTGCCCGGGCTGGGAGCTACTACTCGGTGAACCACGCAGATGCCGGCGACCGCCAGGCTACTGGGGCATGTTCCTCGCCCGGACCACACTGACGTTCTAGCCATGGTGCAACCCGCCCACCTGCTCGTGCTGGCTGCGATCCTCGCGGCGCGCGTCGCCATGGCCGACGAGCTGAAGGTTGTGGTTCATCCCGACAACCCGGTGACCGAGGTCAGTCGCAGCTTCCTGCGCGAAGCGTTCCTGAAGAAGTCGACGCGGTGGTCGCGCGGCGAGGAGATCCGGCCGATCAACCTCGCCCGCAAGTACAGCGTGCGTGATCGGTTCACGCGCGAGGTCGTCAAGAAGACGCCGGCGCAGCTCAAGAGCTACTGGAGCCAGCAGATCTTCTCGGGGAAGGGCGTGCCGCCACCAGAGGCTGACACCACGACGTACGTCATCACGTACGTGCTCGCGAACAAGGGGGCGGTGGGATACCTGCCAGCCGATGCGGAGACGCGCGGGGTCAAGGTCGTGAAGGTCAAGTAGTGCTCGGCTCGCTGAAGTTCCGCTACCGCATCGGACTGCTCGTCGCGGTGGCTGGAATCGCGCTGATGGTCGTCACGGCGGTGGCGCTGGTCCTCGGGCGTCAGAGCGAGCGCCACCTGAGCGCGATCGAGACCCGCTACGTGCCCCTGCTCGAGCTCGATCGAGAGATCGAGACGCTGTTTCGTTCGATCCCGCGCGCGTTCCAGGATGCCTCGGACGCGGCGGAGGAGAGCGAGATCGCAAAGGCGACCGCAGCAGGGGACCTGCTGGTCAAGACGCTCGAGCGCAACGCGACCCAGATCGTCGATAACGGCGGCGACGTGCGGGCGCTGATCGCGGAGTTTCGCGCGTACTTCGCGGTCGCGCGTGAGGTCACGATGGGGCTGATCGAGGAGAGATCGGACAGCGCGCAGGCCGAGCGCATGACCAGGCTGCACAACCTGTTCGCGGATCACCTGTCGAGGGCGATGACGCCGGACCGCAGCCGGCTACGCGCCGCGTTCGCCCGCGCCCGCGAGTCACAGCGCACGGCGCTCCTGGTCGACATCGTGATCGCGATCGCCGCGCTCGCGCTGATGGGGTTGTACTCGTGGGCGATCATCCGCCAGACCGTGAAGTCGCTGCACGCGGTGTCGCTCGGGATGAAGCAACTCGCGGCCGGCGAGCTCGGGCCCGAGATCGACGTTCGCACGCACGACGAGCTCGGCGATCTCGCGCGCGAGGCCAACCGCACCGCGCGCCGGCTCCACGACTACCGCGAGCGAACGCAGACCTTGCTCGAGCAGACCCAGCGCCAGGCCGAGGAGCTCGCGCGCGCGAGCCGCTACAAGTCGGAGTTCCTCGCCAACATGTCGCACGAGCTGCGCACGCCGCTCAACAGCATCATGATCCTGTCGAAGGTGCTCGGCGAGAACGAGGGCCGGGAGCTGACCGAACGCCAGGTCGAGTTCGCGTACCTCATCCACCGCTCCGGCGAGGAGCTGCTGACGCTGATCAACGACGTGCTCGACCTCGCGAAGGTCGAGGCCGGCAAGCAGACGCTGGTGCGAGCCGGTGGTGCTCGCCGAGCTCGCCGAGTACATGCGCCGGATGTACGCGCCGCTCGTCCAGCAGAAGGGCCTGGTGCTTGAGGTCGAGGTCGCGCCCGAGCTACCGGTTGCGATCCGCACCGATCGGATCCGCGTTCATCAGATCCTGAAGAACTTGCTGTCGAATGCGGTGAAATTCACCGAGCGCGGTCAGGTTCGGCTCGCGATGGTGCACGGCTCGTCCGACGACGTCGAGCTCGCGGTCACCGACACCGGCATCGGGATTCCGCCCGACAAGCTCGACTGGGTGTTCGAGGCGTTCGCCCAGGCCGAGGGCGGCACCAGCCGCAAGTACGGCGGCACGGGGCTCGGCCTGTCGATCGCGCGGCAGCTCGCCGAGCGGCTCGGCGGTTCGCTCCGCGTCGAGAGCATGCTCGGGCACGGCAGCACGTTCCGGCTCGTGTTGCCGATCGCCGGGCCGCCAGTGGAGATGTCGCCGCTCGAAGCCGAATCGATCCCGCCCGCCCCGCCGGCGGCGTTCGACCTCGCTCGCAATCACAGCGGAATCCGGATGCGCCAGTCGCGCCCGATCCGTCCGGCGATCACGGCCGAGACGCCGGTCGCCGACGTGCCGTCGCTCGACGGCAAGACCGTGCTGATCGTCGACGACGACATGCGCAACGTCTACTCGCTCGCCGGCGCCTTGCGCGCGAAGCATCTCCGCGTGCTGACCGCGTCTGACGGCCTCGAAGCACTCGACGAGCTCGCAGCGCATCCCGACACCGACGCGGTGCTGATCGACATCATGATGCCGCGCATGGACGGCCACGAGGCGACGCGCCGGATCCGCGCACAGTCGCAGTTCGCGAACCTCCTGATCATCGCGCTGACCGGGAAGACGATGCCGGGCGATCGCGAGAACTGCCTCGAGGCCGGCGCGAACGAGTACGTTCCCAAGCCCGTCGACGTCGCGCAGCTGCTCGAGCTACTCCGGGTCTGGCTCGGGTAGGCGCGGCAGCGCTTTGGGCAGCGTGAAGTAGAACGTCGCCCCCGCGCCGGGCTGCGACTCGACCCAGATCCGGCCGCCGAGCTTCTCGACCGCACGCTTGCACAGTGCGAGGCCGACCCCGGTGCCCGGCGAGTCGCTGTCGCGGCGCTGGAATAGCTGAAACATCCGCTCGTGATCTTCGGCGGGAATGCCGATCCCGTTGTCGCGCACGGTGAACCGCCACCACTCGCCCTGCGACTCGGCTGCGAGCTCGATCCGCGGGTCGGTGTCGCAGCGGAACCTGATCGCATTGATGATCAGGTTCTGCAGGATCTGCGAGACCAGCGCACGGTTGCCGCGTACGGAGGGCAGGGTGCCGAACTCGATCGTGACACCGGCCTGCTCGATGTCGACCTTGAGGTTCTCGAGCACGTCGTGCACGAGCGAGCCGGTGTCGATCGAGACGAACTGCGTCCCGGCGCCGCTCAGCTTGAGCAACCGGTACAGGTCGTCGAGCATCGCCTGCATCCGCGCGCTCGCCTTGAGGACGCGGTCGAGGTGGCGCCCGCTCTCCTCGTCCAGCTTGCCTTCGAGCGACTCCGCGAGCGCTTGCGAGAAGCCCTGGATCGAGCGCAGCGGCGCGCGCAGGTCGTGGGAGAGCGTGTGGTTGACGTCTTCGAGATCGGTGACCTTGTCGCGCAGCAGCATGGTCGCCAATCGCAGTTGCTCGTTCGCCGCCTCGAGATCCCGCGACTTGCGGTAGAGCTCGGTGAACACGTCGACCTTGCACTTGAGCGTGTGCGGGTTGAGCGGCTTGTACAGGAAGTCGACCGCGCCGCTCTCGTAGCCCTTGAACGTCCGCTCCTCGGAGCGATCACCCGCCGTCACGAAGATGATCGGCACGAGCCGCGTGCGTTCCGCACCACGCATCAGGGCGGCCGTCTCGTAGCCGTCCATCCCGGGCATCTCGACGTCGAGCAACACGACCGCGAAGTCGTGCTTGAGGAGCAGCCGGAGCGCGTCATTGCCCGAGGTTGCGGTGAACAGCTCGCGCTCGGGCTGCTTGATCAGCTCCTGGAGCGAGAGCAGATTTTCGGGTCGGTCATCGACCAGCAGGATCTTGATCGTCACGACGTTGACACCAGAGCGCGCGGCACTCGATCACATCATAGCCGGATCGAGATACGGTTCGCGCCATGCGTCGTGTCGTGTTCGCGTTCCTGCTCGGTTGCGCGGACACACCGCAGGGACAGCTCACGCAGTCGGCGTGCCCGCCGGTAGATCCGCCGACCTATACGAGCTTCGGTGAGCCGTTCATGACCCGGTATTGCATCGCTTGCCACGCGCAGACGCGGACCGGAGATGCGCGAGAGGGCGCGCCACCAACGATCGACTTCGACACCCAGTCGCTGCTGCGTCAGCACACGAGCCGGATCGACAAGCAGGCGGCGTTCGGTCCCGCGGCGCAGAACCGGCTGATGCCGCCGGGCGACTTCGATCCCACGCCGACTGACGAGGAGCGCACCCGACTCGGCGAGTACATCGCGTGCGAGGTCCGGCGCTAGGATCATCGAGCATACGCCCCAGGTTCCGACGTTCCTAGACCAATCAACCCGGCCGATCGCCTTGCCGCGATACCGCGGCTCCCGATTGCCTCCCGGCTGTGCAGTCGGTAGAAAGCCACAGCCATGCCACCGCAGCAAACCAAGTTCGTGTTCGTCACCGGCGGCGTGGTGTCCTCCCTCGGAAAGGGCATGGTCTCCGCGTCGATCGGCGCGCTGATGGAGAACCGCGGCCTCAAGGTCGCGAACATGAAGCTCGACCCGTACATCAATGTCGATCCGGGCACGATGAACCCGACGCAGCACGGCGAGGTGTTTGTCACCGACGACGGCGCGGAGACCGACCTCGATCTCGGGCACTACGAGCGCTTCGTGTCGTCCAAGATGTCGCGGCTCAACAACATCACGACGGGTCAGGTCTACTCGACGGTGATCGGCAAGGAGCGGCGCGGCGAGTACCTTGGCTCCACCGTGCAGGTGATTCCGCACATCACCGACGAGATCAAGGCGCGGATCCTGCGCTGCGCCGAGGGTCTCGATGTCCTGGTCGTCGAGGTCGGCGGCACGGTCGGCGACATCGAGTCGCTGCCGTTCCTCGAGGCGGTGCGCCAGCTCCGCATCGAGCTCGGCACCCAGAACTCGGTCTCGGTCCACCTGACGCTCGTGCCGCACATCCGCGCGGCCGGTGAGTTCAAGACCAAGCCAACACAACACTCGGTGCAAAAGCTGCGCGAGATCGGCATCCAGTGCGACGTGCTGGTCGTGCGCTGCGAGGAGCAGCTGACCGACGACGTCGTCAAGAAGATGGCGATGTTCTGCTCGGTCGCGGCGGACGCGGTGTTCCAGTCGATCGACGTCGACACGGTGTATCGACTGCCCGTGATGCTGAGCAACCAGGGCCTCGATCAGAAGCTGGCGTCGCTGCTGAACATCTGGTCGCGTGCGTCGCGACTGTCCGCGTGGGAAGAGGTCGTCAAGCGGATCACGGAGCCCAAGCGCAAGGTCGTCGTTGGCTTCATCGGCAAGTACGTCCAGCTGGTCGAGTCGTACAAGAGCCTCAACGAGGCGCTACTGCATGGCGGCATCGCGAACGAGTGCCGGGTCGAGATCAAGCACATCGACAGTGAGGAGATCGAGAAGCTCGACAAGGCCGCGCAGGTGCAGCTGCTCGCCGAGTACGACGGCATCCTGGTCGCGCCGGGCTTCGGTGCGCGAGGCACGGAGGGCAAGATCGCCGCGGTCCGCTACGCGCGCGAGAACAAGGTCGCGTTCTTCGGGATCTGCTTCGGGATGCAGCTCGCGTGCGTGGAGTTCGCACGCCACGTCTGCGGCCTCGAGCGCGCGAACTCCACCGAGATCGATCCGGGGACGCCGCATCCGGTGGTCGACCTGATGCCCGACCAGCGCGGCGTCACGGACAAGGGCGCGACGATGCGACTCGGCGCGTATCCCTGCATTCTCAAGTCGGGCACCCGCGCGGCGGATGCCTACGGCTCGACCGAGATCAGCGAGCGGCACCGCCATCGCTGGGAGATCAACAACAACTACCGCGACACCCTGGAGCGGCACGGCATGCTGCTGTCCGGGCTGTCCCCGGATGGCCGGCTGGTCGAGATGATCGAGCTGCCCCAGCACCCGTACTTCGTCGCGTGCCAGTTCCACCCCGAGTTCAAATCTCGGCCGAGCGCGCCACACCCGCTGTTCGCCCGGTTCGTGAAGGCTGCTCTCTCGCGCGTGGCTAACGACCTGGTTCGTTAGGCTAAAGCAAGAGCCGGGCCACGGGGGCTTTACAGCACGAGCCTTTGCGCGTAGGCTCGTCTTCAAGCGTCGTACCATGGCGTGATTGCATGCTAACCACGCAGATTACATAAGGAGTCTCCGATGGCCATGGAAATGCGCCAGGAACTGAAGCTGTCGCAGCAGCTGGTGATGACACCGCAGCTGCAACAGGCGATCCGGCTCCTACAGCTGTCTCGAATGGAGCTGGCCGAGCTCGTGCACGACGAGATGCTCGAGAACCCCATTCTCGACGATGAGATGGATCTCGATAACGAGCGGAGTCGCGAGCGCGACGAGATGGGCGGCGACGAGCAGGCCCTGCATCAGATGGAGAGTGCGGGATCGACCGAGACTCCGATGGAGGGGTCGGTTGTCGATGGGGTCGCCCAGACCGAGATCCAAGGCGACGGCAGCGCGGTCAACGAGATCGACTGGGAGAACTACCTAGACAACTACTCGATGGGACCGCCGATGCCCGCGTTCCGCGGCGATGGCGAGGAGATGCCGTCGCTCGAGCAGACGCTGACCAAGCCGATGAGCTTGCACGACCACCTGGCGTGGCAGCTCAAGATGACCAGCCTGCCGCAGCAGGAGCTCGAGGTCGGGCTCGAGATCATCGGCAACATCGACGCCGACGGGTACATCAAGGACCCGCCGATCGAGGAGATCGCGGCCGACATGGGTGTCGACCCGGTGACCTGCGAGCTCGTGCTCGAGAAGATCCAGTCGTTTGATCCGATCGGCGTCGGCGCCCGCTCGCTCGCGGAGTGCATGTTGATCCAGTGCGTGGCGTGCGGTCAGGACGATGACCTGTGCGTCAAGATGATCAAGAGCCACCTCGGCAACCTCGAGAAGAAGAACTACCAGGCGATCGCGCGTGACCTGAAGCAGCCGCTCGAGGAGATCTACGAGGCCGCGAAGGTCATCATGGACTTCGATCCGCGGCCGGGTCGCCAGTACTCGACCGACGATCCGCACTACGTCACGCCGGACGTCTACATCCACAAGGTCGGCGACAAGTACTTCGTCGTGCCGAATGACGACGGCCTGCCCAAGCTGAAGATCAGCGGGTTCTACAAGAACGCGATCGGAAACTCGGCGGCGTCCAAGGACTACGTGCAAGACAAGCTGCGCTCGGCGCAGTGGCTGATCCGCTCGATCCAGCAGCGCCAGCGCACCATCATCAAGGTCGCGGAATCGATCTTGAAGTTCCAGCGCGAGTTCTTCGACAAGGGCATCGCGTACCTGAAGCCGCTGATCCTGCGTGATGTCGCGGAGGACATCGGGATGCACGAATCGACGGTGTCGCGCGTGACGACGTCGAAGTACGTCCACACCCCGCAGGGCATCTTCGAGCTCAAGTTCTTCTTCAACAGCGGCATCTCGCGCACCAACGGCGAGGACCTGGCGTCGCAGGCCGTGAAGTCGAAGATCAAGGAGCTGGTCACGGCCGAGGACCCGAAGCGGCCGCACAGTGATCAGAAGATCGTCGAGCTGCTGAAGAAGGGCGGGATCGACATCGCGCGCCGGACGGTCGCGAAGTATCGCGAGCAGCTCGGCATCCTGTCGTCGAGCAAGCGCAAGCAAGTGTTCTAGCGCGCGTGGGTGGAAAGCTGTTCCACCTGCCTCGGATGCCGCGCGCGGACTACGTGGTCCGCGAAGCCGCCGTGCGCGAGACGCTCGACCTCCTCGGGATCGAGCACCGCATCCCGCGCTATTACGGCGACAAGATCGACTTCGGCGACATCGACGTCCTGGTGCAGGATCGCGGCGACTGGGATGTCCAGCGGGCGGCGGTCGTGGAGGCACTCGGTATCACGGACACCAAGACGGTCGGCCGGGTGTTCTCGACCGCGTTTCGCGGGCTGCAGACCGACTTCTTCCCGGTGGCGCCGCAGTACCTCGGCAGCACGTACGACTTCATGTCGTTCAACGACCTCGGCAACTTGCTCGGGCGGATCTGCCGCCGGTTCGAGCTCAAGTGGGGCGAGCTGGGCCTCGCCTACGTGTTTCGCCGCACGAGCGTGAACAACCACGTGGTCGATCTGCCGATCACCCAGGACTTTGGCCGCGTGTGCGAGTTCCTCGGGCTCGAGCACGCGGCCTGGGTGCGTGGGTTCGCGACGCTCGTCGAGCTGTACGAGTGGGTGGTCAGGTCGCCGTACTTCTCCGTCGCCCCCTACCTCGACGACCCGGCAGGTGCGATGGCGAAGCGCGGCCGCGACCGGCCGACGATCGCGAGGTTCGTCGAGTTCCTGCGCGAACGCGACATCGCCGCACGTCCGGTTTTCGGCGAGCGCAGCGCCTACCTCGACCTCGTCGTGGCGGCGTTCCCGGAGGCCCGGCTCGCCGAGCAGCTCGCGGCGGAGCACGCCGCCGAGGCGCGGGCGGTCGCGATCGCCGCCCGGTGGAGCGGCAAGCTCGTGATGCGGCTGCGGCCCGAGCGCGGTCAAGCGCTGGGCGAGCTGATCATGGCGTTCAAGCGTTCGATCATTGCCCCCAGCTCACCCCCGCTCGTTCCCCCCAGCTCACCCCCCCTCATCCCACCCAGCTCTCGCCCGGACGGCGCCGGCGAGGCCGCGTTCGAGGCCTGGGTGCTTGCCACGCCGGAAGCGGAGATCGAGCGCCGGATCATCGAGTTCCGCTTCGAACCGCGGCGCAACACGTACTAAGCTCACGCCGTGGACACGAGGGTACACGTGGCGGTTCTCCTCGTCACCGACGCGCACTCGTCGGCCGACGAGGCGACGGTCAAGCTGGCGATCGAGCTGCTCGCCGCAGCCGGTCACGCGATCGTCGAATGCGCGGTCGAGAAGGACTCCCAGCAGCAGGTGCGCGGGCACTTCCTGCGCTGGATCGCCGACTCCGAGGTCGACGTCGTGATCGCGATCGCTGGCGGCGAGACCGAGTCCACCCAACCCGCGCTCGCGCCGTCAATCTCGAAGAAGCTCGAAGGCTTCAGCGATCTGTTCCGCATGATCTCGTTCGAGGAGATCGGCACCGGCGCGATGCTCGTCGATGTCACGGCTGCGCAATGCGGCTCGACGTTCGTGTTCGTGCTCCCGGCGTCGAACGCCGCGGTGCGCAGCGCGCTCGAGAAGATCATCATCCCACAGCTCGATCACCGCACCCGGCCGCGCAACCTGGTCACGCGCATGCCGCGGCTCCGTGATGCAGTCGCGAAGCTGACACACCTGCGCAACGAGCAGACCACCGGCGTCCCGGTGCTCGTCCCGAAGGAGAACACCGAGGTCGCCGTCCCGCCCTCCGCACGCGCGCGCGTGCCGGCGGCGCCCGAGGGAGCCGCCGATGCGGCGCAGACCTCGCGGGTGGCGGGTCCGCCGAAGCCGACCCACGTCGATTCGCAGGCGGTCCGCAAGCCACGCTCGCCGACATCGCCCGGCGAGCTCGCGCTCGCGGCGGCGTGGGGCTCCGACGGCACGCCGCAGGCGGTCGAGCCACGCCCGACGCTGCAGGTCGCGTCGCCGCCACCGCCGGCGCTGGCCGGAAAGCCCGCCGCGCCAGCCGCACCGACGGCCGCGGCACGCCCGCCTCGCGCCGAGACCCAGCCTACGACGCCGCCGCCAGCCACCACACCTCGGACCGCGGCGCCCTTCGCGTCGATCAAGGCACGCACGGCTGCGGCGAGCACGTCGGCGCCCGTTGCTGCCGCGGCTCCGCCGAGGCGGGCGTCGTCATCGTCGGGATGGACCCCGCCAGAGGGCACGCCGATGGTGACGCCGACGCCGACCGCAGCGCCATCGGCACCCGTGCCTGGTGTGACGAAGGCATCGCCGACCGCCGGCGATTCGACGGAGCACGCTGCGGCGACCGCCGGCGCCAGTGTCACGACCGACACCCCGAAGCTTGCCGACGCGAGCGATTCGACGAAGCCGGCGGCGCCGACCACGACGGCGTCGACCGACTCGACGAACACCGCAACGTCGGCGGGCGGTTCGGGGTCCGTCGATTCGACGAAGCGCGGCACCCCCAGCGTTGGCATCACCGCAACCACGGGTGCCGCGACCGACGAATCGACGAAGACCGCGGCCACGGAAGCTCTCACCACCCCCTCGACCAGCGACGCGACGATGCCGCCGGCCGCGGTGTCTCCGACGCCGGGCATCGATGCTGCTGCCGGTGCCGCGTCCCCGACCACCGCACCGAAGCCGGCCGTCGACACGCGATCCACGCCGACGACGGTGAACGGCACGGAGACCGCACAGCCCGCTGCGCCGATCGCGCCGCTGGCCGCCGAGGGTTCGGGCACGGCCGTCGCGGCCGTGACCGGCGCGGAGCCATCGTCGACGACACCTGCCACGCCGAGCCGGGTCAACCGGCCGACCCCGCCACCGCTGCCGGCGATCTCGCGCGGCGCCGCGACGAGCCCGCCGAATCCAGGCGGCAAGCCGGGCAAGCCAGCAACGCCGGTCGAGGCCCGCGCGCCCAACGGTAACGCGTCCGAGTCGTTGAGCGATATCCCGCTGATGGAGCCCGACGCCGAGGAGATTGCCTCGGACTTCCTGCGTCCCGACACCACGCTTCGGGTGCGCGGCGAGGGCGTCGAGGGACTCGACGATGTCGGTGCGCCCCGGCGCAAGAACAGCAAGCTACCGTTCGTGATCATCGGGATCGCGCTACTGGCATCGAGCGCGCTCGTGATCGCCGGGATGAATCGAGATCCCAAGGACACCCCGGCGCGCGTCGCGATGCCGGCGGGCGTGACCACCCCGACGCCGCCCGCCGTCGATCCCCCCACCGAGCCCGTCAGCGTGCCGGCCGGCGATCCCGCGGCCGATCCCGCGACCGATCCCGCGACCGATCCCGCAACCGATCCCGCGATCGACGCGGGGCCCGATTTGGTCGGTCCCGGTAGCGACACCGGAAGCCAGGCGATGCCTGCATCGCCGGAGATCACGCCGCAACCGCCCGTCGAGCCCAAGCCGGATCCGAAGCCGTCGAACCGGACCAGGAAGCCGAAGACCACGGCCGAAGCGAAGCCCAAGGCCGAGCTCAAGCCGAAGGTGAAGGAGCCGCGTCCGCTCGATGTCAACGATGCCAAGGCGGGCGGCTGCGACGAGGTGTCGTGCGTGATGGACAAGTACGCTCGCGCCTGCTGCACGAAGTTCAAGCCCGCCGATGGTGGGTACAAGCCGCCGGTGACCGCGGTCCCGGCGACGCTCGACAAGACGATGATCCGGATCGGTACGCAGAAGGTGAAGGCGGCGATCATCGAGTGCGGCGTCAAGTCCGACGCGAAGGGCACCGTCAAGGTCGCGGTCACCGTCTCGCCCGAGGGCCGGGTCTCGGATGCGAACGTGTCGTCGTCGCCCGATTCCCGGCTCGGCGCTTGCGTCGCCGGTGCGATCCGCAAGGCGAGCTACGGCCGCACGGTCAACGGTGGCACGTTCACGTATCCCTTCGTGTTCTGAGCCCGTGCCGCGCATCGTCGCGATCGCAGTCGCGCTCGCGGCCGCGCTCGCCGCGGCACCCGCCGAGGGACGGACGCTCCGCGGCCTGGTCTACGACGACGCTAACCACGACGGGCGGCCGACCGCCGGCGAGGCCGGGATTCGCGCGGTCGTCGCGTTCGGCAGCGAGGTGTTCGGCGAGACCGACGTGCGCGGCCAGTTCGTGCTCGAGGTGCCGGATCGCGCGGGCATCGTATGGGTGCGCGTGCCGGATGGCTTCACGCCAGGTCCGGTGTGGACCGTCGCTGACGACCGGCGGCAGCTCGATCTCGGACTGCGCCGGCTGGCCACGCCGCATCGTGGTGCGCTGACGTTCGTCGTCGCGGCGGATACGCATCTCGCGCCGGACCAGCCGTTCAAGCACGACCTGTCGTCGGTGGTCGGCGCGGCGACCGCCCTCGAGCCGAGCCCGGCGTTCTTCACGATCCTCGGCGACATCACCCAGAAGAATGCTGCGGAGGACTTCGCGCTCGTCGACCGCGGGCTCGCTGGCCTCGCGGTGCCGTACATCCCGGTGCCCGGCAACCACGACTGGTACGACGCCGGTGAGGCGTGGTTCCGCCACTACGGGCCCGACAACTACAGCTTCGACATCGACCGCGTGCACTTCGTGGTGTGGAACATGGCGCTCGCGCCGGGCGAGATCGAGGCGTACCTCGGGCCGAGCTCGCACGCGTCGACCGCACGATGACCGTCGTCGCGCTGACCCACGCCCCGCCCGCGCCCGCGGTGATCTCCGCGCTGGTGCGGCTGGGCGTCGACTACGTGCTGTCGGGCCACACGCACACGAACCGCGTCGTCGATCACGGCGGGCTGATCGAGCTGACCACCGAGCCGCTGCTGATGGGCGGGCTCGACTTCGTGCCCGCAGGATATCGCGTGCTGACGCTCGATCGCGGCCGGCTCGCCGGCTATCACCGCACCGTCGTCGCCGCGCCACAGCTCGCGATCGTGGCGCCAGCGCCGGGCGGCTGCGTGCCGCTCACCGGTGGTGCCGTCGTCGTCGCGGCGGAGCTCGACGCCAGGGTCCCGGACGTCACCGCCCGGCTCGACTGCGGGACGCCGATCGCGCTGCGCCATGCCGGTGGGTGGAACTGGCGTGCGGCGCTTCCGACGCTACCGGCCGGGACGCATACGGTGACGGTGAAGGTGGGCCCGATCGCGCGGGTCACGAGCTTCGTCGTCGGCTGTGAGCCTCCATCCCAGGTCGCGGCGGGCGCCGCGGGCGCGGCGTGGTTCCAGGTCGGGGGAACCGCCGCCCACACCGGCGCGGTGCAGCGCGAGATCAAGCCACCGCTCGTCCAGCGCTGGGCGACCGCCGTCGGCGGACATCTCCTTCACGGCACGCCCGCGATCGCGGATCGGGCGGCGTTCGTCGTCGCGACCGACCTCGGTCGCGGGGAGACGAGCGGGGTGATCGCGATCGAGCTCGAGACCGGCGCGGTTCGCTGGCGCCACACGACGAGCGTCCCGGTCCGCGGCGGGCCCGCGGTGATCGGGAGCACGCTCGCGGTGACCGAGCTCGACGGCACCGTGCTCGGGCTCGATATCCACACCGGACAAGTCCGGTGGCGCTACGAGCTCGGCGACGCTGGGATGCCACCCGAGGCCGCGGCGACCTACGCCCCCGTCACCGTGGACGGCGGAGATTTCCTGGTCGGGAACCAGCGTCAGCTCGCGGCGATCGACCCGCGGGGCAAGCTGCGCTGGCGGACCGCGCCGGTGCCGGCGGGCGAGTCCTCTCAGTCGCTCGCTGCCGTCGCGGTCGGCAGCGGGGTCGTCGTCGGCGTGTTCGATCGCGAGGTCGGGGGCATCGTCGCCTGGGATCGCGCGACCGGACGCGAACGCTGGCGCCTGGTCTCGAACACGAGCGAGTCCGCGGTCACGCTGCCGCTGACGCTCGCGATCAACGCGACGCCCGTGATCTCCGGGGACCTGGTGTACTTCAGCAACGGGTTGCTCGAGGTGTTCGCGCTCGAGCTCGCCACCGGCAAGCTGCGGTGGCGGGTGTGGCTCGATCAGAGCGGGTTTGACTGGGGCAACGCGACGGTCGGCGCGCTCGCGATCGCCGGTGGGGTGCTGGTCGTGCCGACGCTGTACCGCGACCTGGTCGGGCTCGACGCGGCGACCGGCAAGGTCCGCTGGCGGGTGCCGGCCGCAGCCGGACCACTGCGGACCACGCACTACCGTGGAGTCGGGATGGCGGGGTTCGAGGCCGCGCCGGTGATCACGGGCGACCTGGTGTGGGCCGGCGATACATCCGGACAGCTCGGCGCGTATGCGCTCGCGACGGGCGCGGCGCGGTGGAAGCTCGATCTCGGGCTGCCGATGTTCGCCGGGATCGCGATCGCGGGCGACTCGCTCGTCGTCGCGACCTACGATGGCAGCGTGCGGTTGCTGGTCCCGGGGCGGCCTCCGGCGGTGCCCGCACCCCTGCCGTGCGAGGTCCACCGATCGCACGGGTGCTGCCAGACCTCGCCATTAACCGCAAGCTGGCTGGTCGTCGTCGTGCTCGTTCTGTGGTTTCGGCGAGGAACTCTGATCATCCGCTGATCATCTGCCGACGGCAGCGGTATGCTTGGAATCGGATCACCACTCTGGGAGGGATCGATGCAATTTGCGGTGACGTTCCGCCACATGGAACCGACCGAGGCTCTCAAGTCGTACGCGAAGGAGCGGATGGAGCGAGTCCGCAAGTACCTGCCGGATCCGATCTCCTGTCATGTCGTGCTGAGCACGGAGCGTCACAACCACAGGATCGACGTCACCTTCCAGCTCCACAACGGGCTGTCGGTCGCGGGACACGAGACGACGGAGAACATGTACTCGTCGATCGACCTGTGCATCGCGAAGATCGAGCGCCAGGTCCGCAAGTACAAGGGCAAGCTCGAGGGCATGAAGGCGCGGCCGCACCACGTGGTGGCCCTGCCGTGGTCGCACTCGATCGTGTCCGAGGCGTTCCAGCACGCACAGGGCGCCGGGGAGGCCAACGGGAACGGTGTCTCGGGCGAGCACGCCGACAGCGGGCCGCACCCCGAGTTCCAGGTCGTCCGCACCGAGAAGTTCCACGCCCAGCCGCTGTCGGTCGATAGCGCGATCGTGCAGCTGAACCTGACGCACGAGCCGTTTCTGGTGTTCCGGCACGATACCGACGGCCGCGTGGCCGTGGTCTACAAGCGCGAAGACGGTAGCTATGGCCTGATCGAGACGCCGAATCCGACACCCGTCTGAACAAAGTGGTAGCGTGATGTTCGGCGCATGACTGTGAATGCGAGCGAAGCGAGCACTGCGAGCGGTCCATGAAGATCGTCGACCTCATCAAGCGCGACATGGTCGTTCCCGCGCTACAGGCGACCGACAAGCGAGGAATTCTCGAAGAGCTCGCCACTTACATGGCGGGGCACCACCCGAGGATCGATCGCGCGATGTTGGCCAAGGTGCTGATCGAGCGCGAGCAGCTCGCCTCGACCGCGATCGGCGAGGGTGTCGCGATCCCGCACGGCAAGCTGTCCGCGGTTGGCGAGATCGTCGCCTGTCTGGGCCGGGCCCGGAACGGCGTCGAGTTCGACTCGATGGACGGCCAGCCCACCTTCTTGTTCTTCGTGCTCGTGGCACCGGAATCGTCGACCGGTGCACACCTCAAGGCCCTGGCGCGGATCAGCCGCGTGTTCAAGGACCCCGAGTTTCGTCGTCGCCTGCTCGCGGCCGACACGGGCGAGCTCATGTACAACGTGGTCACCGACGAGGACGCCAAGTACTGAATGGCGAAGATCACCGTTGGTGAGCTGCTGCAGCGCGCCGAGCTCGGGCTGACGGCGGTCGCGGGGGTGCTGGAGACGAACGCGCACAGGTCACTCGCACGGACGGTCGAGGTGCCCCGGATCCAGAAGCCGGGCCTCGCGTTGACCGGCTGGCCGGAGCAGCTGCACGACGGACGCGTGCTCGTGCTCGGCGGGACCGAAATCGAGTACCTCGCGGACCATCCGCCGGCCCGGGTCACCGGGATCACGACGCTGCTCGCGAGCAGTCCGGCATGCATCGTCGTGTGCCGCGGCCTGGTGCCGCCCGAGGAGATGATCGCCGCGTCCAACGCGAACGAGGTACCTCTCCTGGTGTCGAGCCTGGTGACGGCGGACTTCATCTCCGCGGTGACGGCGTGGATGGGCGACCGGCTGGCGCCCGCGACCGAGATGCACGGCGTCCTGATCGACGTGATCGGTATCGGCGTGCTGATGATCGGGAAGAGCGGCATCGGCAAGAGCGAGACCGCTCTCGACCTCGTGGTGCGCGGTCACCGCCTGGTCGCCGACGACGTGATCAAGATCCGCCGGCAGGGCAGGGACGTCGTCGGACGTGGCGCCAACATCATCGGTCATCACATGGAGATCCGGGGGCTCGGGATCATCAACGTGAAGGATCTGTTTGGCATCGCGGCCGTGCGCGAGACCAAGAAGATCGAGCTCGTCGTCGAGCTTCACGAATGGTCGGTGCACGAGGAGTACGACCGGCTCGGGTTCGACGATCTGACCGACGACATCCTCGGCGTCCCGGTCCCGGCGGTGCGGGTCCCGGTGCGTCCGGGCCGCAACCTGGCGACCCTCGTCGAGGTGGCCGCACGCAACCAGCTGCTGAAGATCCAGGGCACGCACTCGGCGCGCGCGTTCCGTGACCGCTTGACCGCCGCCCTCGAGGCCGAGGCGGCGCTCGGGATGGAGACAGCCGAGTAATGCAGATCGTGATCGTCACCGGCCTGTCGGGAGCCGGCAAGAGCACGGCGCTGCGGGCGCTCGAGGACATCGAGTTCTTCTGCGTCGACAACATCCCGGTCCCGCTCGTGGCCGAGATGATCGACCACCTCGCGCACGAGGGTGACCGCGACAAGGTCGCGATCGCGCTCGACTCGCGACAGCGGCGCAACCTCTCGATCTGGCCGGGCGTGCTCGCGAAGCTGCGCGGCGCCGGCCATCGCCTGGAGGTGATGTTCCTCGACGCGAGCGATGTGGTCCTGCTGCGCAGGTTCAGCGAGACCCGGCGGCGCCATCCGCTCTCCGGCGATGATCTCAGCGACGGCGTGCGACGCGACCGCGAGGTGATGGCGGAGCTGCGTCAGGGCGCGGCGGTGATCGACACCTCGCAGCTGACGATGCACCAGCTGAAGTCGATCATCCAGGATCGCTACGGCGGGACCGGCAAGCTCGCCGTCACGCTGGTCTCGTTCGGGTTCAAGAACGGGCTGCCGCTCGAGTTCAACCTCGTGTTCGACGTCCGGTTCCTGCAGAACCCGTACTACGAGCCGTCGCTCACCCACCTCGATGGCCGCGATCCCGAGGTCGCGCGCTTCGTGCTCGGCTCCGACGGGCTCGAGCTCGTGCGTCAGGTCGAGGGGCTGCTGCGCTTCACGCTTCCGCACTTCCAGAAGGAGGGCAAGCTGTACGTCACGATCTGCGTCGGCTGCACGGGCGGGCGTCACCGCTCGGTCACCATTGTCGAGGAGCTGCGGCGGCGGCTCGGAGGCGAGTGGGATGTCTTGGTCCGCCATCGCGACGTGGAACGGGGACTGTGATGGCTGCTGATGATCGTGCCGAGAAGACGCTGCTCATCCAGAACGAGCTGGGGCTGCACGCGCGCGCCGCTACCAAGTTCGTGCAGACCGCGTCGAAATTTCCATGCGAGGTCACCGTTTCCAAGGGTGCGAACGAGGTCAACGGCAAGAGCATCCTCAGCGTGCTGACGCTGATGGCGCCCAAGGGTACGCAGGTGACGTTGCGCGCAAAGGGTGACCGCGCAGCCGAAGCCGTCGCCGCGATCGCAGCCCTGATCGACGACAAGTTCGGTGAGGGGAAGTAAACAGGTGCAGGAACCGCGGCCGGAGATCAAACGCCAGGGACTCGGGGTCTCGGCGGGCATCTCGTTCGGACGCGCATACCTGATCGGCCGCGACACGCTGAAGGCGCCGCGTCACCACATCGAAGCCGACGACGTCGATACCGAGGTCGCCCGCCTGTACAAGGCGATCGCCGCCTCGGACAAGCAGCTCGCAAAGATCAAGGAGAAGCTCGCGTCGGAGAACGAGAGCGACTACCACATCATCACCGCGCACCAGATGATGCTTCACGACGAGCACCTGGTCGGCGCGGCCGTCGGGTACATCCGCGAGGAGCTGATCAACGCCGAGTGGGGCCTGCGACGCGCCGTCGACGACATCGCGGGCGTGTTCGATCAGATCGAGGACGAGTACCTGCGCGAGCGCCGCAGCGACGTCGAGTTCGTGTTCGAACGCGTGCTGCGAAATCTATTGGGTCGCGATACCGGCCCGCCATCGCCACCGCCCGATGCGATCGTCGTCGCGTACGACCTGTCCCCGGCCGATACTGCCCAGCTGCACAAGGCTGCGGTCGCGGGCTTGATCACGGATGCCGGCGGCAAGACGTCTCACACGGCGATCATCGCGCGTGCGCACGAGATCCCGGCCGTCGTCGGTCTCGAGAACATCACGGAGGTCGTCGAGACCGATGATCTGATCATGATCGACGGTGCCGCGGGCATCGTGATCGTGAACCCGACCGCCGCCACGGTCGCCGAGTACCGCGAGGAGCAACGCCGGCAGGTCGCCGCGCACTCGCTGCTTCACTCCGTGCGCGATCTGCCGTCGCACACGCGCGACCAGGCCGCGAACCAGCTGAACGCCAACATCGATGGCCCGGAGGAGCTCGACGACGCGCTCGACTACGGCGCGGTCGGCGTCGGGCTGTTCCGCACCGAGTACCTGTTCATGGGGCACGCCGAGCTGCCCGACGAGGAGCTCCACTACACGACCGCGCGCCAGGTGATCGAGCGACTCGGTGGGCTGCCCGCCACGATCCGCACGTTTGACCTCGGTGCCGACAAGCTGGCGCCGTTCCTCGAGGACGCCGACCTCCAGGAGGCGAACCCGGCACTGGGGCTGCGCTCGATCCGGCTGTGCCTCGCCGAGCTCGGTCGAGAACTATTCCACGTCCAGCTGCGCGGGCTATTGCGCGCGTCGGTTCACGGACCGCTGCGCCTGATGTTCCCGATGATCTCCGGTGTCGCCGAGCTGCGCGCAGTCAAGGCCGTGCTCGACGGGGTGCGCGCCGAGCTCACGGCGGAGGGCATCGCATTCGACGACGGCGTCAAGATCGGCGTGATGATCGAGATGCCGTCCGCCGCGCTGACCGCCGATCTGCTGGCCCAGGAGGTCGACTTCTTCTCGATCGGCACCAACGACCTCATCCAGTACACGATGGCGGTCGATCGCGTGAACGAGTACGTGTCGTACCTCTACGAGCCGTTGCATCCGTCGCTGCTGCGCCTGATCGGTAGCATCGCCGCGGCGGGCAAGGCCGCAAACATCCCGGTCACCGTGTGCGGCGAGATGGCAGGCGAGCCGATGATCGTGCCGGTGCTGATCGGCCTCGGGATCCGCGAGCTGTCGATGAGCGCGGTCTCGGTGCCCGAGGTCAAGGCGATGATCCGCAACATGACCGTCGGCGAGACCGAGGCGCTCGTCGACCGGATCAAGGGCCTGCCCACGGCGGCCGAGATCCGCGCGATGGTCAGCGATTACGTGTTCGGGCTGGCGGGGCAGCGCAAAGAGCGAGCCTGATCGTGCGGCGGGTGTTCGCGCTTCTCGTGCTCGCCGCGCTCGGGTCGCCGGCCCACGCAGGTGATCCGCTGCTCGATCACTACACGATCGAAACCGATCACTTCGTCGTGCATTACTACGAGCCGCTCGACGCGCTGGCGCGCCGGGTCGCGACCGTCGCCGAGCACGCGCACCGCACGCTGTCCCCCGCGCTCGACCACGCGCCCGCGACGAAGATCCAGATCGTGATCGTCGACGACACCGACAGCGCGAACGGGTTCGCTGGCGTGTTGCCGCGCAACGCGATCACGCTGTTCGCGACCGCGCCCGGCGCGATCAGCGAGCTCGACGATCACGACGACTGGATGCACGGCCTGGTCGCACACGAGTACACGCACATCCTCCACCTCGACACGATCGGCGGGTTGCCGCACCTCTACAACCGCGTGTTCGGCAAGACCTGGTCGCCGAGCCAGATCATGCCGCGCTGGATCATCGAGGGCGTCGCGACCTACGAGGAGTCCAAGCGCAGCTCCGGCGGACGCAACCGCGGGACCCGGTTCGACCAGATCATCCGGATCGCGCGCAAAGCGGGCAAGGATCTGCGGCTCGATCAGATCACCGGCGCACCGCGTCAGTTCCCGCGCGGTAATGCGGTCTACGTCTACGGCTCGCACTTCATGCGGTACATCTTCGACCGCTTCGGTGACGACACGTTTCGTCAGCTCGCGCATCTCGGCGGCGAGCACCCGTCGCCGTTCGCCGTCAATCGTCAGATCGCGAAGGTCACTGGTACGCCGTTCGCGACCCTGTACGACGACTGGAAGGGCTACCTCCGCGATCGCTACGGCATGCAGGAGATGGCGGCCGAGCGCCGCGGCCTGGTCACCGGCCGCCCGCTCACGCGCTCGGCCGAGAGCAACTTCAACGCGAAGTACACGGAAGACGGCAAGGCGATCGTGTGGATCCAGAGCGACGGCTATCGCCAGCCCCACGTGCGCACGATGCCGGTTGGTGGCGACATCCGCCAGGCCAGGGACGTCGTCCAGCTCGAGGCGATGGGCCCGTTCGACCTGCTGCCGGATGGCTCGTTCGTGTTCGAGCAGGGCGGCCGGGTGACGCGGCGCCAGTACTCGTTCCAGGATCTGTTCCGGTGGGATGCGCGGACCGGTCGCATCCTGCAGCTGACGCACGGCCGGCGCGCGCGCGATCCGTCGCTGTCGCCCGATGGCCGACGGGTCGCGTTCTCGCAGAACGAGGTGTCGACCAGCGTGCTCGCGGTGATGGATGCGGTGCCCGACGCGCCGTCGTCGATCGTGTGGCGCGGCAAGCCGTACGAGCAGGCATATCAGCCAGCCTGGTCTCCCGACGGCACGCGGATCGCGTTCTCGGCGTGGCGCACCGGCGGCTATCGCGACATCCTGATCGTCGAGCTGGCGTCGGGGCGCGTCGAGGCCGTGACCTCGGATCGCGCGATCGACATGTCGCCCGCGTGGTCGCGCGACGGCCGGATCCTGTACTTCGACAGCGACCGCACGAGCATCGCCAACATCTACGCGTACGACACCGTGGATCGCTCGCTGTGGCAGGTCTCCAACGTGATCGGCGGCGCGTACCGTCCGCATCCATCCCCGGATCATCAGCGGCTGGTGTTCGAGGCCGCGGTGCCTGCCGGCGGGTTCGACCTGTTCGAGCTCGCGGTCGACCGGTCGACCTGGCTCCCGGCGCATGCGTTCGTCGACGATCGGCCGCCGTCGGTCGCGATCCCCGACGGCTCGACGCAGATCTCGGCGAAGCGATCGTACCGCCCGATCGAGACCATGGCCCCGCAGGCATGGACCGCGCAGCTCGCGCTCGGCGATCCCGAGCCGACGATCACGTTCCAGGTCGCGGGCAGCGACATCTTCGGGTTGCACGGCTACCAGCTCGCGATCGGCACCAGCCTCGAATCCGGCGATCTCGATGTCGCGGGCGTCTACACCTATACCGGGCTGCGGCCGAACCTCCGGGTCGCGGCCGCGCGGACGTTCGCCGAGCGCGGCGGCTATCGCGTCGATGGCAACCCCGTGACCTACGGTCAGGAAGACTGGAGCGCGACGCTCTCGACCAGCGTGCCATTCGAGACCCGGCCCGATGCGCGATGGTCGCTGTCGTTCGATTACGACCTCGACTGGTTCCGGCTGGTCGATCCGCCGCTGCTGGTGCTGGATCCGTCGGACCGCGTCACCATCGTCCCACTGACTGACTACGTGCAGGCCGGGGTCGCGACCCGCGTCAGCTTCTCGAGCGTCCGCGGCGCCACCTACGGACTCGGCCCGCGGTCGGGGCTCGACGCGTCGATCGGCCTGCGCTTCGATCACCCGCTGATCGGCGCCGAGTACAAGACGGTGTCGCTCAGCTACACGTTCGCGACCTATCGCCAGCTGTGGGGCAAGACGCCGACGTTCTCGGCACGGCTCGCCGGCACGCTGCGCGCCGGAGACCTCGTCCGCACCGGCACGTTCGGGCTCGGCGGGGCACCATCGCAAGACGTCGTGCGGTCGCTGATCGACAGCACGCGCGCCGGTAGCACCGGCTTCCTGCGCGGGTACCCGAGCCGCGTCCTCGCCGGCAACCAGTTCCACCTGCTGAACCTCGAGTACCGCCAGGAGCTGTGGCAGATCGAGCGTGGGATCGACACGCTGCCGGTGTACCTGCGCCGGCTGCACGTCGCCGCGCTGGCCGATGTCGGCACGGCGTTCGATGCGCCGTTCGACTTCGATCGCCACGTGCGCGCGTCACTCGGCGGTGCCTTGCGGCTCGACGCGTTCTTCGGCTACTTCGTTCCCGGTACGCTGGAGATCGGCTACGCCCACGGGCTGCAAGCGGAAGGCATCAGCGAGATGTGGTTTCTGCTGACGGGGAGCTTGTGAGCGGACCGGCGGACGGGGGCGAGCGGCCCGCCGGTACGATCGCGGGCGAGGTCGCGATCGAGATCACGCGCCAGCTGGCCGATCCGCTCCGCACGTTGCGGGATCGGCTCGGCCTTGTCGTCGATCACCTCGAGCGCCACGTCGCGACCGCGACCGGCCCCACCCCGTATCCGTGGCGCTCGCTGCAGACGCTCCGCCAGGATCTCGCGGGCGCGTACCTCGAGGCGACGACGCTGGCGCGCCGGATCGACGAGCTCGATCGCGCGCTCGACGACGATCCCGTGGGGTGGTTCGATCTTGCGATCACGATCGATCTCGGCTTGCGGCTCGCGAACCAGCACCTCGGCCCCGGCATCGAGCTGCTGATCGATCTCGCCAGCACGCCACCGGTGCGCGGATCACCAGGTATCTTGGCACTCCTGGTCGCGCAGCTGGTCGCGGCGTGCGCGCGGTCTGCGCACGAGCTGCCGGGCTCCACGCTCAGCGTGCGGTCTTCGATCGACAGTGGCTGGGCCCTGGTCACGATCACGGACAACGGTGCGGGCAGTGATCGCGTGATCCGGCTCGGTGAGCTGGCGCGTGACATCGTGATGCCGTGGGGCGCCGCCGTCGAGGCCACGTCGGAGGCAGGGCAGGGCTGTGCCTTCGAGCTGCGGCTGGTGGCGTCGCCAGCGATGACCTGAGCCGGCGCGCAGCGTATGTTGGGTGGGTGGGAGTGGAGCTCGAGGACACCCAGGCGGCACCCGCCCAGAAGCCTGGGGCGCCAGGATTCACTCCCGATCGCACCGCGACGGTCGACGGTCGTGCGCGTGCCACGCCGATCGGGATCCCGGCCGGAAGCCAGCTCGGCCACTTCAAGATCGTTCGCCAGCTCGGCGCCGGTGGGATGGGGGAGGTCTACCTCGCGACGGATCTCGCGCTCGATCGCCCGGTCGCGATCAAGGTGCTGCCCGACGAGCTCGGCCGCGACGCCCGCAGGCGCGATCGCCTGATCCGCGAGGCGCGCGCGCAGGCCCGGGTCGCCCACCCGAACGTGGCGCACATGTACTTCATCGGCGAGGAGGAGGATCGCCTGTACTTCGCGATGGAGTACGTCGCGGGCAACACGCTCGCCGAGCGGATCGCGAAGGGGCCGATGTCCGTCGAGGCCGCGCTCGACGTGATCCGCGGCGCCGCGCTCGGGTTGCGCGAGGCGCAACGCAACGGGTTCACGCACCGCGACGTCAAACCGTCGAACCTCATGATCGACGGCCACGGGGTGCTGAAGGTGCTCGACTTCGGACTCGCGGCCGGTGAGGCGGGCATCGGTGTCAGCGGCCCGGTCGCGCAGACCTCGCTCGCGGGTACGCCGCTCTACATGGCGCCCGAGCAGGCGCGCGGCGAGGCGGTCGATCATCGCGCCGACATCTACGCGCTCGGCGCGACGCTGTTCCACCTGGTCGCGGGGAAGCCGCCGTTCGAGGCCGACAGCGTCGACGAGCTGCTCTCGCTGCACGCGACAGCGGTCCGTCCCGCGCTGCCGCGACGGGGCCAGCCGCGGACGCAGATCGGCGCGATCGACGCGCTATGCACGAAGATGATGGCGCCGGATCCGGCGGATCGGTTCGAGAGCTACGACGATCTGCTGCGCGCGGTCGAGCTCGCGTCGATCGTGCACACGCGTCCGGCCGGGTTCTGGGCGCGCAGTGTGGCGATGCTGCTCGACTTCGTCCTCATCACGATCATCGTCACGCTCGGCGAGGCCGCGGTCTCGGCGATCACCGGGGTCGGCGTGCGATCGAACATGCCAATCATCATCCCGGTGCTCGCGATCTACAACGCGCTCGCCACGGCGCGCTGGGGTCGCACCGCGGGCAAGGCGCTGATCGAGCTCGAGATCGTCGACGTCCAGACCGGCGCTCGCCCCGCGATGCCCCAGGCGATCAGGCGCTCGCTCGCGATCTTCGGGCTCCCGATCCTGGTCGGCACGATCGACTTCGTTCTCGCGGTCTCCGGCATGAGCGTCGACGCAGACATCGCCGGCGTCGCGACGTTCCTGATGATGCTCGGCGGGCTCGGGCTGCTGCTCTACGCCGCGCTACGGGTCTCGGCCAAGCGCGCGTTCTGGGACCGCGCCGTCGGCACCGTGGTCCGGTATCGCCGGTGACGTGATCGTCGTCGGACAGAGCACCAGATAGCGCGCGACCGGGGCCCTGATCTTCGGCGCCGTGGCCTGCGCGAGCAGCTGGAGCTGCGGGCCCATCGCGAGCGCGGCGCAGCGAGTCGGCTCGGCTTCGACCAGCGCGAGCGCGGCGGTCAGCTCGGCGGCGGGGAGGTCTGTGTCACACAGCTGGTCGAGCTTGCCGGCGAGGTCGCGATACGGCGTCTCGTGAAGATCGTTGCGCGTGACCGCGACGCTCGCGCAGCGTGCCAGCCCCTGCGCGCCGTCGGTCGTGCCGACCCGGGTCGCGGCGGTCGCGATCGCCCGATCGACATCGGCGATCGAGCCGAGTGCCATCGCGCGCGTGACCTCGTCCTCGCGACGATCGACACCCTTGCGGCAGCTCGCGATCACGACGATCCCCGGCACGAGCCAGCGCATCCGCGCGATCACCAGCGCCCCGCGGTGTGCCCGGACCACGACTCGTAGTCCGCGATCCGCTTCGACAACAGATTGACGTCCTCGCCTTGCGCTGCGCGTTCCTCGGCGGCCACGACGAGCAGGCCCATCGCGGCCTGGAGCAGCCGACCGCCGGTCAGCGGCAAGTTCTGACCACGCAGCGCGTACTCGCGGACCTCGCCGATCCGGACGCGACCTGGCCAACCTGCAGGTAGTCCCCGCGCAGGTAGACGACGTCCGCACCGACGAGCAAGGCGTTCTCGAGCTCGCGCCGCGCGGACGCCTCGCCCTTGCCTTCGGCCTGCGCTCGCATCCGGCGCTTCGCATCCTCGTAGACCTCGGGTCGCGTGATCGGAGCGTCGCGCGTGTACGGCACCAGCTGTTCGGCGATGCCCTTCGCGGCCTCGGGGCCGTCGGCGACGTGGAGCGCGACCTCGAGATCACCCAGCGCGAGCAGCAGGTCGCGACTGCGCGCCCGTCGCCGCGCCTCGCTGAAGCGTTCGTGTGCGAGGTAGGCAAGGCCGGCGCACGCGAACACGCCGCCCGGCAGGATCGAGAGCGCGGCGGCCGCGACCCCGGCGGTCGCGAAGCCAGACCACACGAGCGGCGCCGTCGGTGAGCGGCCGATCAGCTCCACCCGATCGAGCAGGCGCGCGTCGAGCCGGATGGTCGGATTACCGGGCGGCGCGATCACGAGCCATGCGCCGTCGACGCCGATCCCACTGCGCGGGAGCAGGCGGGCGCGATCGACGGCGTTCGGGGCGACAGCTTCCATGGTCAGCCGAGCTCCACCACGCCGACCTCGGCGAGATGAGCGAGCGCGAGCAAGGCCTCAGCTTCGCGAACGCTCGCCGATCGGACCAGCGAGAGCAAGTCCCACCTGCCGTCGACCCGCGCGAGCAGCTCGAGCTCGGGTTCGCTGAGGGTGAGGCCGGTGGTGGGCATGCTGCTGCGCCGCGGGACGCAGTGTCGGGATAGCAGCTTCTTCGCGATCTCGGCGACCCGTGCGCGCTCGGCCTGCGAAAACGTCTTGCGGACCTCGGCATCGCTCGGATCCTGATGCAATGCCTGGGTCGCCATCGCAAGCGCGCCTGCCCGGTCGCCCTGGCGAAGTCGCCCCCGCGCACCGGCGGCGAGCTCGACCGCAGAGTTCGTGCGCTCGCGATGCCGGCGATCGATCACCAGGCGTCCGGCTGCGACCAGCTTCGCGAGGTTATCGAACGTGGCATACCGTTCTCCCGCGAACGTCGCCGCGATGTCACCCGCAGTCAGCCGATCGCCGGCCAGCGCCCACAGCTTCGCGCTGTCGATCACCTGACCTTCCTCGGCCGTCGGCGGAGCTGCGCTCGGCGGGACGTAGAACGTGACGTCGTCCGCACCGAGCACGTTCATGATCTCGACCATCCGCGTCGATCGCCGGCGCGCGACCGTCAAGCAGATCTCGATCGGCAACTGGGCGTTGACGCCGGTCGCCGGCAGCTGCGGGCGCGGGACGATCTCGAACGAGCCGTCCGTCCACGTCACGACATCGGTCACGGTCTCCCGGACCTTGGTCGCGAGGATGTCGATCAGGTCTGGCTCGGAGATCAGCCCCGACATCAGCAGCACCTTGCCGAGCGGCACGCCGGTCTCCGCGCGCGAGTCGAGCGCCTCGGCCAGCGCGCGCTCAGCCACCAGGCCCGAGCGGACCAGGATCACGCCGAGCTGCTCGTCGCGGCGATTGGAGCTCGCCCACACGATCACGCCATCCTCGACCACGAGGCTGCGGACGGTGCCTCGGCGCTCGAAGGTCAGCGGGGCGCTGATCCGCCGTCCAGAGACCCATTCCAGGATGTCCTCGGCGGGCATGGTGCTGAGCGCGCCGCGCACCGACATATCTCGTCGAGCATAGCGGAACTTCGAGAACACGGGATTTCCGGGCGAGGTAGATCGGTTATCTTGTCCCCATGGCTGACGCGCCGAAGCCGAAGATCCCCGTCGCCACCGCGCTGCCCCGCCAGGACACGCCGGGACCGGGAGGCCGCGGCGTCATGTTCGACCCGCGGGTGTTGCTCGCGGGCGGGCTGGTCGCGCTGGTCGGGATTGCCCTGCTCGCGATCTTCCTGTGGATGGTGCCCAACGCGGCGGCGCGCGAGTCGGTCGCGGCCTGTCGCGCGCTCGGCGGTGGCACCGACATCCAGGCTGGCGAGGCACGCGGTGCGCTGTGCCCGCACAAGGATCCCAGCAAGCCGTGCGCGCTGCCGGTCGACGCACCGGACTTCACCGCGGTCGACCACGAAGGCAAGCAGGTCAAGCTGTCGGACTTCCGCGGCAAGGTCGTGCTCCTCAACTTCTGGGCCTCGTGGTGCGCGGTCTGCAAGACCGAGAAGCCTTCGCTCGAAGCGATGGCCGCCGAGCTCGCCGGTGGCGAGTTCGTCGTCGTGACGCTCGCGTCCGACAAGCAGTACGCCGACGCGCTCGCGGCGGTCACCGCCTCGCTCCGTCCGCGCGCCGACCCAGCCCGCCGCGCCGAGGATGGCAGCGTCACGCTCGCGGATGCGGTCGCGGCGTATCGGGTCGCGCTGCCGCGCGGCGTGCCGTTTCGCGTGCTGCTCGATCCGCCGGCCGGCGACGACACGATCGGCCCGATCACCAAGAGCTGGGGCATCAAGGCCGTGCCCGAGAGCGTCCTGATCGATCGCGACGGCAAGGTCCGCGCGTACTTCGTCAACAAGCGGGACTGGGCGGCGCCGGTGGCGCAGACCTGCCTGCGCTCGGTGATCGACCAGTAGATGGCGCGCATCCTCGTGATCGACGACGAGCCGGATGTGGTCCGGCTGGTGCTGAAGGTGCTGTCCGGCAAGGGACACTTCGTATCGGTCGCCCGTGACGGCGCGAGCGCGCTCGCTCGCGTCAAGCACGAGCCGCCCGAGGCGATCCTGCTCGATAGCGATCTACCCAAGATCGACGGCGCGGAGGTATGTCGCCGGATCAAGAACGAAGCGACGACGGCTCACATTCCGGTCGTGATGATGACGTCGTCGTATATCGACATCTACGACGTTGGCGCGGACGACGGCCCCGATGCGTTCGTTGTCCGCCCGTTCGCGCGCGAGATCCTGGCGAACGTTGTCGAGCGTGCCCTGGCGCGACGACCCTGACGCTGCCGATGTCTCGCGTCCCGTTCACGATCCTGACCGGCTGGCTCGGCGCGGGCAAGACCACGGCGCTGAACCGGATGCTCGCGGCATCGCACGGCCGCAAGATCGCCGTGCTCGTCAACGAGCTCGGGCGGATCGCGATCGACACCCAGCTCATCATCGGCCGTGGTAACGACGTGCTCGAGCTCGCCGGCGGTTGCGTGTGCTGCAAGGTCGATCTCAAGAACGACCTGTGGGACGGCATCGGCGACATCGTCGCGCGCAGTGCCCCGGACTCCGTGGTGCTCGAGACCACGGGGATCGCCGAACCCGCCGCGATCCTCGACGGGCTCGTACGCGTCCCCGCCGCGGTCCGCGATCGGATCCAGCCCGCCGGCGTGATCTGCGTCGTCGATGCCGAGGCCGGTGGCAAGGCGCTGCTCGAGCGCGACGAGGCGCGCGAGCAGGTGCTCGCTGCTGATCGCGTGCTGCTCGCGAAGCTGGACGTCGCGAGCCCCGCCGCGGTCGTGCGCTGTCACGCGATCCTCGACGAGCTCGCGCCCGATCCCGCGACCCGGCCCGAGCGCGCGAGCTTCCCCTCCGACGAGGCCGGCGCGCGCGCGATGACCGCATGGATCATCGAACGCCGGCCGCTCCGCGCGTGGAGCGAGGATCGCGAGCGCCCGGTCCACCAGCACCATCCGCATCGCCACGGCCAGCTGGTCGCGATCGCGTTCTCGGAGCCGGCACCGCTCGTGCGCGATGCCGTGCTCGCCGTGATCGAGAGCCTCGGCGACCGGCTCGTGCGAGCCAAGGGCTTCGTCCAGCTCGCGGGCGACGATCGCCGGCACTTCCTCGAGCGCGCCGGTATCCGCACCGAGCTCCGGCTCGCGGAGCCCTGGCCGAGCACCGCGCGCGTCACGGAGCTCGTGTTGATCGGCGACGATCTCGACGAAGGGGCGGTGCATCGCGCGCTGTGGGCCTGCCGCGCCGGCGGCTAACTAACTAATTAGCCGGCCTAGCCAAGGCCGG
>JBBJLY010000372.1:0-6477 GCA_037720695.1 Kofleriaceae bacterium | reverse complement strand
GCTCGGTCCTTGCTTCGCGGCGGACCTCGCGCGATCGAATTGCGCCTCGGTCACCGAATCGCGCGCGGAGACATCGGCGCGTTCGCGAACGTCAGGTTCTTTGCGACGAGCTTCGCGAGTGCGAGCCGCTTGGGTGCGTCGGGTCCGACGACCCGGACGTAGCAAGGAGCATCGTCATCGATGAACAGGATCGCCTGGCCGTTGTGGTCGAGCGCCTTCGCTCCGACCGAGACCTCGATCGCCTCGCCCGGCTTCGTGAATTGCGCGGTGCCGGCGTCCGGGTTCGGCTTCACGCCGGCATCGGACTCGACGTTGTACTGGCCGATCCGCGCGGCGGTCTGCTCCTGGTACTGCGCGAACAGCTTGTCGACGCGCTGCTTCATGCCGTCGCGGCAGTCGAAGTCGAACGTCACGACTCCTCTTGCTGCAGCGGACCAGCGTCGGTCTGAATGGTGCCCTTGTCGACCCGGTAGTTGCATGGCTGCGGCACGCCCGGCGGGATCGGCAGGACATTGTCCTTCGCCGCCACGGGACCACCGAGGATCTCGGCCAGCGTGTCGGGCGTCGCGATCGACGTGCACTCGAACTTGTCCGGATACACCCCAGCAAGCTTCTGGGCGGGCTCGCTGGCCTTCTCACGCTTCGGCTCCGTTGCGTCCGATTTGCAGGCAGCAACGGCCGGAACACAGGCCGCGAGCAACAACAGAAACGATCGACTCATGCGGGCGTCCCGACGGTAGCGCAGCACGCGCGGCGAGACAACGTCGCGAGCCCGGCTGTCAGTCAGATGCTGCGGCGCGTGTAGTTGCGTCGAACACCAGTCGCAGCTCCGCGACCTCGGAGATCGCCTTTGCGAGCGCGTAGAGCGGGGCAGAACGCCGCGCCTCGTCGAGATGGATCGTCCCGCCCACCCGCCGCTCGACATACGCGACATAGATGCCTCCGCGCCGCGCGGATACCACGACCGCACGCAGGTGAAATAGCGGCACCGCGGCGCGCTTGCGGATCCCGAACACGCGCTGCTCGATCCGCAGCAGGCCGTCCTCGCGATCGAACACGAGCCGCCGTTGCAGCGTCCCGAGCAACAGGCCCGCACCGATCGCGACCGCCCCGAGCACGTATGCCCACAGCGCGGCCAACGACACGACCCAGGCGCCGGCACCCGCGAGGCCCCAGCCTGCCCACGCGGTCGCGCGAGTCAGCTCGAGCTCGACCCGCGTGGCGGAGCGCTTGCGCACTGCCACGGAGCCAAGCCAGTCGAACATGCATCGAGCGTACGGCCTCGGACCCGGACTGGCTAGCCGGCGTCGCCGGAGTCGCTGGCGTCATCGGCATCGCCGGCGTCGCCCGACGGCGTGTCGTCCGGCGATCCGCCGCCCTCAGCGCCGGGCATCCCCGCACGCCACTCGCGCTGGCGACCGCCACGACCGCGCCGACGCCGGCGTCGGCGCTTGCGCAAGGGCTGGCCATCGGGGCCGAGCGCTGCCACCTGCGGTTGCGCGCCCGCAGGCGCGAAGAAGTCGACCGGCGCTCCCAGCTCGACCTCGCGCGGCTCGGGCTCCCCGTTCCCGTTGGTCGTCAGGCTCGCGCCGCCACCATCCGCCGGCGGCAGCATCCCCTGCTGCATCGGTGCACCAGTTCCGGCGCGCCGCCGCCGCCGGCGCCTGCGACGGCGCCGCTCGGTCGGCTCGTTCGGGTTGCCGTCGGCCTGGATCGCTCCATCGCCAGGGAGCGCGGGAGGCAGCGGACCGCCGGTGCGTGGACCGGAGCGGTCCAGGCGCGCGGACGCTCGTTGCGGTCCCAGCGCCGGTTCCCACCACGCGCGGGACGTCCGCCGACCCCACCGCCACCGCCACCGCCGCCGCGTCGCCGGCCAACACCGGCATCGTTGGGATTTGCCGACGCGACGGGGGCCATCGCGATCCGCATCGGACCACGCACGTACTCGATCACGGGTCCGCCGCCACCGCCACCACGCCGCGCCTGGGCTTCGGGAAGCGGAGCTGCGGTCGACAGCACGGGTGTCGTGAACGCGCTCTTTGGCGGCAGCATTGCGCGGCGCTTGCGCCTGCGCCTGCGCCTGCGTCTGCGGGCCTCCGCCGCATTCGCCGACGGCGAGTCCGCCTCGGCATCGCGTAGCGGCCGTGCCTTCGGGACCTTGGGCACGCGCTTGCGCGCGAGCACCGTGATCTCGCCGGGACCTTCGACGCCTTCCTCGGCTAGCTCTGCGGCGGTCTTGTCGATGATCTCGTAGTCGTCATCGTCGTCATCATCGTCGTCGTCATCATCGTCATCGTCGTCATCATCATCGTCGTCGTCATCATCCGCGAGCGCACCGTCGAGCTCGTCGTCATCGTCATCCTCGTCGTCGTCATCGAGGTCGTCGTCATCATCGTCATCCTCATCGAGCGGATCGCCGGGCGGCTTGGGCTCGCCCTTGGCCTGCACGGCTTCCGGCTTGCGCGTGATGACCGGAGGCCCGAGCCTGGTCGCGCCGTTGCTACTTCCCCCGGTGGTCGTCCGTGCCGGCTCGAGCGCTGCGGCGGGCGCGGCGGCCTTGCTGCTGCGGCGCAAGACCGTGGCGGGCGCCGCAGACTTGGGTGGCTCGGCGACCGGCAGGGCGGGCGGCGGCTGGTCGATCCGCACCACGCGCGCCCTGATCTCGCGCTTGGGCTTCACCACTTCGACCGTGGCGTCGTCGTCGAGCAGGCGGGTCAACGAGGCCCCGAGGCGCGTGGCCTCGGTCGACGCCGCGAGTGCCGCTTCGCGCGACCGCAGGCAGTTGTCGCAGCGTCCGCACTTCGGTGGCTCGGGCTCGCCGAGGTACGACAGGATCACCTGGTTGCGACAGCCCGGTGCCTTGACGTAGGCGAGCAGCGCGTCGAGCCGCTGACGGTCCGCGATCCGGCGCGCCTCGTACTGCCGGGCGCGCTCCATCAGGAGCGCTGGCTCCGGCGGCGGATCGGCGACGTAGTACAGGCCGCCGTCCTCTTCGGTGATGAACTGCTCGTCCTTGAGCAGCGACAGCACCGTGCGCGTGCGCTGCTGGCCGACGCTCGAGGACATCGCGAGGTTGACGACGGTCGGCAGCGAGTCCTCTGCCAGCTTCGGGTTGGAGCGGCGGAGGCTGGTGAACGCCTCGAGCGTCTCGAACACCATGCGGACCTGGCGCCGCGTCGGGTACGTGCCCGACAGGAAGTACTCCTGGATCGCGACGTCGTCGGGCGAGAACAGCAGCACGCAGCGGGTCGGCTTGTTGTCGCGGCCGCCGCGGCCGGCCTCCTGCGCGTAGGCCTCGAGCGAGCCGGGCACGTGATAGTGGAGGACATTGCGGATGTTCGCCTTGTCGACGCCGAGCCCGAATGCGTTGGTCGCGACCATCACGAGCTCCGACGACTCCATGAACCGGTTCTGGCTCTCGTCGCGCTCCTTCTTGTTCATCCGGCCGTGATACTTGCCGACCGGCACGCCCCAGCGCGTCAGCGCCTCGTAGAGCTCCTCGACCTTCTTGACGGTGGCGCAGTAGACGATGCCCGGTCGCGGCAGCTTCTTCAGCAGCGTGACCAGCGTTCGCATCTTCTCTGCTTCGTCGCCGAAGACGATCACCTCGTAGTGGAGGTTGGGGCGATCGAACGTGGTCGTGACCGTGGTCGCGCCTTCGATCCCGAGCTGAAACAGGATGTCGTCGCGCACGTGCGGCGGCGCGGTGGCCGTGGTCGCGAGCACGGGCGGACGGCCGACATCTTCGAGCGCCTTGCGCAGCGAGAGATATGCGGGACGGAAATCGTGGCCCCACTGCGAGACGCAGTGCGCCTCGTCAACCACGAAGCGCGACACGCCGACGCCGCTCGAGGCCTCGCGCAGGAACACGCGGAACTCGGGATCGGCCATGCGCTCGGGGGTGGTGAGCAACAGCTTGCCGCCCGGCGCGCGGATCATCGCGTCGACCTCGCGGCGCTGCTTGACGGTCAGCGTCGAGTCGATCTTGCAGGCATTGACGCCCTTCGCGACCATCTTGTCGAGCTGATCCTTGATCAGCGCGATCAGCGGGCTGACCACGACGGTCACGCCCGGTACGACCATCGACGTCAGCTGATAGAGCAGGGACTTGCCGCTGCCCGTGGGCATCACGGCGAGTAGATCTTCACCACCGAGCAGGTGCTCGAACGCCTCGGCCTGGCCGGGACGGAACGACTTGATGCCGAGGGTCTCCTGGCCGATCCCGAGCAGCGCACCGACCTTCGGCGGCAGCATCGCGCCCTCGGCCGGGATCGGCCGATCGAGCGAGTAGACCGGCTTGGGCGGCGGGGGCGGCGGCGCCTCGACCTGCTTTGCCTTCGTGACCTTTGTCGCCTTGACGGCGCGCGCGGCCGGCTTCTTCTCGATCGTGTCGGGCTTGTCGGGCTTGTCGGGCTTGTCGGGCTTGTCGGGCTTGTGGCTCTTTGAAGGCTTGACGCTGCGCGTGGCCTTCACTGACTTTTCTGATTTCTTCTTCTCGATCACTGCTTCGTCGTCCGCCACCTTGCGTGCCCGCGACTTCTTCGCGGTCGCACTCGACCCTGCGGAGTCCTTGTTCTTTGCGCTGGTTCGACGCTTCGTCGTGGACATCGTGGCCACTTCCCACGGCCCCATCGGGAGATCCCGACTCAGGCCGACGGAGCGTCTCTACCAAGAGCCCGCTCCGTGTACCGAGATGATCAGCACACCCCATGACGCGGTGCAAGGCCCTAGACGGACATCTCGGGCGAACCACGTGATATGACGCTAAACAATGACGACCGAGCGGCCGGTACGAGAGGCCGAGAACCGGCTCGAGAAGTTCAACGCAGATCGCGAGCGCCTGCTCGCCGAGGTCGAGCGACGCGTGGTCGCACGCCGGGTCACCGAGGCGCGCGCCGGTGGAGACGCCTCGCTCGAGTACGTGCTGAATGACGTCGCGTTCTGCGAGATTCGCCGGCTCGAGGCGGGCAAGGGCAACGGGATCGAACGCTGGCGAGATCTGTCACGCCGCCTGCTCGCGATGAACGACGACGAGAAGCGCGAGGAGCTGCGCTCGCTGGTCCGCCACTATGGTCAGGACGTGGTCGGCAACTTCGATCCACGCGTCTACAAGTTCGCGACCGGGATCGGCCCGTCGCTGCTCGGCTTCGTGTTCAATCCGCTGACCAGCCTGCGCCAGGGTTGGGACACGCTGCGCAACCTCGACGCGCACATCACCGCGGATGGGGACCTCGACGTCGTCCGCGCATGCGCCGAGCGCGGCACGATCGTGGTCACGCCGACCCACTCGTCGAACATGGACTCGCCGGCGATCGGGCTCGGCATGCTACGCGCGCACCTGCCGCCGGTGACCTACGGCGCCGGTAAGAATCTGTTCTCGAATCCGTTCATCTCCTTTTTTATGCGCAACCTCGGCGCGTATCGCGTCGATCGCCGGCTGCGCTTCGAGCTCTACAAGGACGTCCTCAAGGAGTACTCGGCCGTGCTGCTCGAGCATGGCTATCACTCGCTGTTCTTCCCCGGCGGCACGCGCTCGCGCTCGAACCTGCTCGAGAAGCACCTGAAGCTCGGCCTGCTCGGCACCACGGTCACCGCGTACAAGAACAGCGTGCGCGAAGGCGCGCCAAACAAGCGGATCTACATCGTCCCCGTCACCATCAACTACCGGCTCGTGCTCGAGGCCGAGACGCTGATCGACGACTACCTCGCCGAGACCGGCAAGAATCGCTACATCATCACCGACGACGAATTCAGCCGGGTCGGCCGGCTCGTCGAGTTCTTCCGCAAGATCCTGGTCCACGAGGGCTCGGTGATCGTGCGGTTCGGTCGCCCGCTCGATCCGTTCGGCAACGACATCACGGACGACGGCGAGTCGGTCGATCGCGCGGGCCGCGTCGTCGATCCCGCGAGCTACGTGCGCGGCGCGGACGGCGAGGTCACGGATGACGATCAGCGCGATGCCGAGTACACGCGTGCCCTGGGCCGCAGGCTCGCCGCCGCCTACCCGAGACTCACCGTGATGCACTCGACGCACCTCGCGGCACGCGCGCTGTACGACGGGATCTCCCGGCAGGCTGGGACGCGCGACATCTATCGGCTGATCCGCGCGCCGCTCGGCCAGCTCGAGGTGCCGGTGGATGTCGCGGTCGAAGACTTGCTGCGACTGCGCCGCCGGCTCGCCGACAACCCTGCGTGGGGCGCCGAGCATCCCAAGCACACCGCACAGTCCGCGAGTGACAAGCTGGACGACGCGATCAAGGGCCTGGCGAGCTATCACACCCGGCCGATCGTCGAGCGGACGAGCGCGACCACGCTCCAGGTCCGCGACGTCAAGCTGCTGTACTACTACCAGAACCGGACCGCTCACATCCCGCCGGAGGCGTCGTGAGCACGCGGGCCGAGACGGTCGGCATCGTCGGTGCCGGTGTTGCTGATCTGGTTCCTGTTGCGCCGTCCGGCGCTGACCAGGATGACGAA
>JBBJLY010000371.1:0-6512 GCA_037720695.1 Kofleriaceae bacterium | reverse complement strand
CGTTTCCCGGGAGCCGCGCCATTCGCAACTCACGCGGCGAGGCGTCCTGCATTGCACCAACGCATCCAGGTGCGCGAACTCGCTCCGCGCCCGGGGACGCCGAACGCACTGCCGCGAGATCCGCGTTCATCGACACCGCCAACGCCACGCGACAGAGCCCCGGGTCCCGCAATCCATCGTCGGATGCGCGACGACCGGAGAAACGAAACTACGGGCGAACGAACATGTTGAACACGTCGCCGCCATCCGGCGGGTCGACGGCCAGCGTCGGCACCTGGTCTGCCATCGTCGAATCGAGCTTGTAGACCTCGGTGTCGTTGCCCACGCGGATGTCACCCATCGCCCAGATGGTCGTGCCGTCCGGATCCCACTGCAGGATGTTCACGTCGCAGTTCGAGCACGCGATGGTCGCGAGGCGACGGGTCGCCGAACCGTCCAGGTGAACAACGAAAGGCTCGTCGAAGGCAGCCGCCATCCAGGTCCCGACGACTGCGACCTTGGTGTTGTCCGGCGAGAACCACAGCTGAGCGCGATTCTCGCCACTCACAGTGCCAGGGGTGGTCTGGTCGGTGATCTTTGTGCTCGTGTTCGGCGCCGCGGTGGTTGCAACGTAGAGGTTGTACGCGTCCGCAACCGGGGCGTCCGCCGAGTAGACAAGCTTGGTGCCGTCGGGGGTGATTCCGAAGTAGTCAACATCCGGAACGGTCGCATCAGTACGTCCCGGAAGCGTGATCTTGACCCTCGCGGCTGGTGTCGGGTCGGCGGCCGGCGCCGTAAACAGTTCGAAGTCTGGCCCAGTGACGGCCGCCCGGAAGTAGACGTTGTTCTGGGCGTCAAACACGACGGCGCCGTTCACACCCGTTCCCGTTCCCGTGATGTCGCCAACGGGAAGGAACGCCACCCCCACAGGTACGGGAAGCGTTGTATCGACCACGAAAGGCTGGTTTTTGCCTGACGTTCCTGTGTCTCCAGCGAACCCGAGATACTTCGAGTCCGCCGACCAGGTGAAGCTCGTGAGGAAGACGTCCTGGCTGTCGTCGAGACCAGTCCGCGCACTGACCATCACCGGGACGGCCGCCGCAGTCGTGGGTGCAAGCCAGAGATCGTATCCGTTGTTCACGAGGCTATCTCGCGTGAACGCGACCTTGGAACCATCAGGGGACAGCACGACAGCAGTGATGTCGATTAGCGGAGCTGGCGCGGGAGGCGGCAACGGCGTGGCACCCTCGACGACTAGCACCGGATTCGAACCGTCCGCGGCCGCGACGTAGAGATCGAAGCGACCTGCCACGGTGGCGTCCGCCACGTATGCGATCTTGGTTCCGTTGGTGTGCGCCTGGAATTCCGAGTTGCTCGACACCCTGCCGCTAGCGGGAAAGACAGCCGGCGGCGGCATGGCGGCACTGATCGGGAGCGTCGCGTCGGGCGAGAAGCTGCCGACCTGACGCGTATTGTCGGTCAGAAAATCGCCCACGACCCAGACGCGGCCGGCAGAGCCTGGCGGGCCATCTGGCGGCGCGTCTTCGTCCTCTCCAGAATCGACCGTCGGCCGTGCATCCGTCCGACCAGGGTTGTTGGTGCCGTTGTCACCGCAGCCGGCGGCAAGGACGAGGAATGGGATTAGTCGAGTGAATCGCATCGCGGGTCTCCTTGAGAAGGCCCGCTCTATACCATCAAGCCGCAGCGGCGGTACCATCCCGCCGTCGATGCCTCATCACGTCGGATCTGATATCTCGGTCAAGCAGTTCGGCTACACGGACGACGCAGCTGGTAGACGGCTGACGTTCCCCCACGCGGAATCTCATGGCGCGCAGGGGCGCTCGGGCCCTGTGACTTATGGCGCAGGCGACCTGATTTTGAAGGGTCTGGAGGGAAGGCTGGACACCCTGCGCTGGACCGCCGAGGCGGCATCGCTTGGCAAGGCCTGGCTGAAGGACGACTCGGGACGGATCGACATGCACGTCGAACGGATCGAGATGCCGCGCGGGATCATGCTGACGCGCGCGGACCGCGGAGTCGAGATCATGTCGTCACACGTCTCGCTGCAGGAGATGAAGCTGACGATCAAGGGGCCGTTTCAGGGAACGGATACCCTCACCGAGCAGGCGATGGAGAAGGCGATGCTGGCGACCCAGGTCGGGGCGCAGCTGCGGCAGGACAAGCTGCGGTTCCTCGATTCGCTGTCGGGCAAGATCGCGCTGACGGTGAAGGTGGTGCTCGACCTGCCGGTGCTGGGACGGCGGACGCTCGACCAGCAGCTGAAGGTGCCGATCAAGGAGGGCAGCCTCGACTTCCGGAAGCTGAACGACAGCCTCGACTGGCTCGAGGGCGCGTTCCTCGACATCAAGCACGACAACGACAAGCTCGCGGTGACGTGGAAGGTGCCGATCGTCGGGTCGTCGCGCGATCTGGTCGCGTGGAAGCTCGACCAGGATGCGGCGACGCTGGCGTCGTTCGGGCGGGTGCCGGTGCGCTCGCTGGCGGACTTCCGGCTCAAGAAGTCGGCCGAGCCATCAAAGCCGTCGAAGAACGACAAGAGCAAGCTGGTGAAGTCGATGTCGCTCGACGCGATCGACATCGCGCTGTCACTCCTGGCGCCACGCTCCGTCGAGGCCGGCGGCGGCACGATCATGTTCGGCGGCGACGACCAGCCCGGCATGGTGGACATGGCCGTGCGCGGCGGGATCCACGACACCCGCGCGGGATCGATCAAGGGCAACATCGGCAGCATCGACACCACGCTGAAGGATGTCCGGATGGGGCCGGTGAAGCTGACGGCGGATCGGCTGCACTTCGACGGGCTCGACGCGCTCGAGGTCGAGTTCGACGGGTTCACGCCAAAGTGCGTCACCGTGGTGATCCACCAGGTGACCGCGACCAACCTGGCGCTCCAGGTCGGCGGCGCGGACGCCTGAAGGTAGATCAGGGTTTGCAGTCGAGCGCGAGGATCGTGCCGGCGAACTGCACCGGGTAGCCGCCGATGCCGCCCTGGCCCGAGAGCTCGAGCGCAACGACCGGTCCGTCCTCGGTGGTGCCCTTGTCGACGACCTTGAACTTGACGTCCTTCATGGTCTCGACCGCGGTCACGGGCTTCGTGATCCAGGTGCCCGAAAGCTTCCACTCGCCACCGGAGACCTCGACGATGACCGGCGCGAACGGCGTGACCGTCGAGCAGTCCTTGGGGCCCGTCGAGAGCACCGCATCGTTGCCGCGCAGGATCGCGCCGCGCAGGTCGAGCTTCTTGCCGGCGATCGTGATGGTGGCGGACGACGTGACCGCGCCCTTGGGGACGCCGACGCCGGTCTCCGGTTGATCGCCGCAACCGGTGGCGGTGAACGGGCCGGAGATCTCGAGCTTGCGCTCGAGCGCGATGCCGTCGGTGGCAGGCGCGGCGGAGACCGCGGTGATCTTGTCGAGCGTGATCTCGACCTTGTCGTGCTTCGCCGTGGTGCCGCTGAACGTGGCGCGCGTGTTGACCTGCTGGGTCGACGCACCCGACGAGAAGTCGGTGACCATCGTGGTCTCGTTGGTGTCGGCGGCGAGCCGCTTCTGGATCGTGGCGACGAAGCTGGTGCCGCCTTTCTGGACGTGGACGGCGCCTGAGAGGAGCTCTTCGCACGAGCCCTCGAGATCGCCGACCAGCACGCGCCACTGGTCAAACGACACGCGCTTGACGAACGCCTTCAGCATCGGGACCTGCTTGCCGTCGACGAGGACTTGCAGCTTCTCGAGGCCGGCGGCCGCGCGGGGCGCGTCGTCGACGACGACAGTGGAGCCGGAGCCCATGATCGGTGCCTGATCGACCGGCTTGTCACCCTTGCCGCAGGCGAGGAGAAACACCAACAGACTGATCCTCACCGGCGCATCCTGGCACGCTTACTTCGGGCCGACCATGTCCTCGGGCCGCACCCAGCGATCGAAGTCGTCACCGGTCACACCACTGGCGATCGCGGCGTCGCGCAGGCTGGTGTTGTCGTGGTGCGCGTGCTTCGCGATCTGGGCCGCGCGGTCGTAGCCGACGTGGGGCGCGAGCGCGGTGACCAGCATCAGGCTGCCGTGGAGCTTGCGATCGATCTCGGTGCGGTTGGGCTCGAGGCCGCGCGCACAGTGTTCCTCGAACGACAGCGCGGCATCGCCGAGCAGGCGGATCGATTGCAGCGCGGTGTGCGCGAGCAGCGGCTTGAACACGTTGAGCTCGAAGTTGCCGCTCGCGCCGCCGAAGCCGATCGCGACGTCGTTGGCCATCACCTGGATGCAGACCATCGTCATCGCCTCGGACTGCGTCGGGTTGACCTTGCCGGGCATGATCGAGCTGCCGGGCTCGTTCTCGGGGATCGTCAGCTCGCCGAGCCCGGAGCGCGGCCCGCTCGCGAGCCAGCGGATGTCGTTCGCGATCTTGAACAGCGCGGTCGCCAGCGACTTGATCGCACCGTGCAGCGCGACCAGCGCCTCGTGGCCGGCGAGTGCGGCGAACTTGTTGCGAGCGGTGATGAACGGTCGGCCGGTCAGCTCGGCGAGCTGCTGCGCGACCCGCTGCGCCCACTCGGGGTGCGAGTTGAGCCCCGTGCCGACGGCGGTGCCGCCGAGCGCGAGCTCGTGCACGGCCGGCAACTGTGCGCGGACCGCCGCGATCCCGAGATCGAGCTGCGCCACCCAGCCCGAGATCTCCTGGCCGAGCGTGAGCGGCGTCGCGTCCTGCAGGTGCGTGCGCCCGATCTTGACCAGATCCGCGAACTGCTTCGCCTTGGCATCGAGCGTCTCGCGCAGCCGCGACACCGACGGCAGGAGATGGGTATCCGTGCGAGCCGCGATCGCGAGGTGCATCGCGGTGGGGAACACGTCGTTCGAGCTCTGCGACAGGTTGACGTGATCGTTGGGATGGATCGGCTGCTTCGCGCCGCGCTGGCCACCGGCGAGCTCGTTCGCGCGATTCGCGATCACCTCGTTGAGGTTCATGTTGGTCTGCGTCCCACTGCCGGTCTGCCAGATCGCGAGCGGGAACTCGTCGGGGAACCGGTTGTTGATCACCTCGTCCGCCGCGGCGACGATCAACTTCGCCTTGTCCTCGGGCAGCAGACCGAGCTCGCGATTGACCAGCGCACCGGCCTTCTTGATCGTCGCGAGGGCCACGATCATGGAAGGCGGCATCCGCTCCGTGCCGATCCGGAAGTTCTGTAGCGAGCGCTGCGTCTGCGCGCCCCAGTAGCGCTGATCATCGACCTCGATCTGCCCCATGCTGTCGGTCTCGATACGCGTGCTCATACGTGGGACTATAGCGGGCGATGTGGCGATCACTCGTGCTGGTGGTGTTCTTGGTCGGGTGCAAGGATGCCGAGCAGGCGGGGCCGCAGCGCTACCTCGAGAGCCGCGGCAAGCTCGCGACCGCGCTGAGCGAGGTCACGAAGCCGCTGGCGGGGGCTTCCGGCGCGGGCGTGATCGACGCGGTGCTGACCGTGATCAAGCACGGCAAGCTCGTGGTCGACACGATCACCGGATTCAATACCCCGACCGTGATTCCAGGCGGCTGGGAGCCGTGCATGGGCGAGACCCGGGGGTCGCTCGACGAGCTGAAGTCCTCGCTGACCCCGATCATCAAGTACGCGCTCGCGATCGCCGATGACCCGACGGCGCTCACCGGCGCTCTCAAGATCGCCGCGGCGTGGGACAAGTCGGAGGACCGGGTGAAGGCCGCCGTGTGCCGGTTTCGCAAGGCCAGCACGGCATGTGACACGCTCGCGAAGGCTGCCGGTTATCCGGTGACCGCCGACGTGTTCGCCGGCAACACGTTCGGCACCTGCCCGCCCTGAGGGCTCACAACGCCGGGATGCCGTCGCGATGTCGCGTCACCCATCGCCGCGAGGATCGCGCTGAAGTCGGCCTGGACCAGCGATGTACGGGTGGACCATAGGGGTGGACCAAGTCCACCGCTGATCGTGGAATCATCTGTGGTTATCGCTGGTGCGCTGCTTGCTGAACGACCAGGCAATGCACGTCTACCCGACTCTCGCGTTGGTTGTTGTCACCACCTTCATGGTTGCCTGTACCTCGTCGCTCGACGACGAATCCACCGCATCACAAGAAGCGCGGCAGTGTTCGCCGTCCAATCCCGAATGCGATCCGGGGCCGGATGATCCGCCGGATGATCCGCCGCCGGGACCTGGTGATCCGGATCCCGATCCGCCACCGACCGAGGATCCAGCATGTCAGGCGCTGGTCACCGGCTCGCTCCAGGTCAGTCCGGCGAGCGCGGGAACGCCTACGGGAGTCCCGATGGGCACGCCGCTGACGCTGTCCTGGGATATCCAGCTTCCGACGACGTGCACCGCGTCCGGGCCGATCACGCTCGGTGGCGTGAGCGTCGGCACCTCGGGCTCGATGACCATCGCACCGCTCGCGTCGCTCCACTACCCGCTGCAGGTCGGCTCGAAGCAGGTCGCGAATCTGCTGATCACGACCAAGCTGCCTGACTGGGTGCGCATCACCGCGAACACCGAGGAGCAGCGCAGGCTGTT
>JBBJLY010000370.1:0-6542 GCA_037720695.1 Kofleriaceae bacterium | reverse complement strand
CGGGTCAGCCAGGTGGCCGGCCAGCGCACGGCACTCGCGCAGCGCTACGACGTCGAGCTGCGCAAGATCGACCAGCTGAAGAAGCAGCGGGCCTCGTGGCGCCGCGATCGCGAGCTCCGCGATCAGCTGTCCGCCTCGCTCGAGACCGCGAACCAGCTCAAGGCGGCGAGCACGGAGCTCGCGCGCGCGACCGAACAGCTGCAGGCCGCGCGCCGCGGGTTGGTCATCGCGATCGATCGCGAGCTGGCAACTGGACCGACGCCGCCGCGCCGCGCCCAGCTCGATCGCGCACGCGACCCGGCGGTCTCGCCGGCTCGCAATCGCGCGCCCAATCGCATCGTCCTGCCGGATACCAAAATCGATCCGCTCGCGGATCCCGAGGAGCTCGACCAGCAGGCCACCGCGCTGCGCGAGACCGAGGCCGAGCTCGCGCGCCAGGTCGCGGGCCTCGAGGTCCAGGCCAAGGAGCTCGACCGGATCGTCGCGGTTCGCCGCCAGCACGATCGCGCGGCCGAGATCGCTCGGCGCGAGGACGACACCCCCCGGCGCGGCACCACGCCCAGCGGGTCGGCGCGCACGCAGGGCGGCGTGGCGGCCGAGGATTCGTCGCCGTCCCCATCACCGACATCGATCCCGGACTCCAGCACGGGCCGCGGTGACGCGATCGGATCGTTCGAGAGCGAGGCCACCATCGCGCTCGCCGAGGTCGTCGATCCATCCACGATCGATTCGCTGCATCGCGCGCAGCGCTCGGGCGACCCGAGCCAGCGCGCGATCGCAGCCAAGCGGGCGCGCGATGCGGTCGCTGCACGGCTCGAGCAGCTGCGTCAGAAGCGCGCACAGATCGAAGCGCGCGCCCGCCAGCTCCGCCGCTGAGTGGCAGCTACCGGCTGTACACCACGCCGGCGTAGATCAGCGCGCGGCGAAACGCGGTGTCCATGATCCCGCCGAAGTCGCGCCAGATCGCGGCCCGGGTCTCGAGCGACCACGCGGTCGTCAGCTCGCGGGCGAGCCGGAGCTGTAGCGAGCTGCGATTCTCGTCGTCGAGGCTCGAGAACTCCTGGTGCTGGAGATCCTTCTGCACGATCAGGCCGTCGAGGTACTGGTCGATCTGCAGCGTGGCGAGCGCGGTGCCGTACAGCTTCCACGGCAGATCGGTCGTCGCCGACAGTGTGACGCGATGACGGACCAGGGACTGGCCAAAGCTGTTCGAGTCCGTGACCGAGAGCTGGTACCCGGCCGCGGCGATCACGCGCCCGGTCCACGTCAGCTCGACGCCGGCGCGGTGATGGCGATCGCGGCGGGGCAGGGAGGTGCCGGCAAAGCAGTCCGGATTCGGCGGCGCATCGCGCGGGCATGCGCTCGCGAGCGCGGTGCTGTCGTATGCGCGCGCCTCGATCCCGAGCAACGCCGCGAGCTCGAGGCTCCGCGTCCACCCGCCGGCTCCCACAGCGTGAGATCGATCCGCGCGCTCGCGGCGGGTCCGATCCAGTCGTAGCCATGATCGGGTTTGTAGGTGAACCGCCGGACGCCGGCGGCAAACGTCAGCACGCGGGTCTCGCTGCCGCGCAGGACGAGCAGGGCATCGGCGCCGAGGTTCGTGAACGTGCGAGCACCGGTCTCGCTGGTGAGCGAGATCGCGTCGGCGGCGGTGATCCCCGCACCCGCCGACACCGGTCGCGATCCGATCGCGCGCAGCCAGCGCAGGTCGCCCGCAAGCAGCGCCACGTTCTCGGAACGTGTCTCCGAGTCGGCGACCAGGCGGGCCAGGGTCGAGAGCTGGAGCGCGTAGCCGCCGCGCCAGATCGCGCCGCGATGATCGACCTTCGCGCCGACCCGCGCTGCCGGCGCGCCGACCCGGGCCTCGCTCGACGGCCCGGTCTCGACGCGCTGCACGTTGGTGTCGCCCTCGGCGCCGGCCTCGGCGGTCACCGTCGTCGGCGACGCGTACGCGTCGCCGCGCACCACAGCCAGACCCAGCCGACCACGCGACGCATCGCCGCAGCCTATCGCATCGCCCTCGTGGTACGCACTCGCCATGCGCCGCGCCGTCGTGTTGTCGCTCGCCCTCCTCGCAGGCGCCTGCAAGGGCGACGCGCACAAGTGCGAACAGGCCGCTCGCAACTACGCGACGCTGATCTACTGGGACAAGGCCGACGCTGCGCTCGCGAAGCTGCCCGAGGCGCAGCGCGCCAGTGCACGCAAGCGAATGCTCTCCGAGTTCACCAACGGACTCGAGCGGCATCGACGCGCGGTCCAGCAGTGCCAGTCCGCCAACAACGACGAGCAGGTCGACTGCATGATCGCCGCGAAGACCGCCGCACAGATCGCAAAGTGCGCCGAACCGGCCGAGTGACGAAGCGCCCCGAAGCTCTCTGACTCCATCACGGAGGGTCTGCCGGTCGGATCTGGCGCGTGACTGGTCCGGCAGCTGAGCATTCCCGCGCAATTGCGTGTAGCACGCGAGCTCAGCATGGGACCGCATCCTGGATCTCCGGGACGATGCTACGCTCGTGCGAAATGGGCCGCCTCAGTCGAATCCAGCGGCTCGCACGACGTGTCGGCTGGCTCGATCGATATCGCCGGATGATCGCGATCGCGATCGCGGTGGCGATGTCCGTCCTCATGATCTCGGAGCTGCGCGACGCGCTCGGCGCCGACTGGCCGGAGCTCCACGCCACGCTGCTCGGCGTGATGCTCGGCGCGATCCTGTGGTGCCTCACCGAGATCGCGCTCGCCTGGTTGACCGCGCTGTGGGAGACCGAGTGTCATCGCCTGATGCGGCAGGGCGAGCTGCCCGCCGCGCGCGTCGTGATCCGAAAATAGCAACGGCGAGCCGAAGCCCGCCGGTTGCGTCGCAGCGGAAGGGACGTGGACTAGAAGTCCATGCCGCCCATGCCGCCCATCCCGCCCATGCCGCCCATCCCGCCCATGCCGCCACCGCCGCCGCCAGCCGGAGCCGGCGAGTCCTTCTTCGGACGCTCGGCGATCATCGCCTCGGTCGTCAGGAGGAGCGACGCGACCGAAGCCGCGTTCTGCAGCGCCGTGCGGACGACCTTGGTCGGGTCGATCACGCCAGCCTTGACGAGGTCTCCGTACTCGAGGGTCTGGGCGTTGAAGCCGAATGGACCCTGACCGTCGCGGACCTTGCTGACGACGATGGAGCCATCGACGCCTGCATTCTGCGAGATCTGGCGCAGCGGCTCCTCGATCGCGCGACGCACGATCGCGACGCCGAACTGCTGCTCCTGCGACAGCTTGAGGCCGTCGAGCACGCTCTGCGCGCGGAGTAGAGCGACACCGCCACCGGGGACGACGCCTTCCTCGACCGCGGCGCGAGTCGCATGCAGCGCATCCTCGACGCGCGCCTTCTTCTCCTTCATCTCGACCTCGGTGGCAGCGCCGACCTTGATCACGGCGACGCCGCCGACCAGCTTCGCGAGGCGCTCCTGGAGCTTCTCGCGATCGTAGTCCGACGTGGTGTCCTCGATCTGGTTGCGGATCTGCTTCACGCGGGCTTCGATCGTGGCCTTCTCACCGCCGCCATCGACGATGGTGGTGTTGTCCTTGTCGACCTTGATGCGCTTGGCGTGACCGAGATCCTTCAGCGTCAGGTTCTCCAGCTTGAGGCCGAGGTCCTCCGTGACGGCCTCGCCGCCCGTGAGGGTCGCGATGTCCTTCAGCATCTCCTTGCGGCGATCGCCAAAGCCCGGCGCCTTGACGGCGCAGATCTGCAGCGTGCCTCGGAGCTTGTTGACGACGAGCGTGGCGAGCGCCTCGCCATCGATGTCCTCCGCGATGATCACGAGCGGCTTGCCCTGCTTGGCAACCTGCTCGAGCACGGGGAGGAGCTCCTTCATGTTGGAGATCTTCTTCTCGTGCGTGAGGATGTACGCGTCGTTCAGCACGACCTCCATCCGCTCCGTGTCGGTCACGAAGTACGGCGAGAGGTAGCCGCGGTCGAACTGCATACCCTCGACGACGTCGAGCTCGGAGTTGAGCGTCTTCGCCTCTTCGACGGTGATGACGCCTTCCTTGCCGACCTTCTTCATCGCCTCGGCGATCATCTCGCCGATCTCGGTGTCGCCGTTCGCGCTGATCGTGCCGACCTGCGCGATGTCTTCCTTGCCCTTGGTCGGGGTGGAGAGCTTCTTCAGCGACTCGATGATCGCGGCCACGGCGGCGTCGATGCCGCGCTTGAGCTCCATCGGGTTGTGACCGGCCGCGACGAGCTTGCTGCCCTCGCGGTAGATGCTCTGCGCGAGCACGGTCGCGGTGGTCGTGCCGTCGCCGGCATTGTCAGAGGTCTTGGAAGCGACCTCCTTGACCATCTGCGCGCCCATGTTCTCGAACTTGTTCTCGAGCTCGATCTCCTTGGCGACGGTGACGCCGTCCTTGGTGACCGTGGGAGCGCCCCACGACTTCTCGATCACGACGTTACGGCCGCGCGGGCCGAGGGTGACCTTGACCGCGTTGGCCAGCGTGTCGACGCCGGCGAGGACGCGATTGCGAGCCTTCTCGTCAAAAATAATGTCTTTGGCAGCCATGGTGCTGGTTCTCCCCTTACTCGAGCACGCCGAGGACTTCGTCCTCGCGCAGGATGATGTGTTCGACGCCGTCGACCTTGATCTCGGTGCCGGCGTACTTGCCGAACAGGATCCGATCGCCCGCCTTGACGTCGAGCTCGATCAACTTGCCGTCTTCCAGGCGCTTGCCCGTGCCGACAGCGATGACATTGCCTTCGAGCGGACGCTCCTTGGCAGAGTCGGGGATGATGATGCCGCCGCGGGTCTTTTCGACCTCTTCGACGCGGCGAACCAGGATGCGGTCCTGAAGCGGGCGGACGTTCACGTTGATATCTCCTGTGGTGCGAAAAACTTTGTTAGCACTCACCTCGAGCGACTGCTAACGGCCACCCTCTTAAGGCGGGCCCAGGATTCGCGCAAGGGGCTAGCCGGGGGTTTTCCTTGATGACTACCTCCACTCCGGAGTGGAGGGTCATCCCACACTGGAGCTGGTCTATGAGGCCGGTTCCGGAGCCATCCTAACGGTCAGTGAATATTCAACTTCTTGCTTCGCGACAGAAGTCCCTGATGATCAGATCATGGACGTAACGCTGGCCGCTTCGGTAGACGAGTTCTTCCACGAGGCCGTGACCGAGGCGCTCGATGCGGTCGATCTCGATGCCTCCGAACCGGCAGGTTGGTACCTGGTCGGGCTGCTCGGCGAGTTCACCCGGGCCCGGCTGACCGACGAGCCACTCGGGATGAAGCTCGCGGCTCCCGGAACGGACCCCGGCGAACGCGTCCGCACCCTCAAGCACGTCGGCGACACGTCGCTCTACATCGCCGGCTTCTTCGCGGACTCGCTGAACCGGTCGCTGATCGACGTCGACTACTACGTCGGCCTGGGCCAGAACGCCTACGCGCAGCTGGCCCGCTCGCTGAGCGGCGGCGGCAAGTCGATCTCGGAGGTCTACGAGGAGCTGGCCGCGAAGTTCCCGCGGTTCGTCGACGTCCTGAACGCCGTGCGCCGGCGGACCACGATCGCCGAGCTCAACGCGACGACCGATGTCGGCCGGCTCTACGAGACCTGGTTGCGGACGCGCGAGGCGTGGGTCGAGAAGAAGCTCAAGGATGCGGGCATCCTGGTCGACCCCGGCAGCAAGGTGATCCAGTAGTGACCGCGAGCTTCGAGCTCGGGCGCGTGCAGCGCGGGCTCGAGTCGCTGTATCGGATCGATACCGGGGTCGCGATCGACGACTACGTGATCGGCGACGAGACCCGCGCCGAGCTGGCGCCGACCCGCCGACCGCGAGAGCAGCTGCTGGTCCGCGAGGACGGCGATGGGATGAGCGTGGCGCTGTTCATCGATCCCTCCGTGCTCGCCAACCTCGGCGCGAATGACCCCGCGCGCCGCCTTGACGATCGCAACCTGGGCGACTTCTTGCTCGCGATCGAGGGCGTCAGTCACTTCATCTACACCGTACTGTGCGCGCGCCTTGAGCGTCCGGTCAGCCAGCTCGAGCTCGAGCTGCAGGCCGAGGTCGACAAGTACATCACCTGCTTGCTCGCGACGGCGCCGGAGCCCGAGCTGTCCGCTGTGTTGCGGAGGCGACTGTTCGGAGACTGCGCCTACGACGACGACCTCGATCACGACGAGCACCATCGCTATCGCGCCGCGAACGACAACGCAAATCGCTACGCGGGCTGGCTCGAGCAGACCTTCGTGAGCCGGCGCCGCATCCCCGAGATGCTCGGCGAGCTCCGCACGTTCTATCGCCAGGGACTCGCTGCGAAGCTGGGCGCGATCGCGCGCGCGGCGTAGCGACCTCGCGGCCTCACTCGACCGGACGCAACGCGCGCTGGCTCGGCACCTCGCTCGTACTGAGCAGCCCGTGCTGGCGCCAGCCCCGACCGAGCAGCCACGTCCTCGGCCGCCACACCGGCAGCAGCGGATAGCCGGGTCGCAAGATCCGGACGGTCTCGAGGTCGCGCCAGCCATCGAACGTCAGCCCGCTCGAGAACAGATCGACCTCCCAG
>JBBJLY010000150.1:0-20616 GCA_037720695.1 Kofleriaceae bacterium | reverse complement strand
CTGGCCGACCAGATCGTCGATGTCGTGGCCGGGCACGAACCGCTCGGCGAGCATCTGGCGGCGGGCGTCGTCGGGCAGCTCGTCGAGCACCACGATCTCGGTGCCGAGCTCGCGCGCGAGCTTCATGATGCGCGGCTCGGGGCGGCTGGTCATCAGCCCGAAGATCGGGCGCGGCGTCTCGACCCGCAGCAGCGCGGCGAACAGCTCCTGGCTGTCCTGGTCGGCCCAGTGGATGTCCTCGCCGACCAGCACGATCGGCTTGTCGCTCTCCAGCCGCTGCTCGATCCGGTTGAGCAGCAGCATCAGCGTCTGCCGGCGGGTGTCGGCATCGACCTCGGCCGTCGACGCGGCGGCGCCCCGCGCGCCGAGCAGCAGGCCGAAGATCTGGAGCGCCGTGCGTGCCTCGCGCGAGGACTCCTCGCCCGGAAAGATCAGTGGCATCGCGCGCAGCAGCCGGCGCTCGACCTCGTGTGGCTCCGCATCCTCGGCGAGGCCGAGCACGTCACGCGCGAGATCCGCGATCACGCCATATGGCGTCATCGCCGTGCCGACGCGGCCCGACGTGCGGATGATGACCGCCTCGCTCGGGTTCATGCCCTCGAGGAACGTGCGGACCAGCGTTCGCTTGCCGACGCCAGCATCGCCGACGATCACGATCTGGCGCTTGCGCTTGGTGACCAGCACGTCGCGCCACGCATCGCGCAGCGCCTTCAGCTCGAGCTCGCGGCCGTGGAGTCGTCCGCCCTGATCGACCCGGCGCTCGCGCAGTCGCTGGGCGCGCTCCTTGGGGCCGCGCAGCCGGTAGACGCGGGCGCGCTTGACCCCCGGATCGGTGTCTTCCTCGACCTGCGACTTGCTGGCCGAGGTGCCGCCAGGAGAATCGTCCGGTAGATCGATCGCGGGCAGCGCCTCGAAGTTCCACTCGCTGCGCGCGGCGCGGAACACGCGTCCCCCGACGAGGATCTCGGCACCACGCGCCTGCCGCGCCAGCTTGTGCGCGAACGACGCCGTCGCCTCCTCGATCTCGAAGCTGTCCTGCTTGCCGCCGGTCCGCCGCACCAGCGCGACCCCGCGCTGCACGGCGAGTGCGAGCCTCAGCTCGGGCTCGACATCCGAGCCGATGCCATCGAGCGCGTCGACCAGCGCGAGTGCGAGCTTGATCGTGCGCCCCGAGTCGTCCTCGCTGGCCACCGGGAGCCCGACCACGACGCGCAGCGTGGTCTCGCCGACGCCGGTGTTCTCGTTGCCGACCGGGACATCCTTGCCGTCCGCCGGCAGCCGCGGGAAGTCCAGCATCGCCTCGTGCTTGAACGCGACGTCGCGCGCGACCTTGTAGAACTCGTTGACCAGGCGCGCCGCGCCGGGCTGGCCGAGCTTGCGCTCGAGCGCGACCATCCCGCGCAGGATGCCCTGCAGCACGTAGACGTGCTTGCGCTCGCGCGATTCGCGCTTGGCCTCGCCGGGATGCGAGGGCCCGATCGAGATCTGCGCCGATGGCGCCGCGCCCGCCTGCTTGATCACGATGCCGAGCGCCAGCGGGTCGGGGTTCTCGTTCGGCGGTTCGACGGTGGTCACCCGGATCGGCTCGAGGCTCTCGGCGACCGACTCCGCCTTGGTGTGCCCGCCCTCCATCACCGGTCGCGGCACCGACACGCGCTGATCCTGGGCGAGCTGCGCGAGCTGCTGCGCGAGCGCGCCGGAGTCGGTGAGCACGCCGTGGCGCTGCGCCCATTCGAGCTGGAACCGACCGAGCTCGTGCTGGAGGTCGCGCGCGGTCTGATAGCGATCGCCGCGAGGGAATGCGAGCGCCTTCAGGATCGTGCGCTCGAGCGACTCCGGCAGCTCCGGCGCGAAGTCGGCCGGTCGCGGGATCGCGCCGGACTTCACCATCTCGAGCGCCTCCTTGCCCTTGCCGTGGAACAGCGGACGCGCGCATACCAGCTCGAACAGCACGATGCCCGCGGCGAACACGTCGCTCCGACAGTCGACCGGTTCGCCACGCGCCTGCTCGGGCGACATGTACGCGAACTTGCCCTTGATGACGCCCTGCTCCTCGTGGACGTCGCGGGCGCGCGCGATCCCGAAGTCCACGATCTTCACGCCGCCGTCCCACGACAGCAGGATGTTCTGGGGCGAGATGTCGCGGTGGACAATCGCGAGCGGCTCGCCGAACTCGTCGGTCTTGCGATGCGCGTAGTCGAGGCCCTTCGCGAGCTGCTGGACGATGTACGCCGACAGCCCGTATGGCAGCCGGAGCCGCGCCTTCGCCGCTTCCTGCAGCAGGCGCAGCAGGTCCATGCCCTCGACGTATTCCATCGCGAGGAAGTACGTGTCGCCGACCGCGCCGAAGTCGAACACCTGGATGATGTTCGGGTGATTGAGACCGAGCGCGATCTTCGCCTCGTCGACGAACATCGTGACGAACTGGCGGCTCCGTGCGTACGCGGTGTGGATCTTCTTGATCACCAGCGTCTTGTTGAGACCCTGGGCGACCGTGGTGCGCGCCAGAAAGATCTCGGCCATGCCGCCGGTGCCGATCTTGCGGATCAGCTGGTATTTGCCGAACTGCTCCATCCCGAATATGCGATCCGTCGCGTTGCGCCCGTCGAGGATTCCCTACGTGACGGCGGGACGATTGTAGCTCACAGCGGTTGGATCACGAGGTTGTCGAACCACGTATCGGATTCCCAGTTGTTGAACCCGAAGTACTCGTGCCCGGTGCCTTCGAGCGGCTGCGGATCCTCGAGCTTCAAGAATTCCTTGCCGTCGATCGACCACCGCAGCGTGCGGCCGCGGCGCTCGATCGACCAGTGGTAACGCTGGTTCGCCACCACCCGCGTCCTGCGATCGCTGGGCGAGCTGGCATCGTGCTCGTCGAGCCGGCCGATCATCGACGTCGTGTTGTTCCAGCCGCCGAAGATGATCTCGTAGCCGGTTGGGGCATAGCGGTTGCCATCCGGATCGTAGGTCCGACCGTCACCGAAGATCTCGACCTTGATGTCGCCACGCGCATCGGTCGACCACGCGTCAAACTCGATCCGGACGTCACGCGGGAGTCGGCTGCGCAGCCACAACGGGTGGTTCTTGGCGCCGGTCGCGGACAGCGTGCCGCCGGTCACGCGGTAGCCCTCGCCGGTCACGTAGTAGCTGGCGCCAGGCGAGTCGCGCTCGAAGTCATCGGTCCAGCGTTCGCGGATCGGCGGCGGGTCCTTGACCTTGCAGGCCGTGGCGAGAACGAGCAGCAGCGCGGTACGCACCGCCGGATGGTAGTGGTCACACCCCGCGAGGAAAAGACCGGGTAGGTCCGGTGCGCGGGGAGTGATCCCGCCTAAGGCTAAGGTATTCGATCGCTTGGCGATCTCGCGCGTTTGGGTGTCAGAGGGGCCTCGTAGAGTCGAGCTCGTGGAAGGCACGCTCTCGCTGTTCGACTGGCGTCCGACGTCTCCGGCGCCAGCTCCAGCACGCGAACCTGCGTCGGAACCGGAACCCGCAACCAAGGTCGGCGGCCGGTCAGGGATCGTGGTGTTCGACTGCGAGACCACGGGGACGGACCGGGTCCAGGACCAGGTGATCGAGCTGTGCATCCAGCACGGCCTCGAGGACGACGCCCGCAGCCAGGTCTGGCGGATCAAGCCGCGCGTCGCGATCCATCCCGGCGCCCAGGCGGTGCACGGCATCACGATGGCCGAGCTCGAGGGCTGCCCGGAGTTCGCCCAGGTCGCAGATGACATCGCGGCGGTGTTCGCCGGCGCCGAGGTCATCATCGGCTACAACCTGACGTTCGACATCGACATGTTGCAGGCCGAGTACGCGCGGGTTGGCAAGCCGCCGCTGGAGTTCGGCGGCAAGCAGATCGTGGACGCGTTCCGGCTGTGGCAGCAGTGCGAGCCACGCAGCTTGCAGCACGCGCACCTGCGGTTCGTCGGCAACGGGTTCGAGGCAGCGCACTCGGCAAGCGCCGATGTTGCCGCGACGGGACGCGTGCTCGCCGGCATGTTGCGGCACTTCAAGCTCGACGACCGGGACTGGTCGCAGATCGCCACCGTGTGTGATCCGGGGCGCGCGAGCTGGCTCGGTCCGTCTCGCCACCTGCGCTGGGAAGGCGACGTGATCGTGCTCGGGTTCGGCAAGCACGGTGGGGCCTCGCTGCACGAGCTGGCCGCCGGGCCGGATCGCAGCTTCCTGCGCTGGGTGATCGAGCGGGACTTCCCGGCACATGTCACCGAGGTGTGTCGCGCGGCGCTGGATCTGTGCGGGGACGAGTTCCTGACCTGGGCCCGCGAGCGGTTCGGTCAACCGGCGCCGACCGCGCAGCCTCCATTCGCGAAGTAGCGCCGGTGGCGGGAATACTGTCGCTGGGGCTATCGTCCTTGGTTGGATGAGGATCCCAAGCCTTGTGCTGGTGCTCTGTGGCACCTCGGTCGCGGTGGCCAAGCCGACGGCGGGGCCGACCGGGGGCGCTATCGAACGGCGGCTCCACAGCGACAATGTCGACGCGAGCACGTTCCTGTGGAACGACTGGAACAAGTTCGTCGAGAACTACCACCCGAACTACATCGCCGACGACGACCCGAGCACGGCATGGGTCGAGGGTGCGAAGTCGACCGGCGCCGGCGAGTGGCTTCGGATCCAGGTCACGCCGCTCGATCAGACCACGCGGGTCCGACTGCGCGTGCGCAACGGCTATCAGAAGGCGGCGGATCTATGGAGGGCCAACGCCCGCGTGAAGACCGTCACCGTCCGTCTGCTACCCGGCAACATCGAGCGGAAGCTCGTGCTCGCCGACAAGGATGGCTGGCAGGACCTGGTGATCGATCAGCCGCCCGGCACGGTCCGCGCGGTCGAGCTCGCGATCGGCTCGGTCTACGAGGGCAGCAAGTATCCCGATCTTGCGATCAGCGACATCCAGGTGTTCGCGACCTCCGAGACCGCGACAACCCAGCGTTCGAGAACACCAAGCGCGAGACGCTACTCGCCTGGCGGGCCGCGCGGGTGGCGGCGGCGAAGGTGTTCAAGGGCAAGGTGGGCATGCCGATCGCGCCCGCGTACGAGGTGGTCGCAAAGGATCACCCTGTCGATGGCGGCTACCAGCTCGCGGGTATCATCACCGCGGCCCAGCAGGAGCCCGGCCTCGCGAAGGAGTGGAAGGACGCGCTCGCCACCGCGGCCACGATCGCGAACAACCTCGACCGCATGACGCGGGCCCAGCTGTCGACCACGTCGAACACCAAGCTGGTCGCGGTCGACGGCATCCAGATCACGCGCGTTGGTGACGTCGAGACGGGTGAGGGTCCGTACTACGACGAGGGTGCGCTGCGGTTGCCGATGCTCGGCACCGTGGCGGCGCTGTTCGCCGATCAATTGCGGGCGCTCGACCTCAAGGACACGCTGACGGTCTCGAAGTTCCAGCGCCGCGCGAAGCTGTGCAAGGACACGACGTGGGTGACGCGCACGCAGGGCACGGAAGGTCCGGCGCGGGTCTCGGCGCTCGTGCTCGGGCGCTGCGCTCGGGTCGAGGGTCGCGAGGGCGCGTGGAACGCGCACACGATCGAGATCATGGTGTACGACGCGGCCGGTCGGCTCGCGCTGGTCGCGGGTAGCGGCCACGTCGACGCGTATCGCTGGGTGGTCGAAGGCGGCAAGCCGATGCTCGCGGGCGGTCGCGCGCTCCTGCTGCAGGGCAAGGTGATCGAGGCCAAGCGTCGCGAGGCGGTCGCTGCCCGAAAATGATGACCCGTGCGCTGGTGCTGGTCGCGGTCGTCGGGTGCAGCGCACCGCCCGCACCGACGGTGATGCGAGATCCACAGCCCGCGTGGCGAGTCAGGCCCGCGGGCGGAACGGAGGCCATCGATCCCGGGACCGGGAGCGCGGACCTGCTCGACGCCCGCGGTTGCGCGAGCTGCCACGTGGCGATCGTCGACGAGTGGGCGACCAGTCGTCACGCGCTCGCGTGGACCAACGGGATCTTCCAGCGCGAGTACGCCGCGCGCCCACAGGCGTGGTGCGTGAACTGTCACGCGCCGCTGACCACGCAGCAGCGCGATCTCGACGGTGCCGCGGCCGCCCAGGGCGTCGACTGCGCGACTTGCCACGTCCGCCGCGGCACGCTTGTCAGCGCGCGGCGCGGTGCGAGCTCGCCCCACGCGACGATCGTGGACCCGAGCTTCGGCTCGCCGGCGTTCTGCGCCGACTGCCATCAGTTCTCGTTTCCGGTGCTCGACCAGCGCGGCGCGGCGACCCGGATGACGCAGCACCCGATGCAGACCACCGTCGCGTCGTTCCTCGCCGGGCCGTATGCGAACGAGCGTGCAGGTTGCCTGACCTGTCACGGCTCGAAGCACGGGCACGCATTCGCGGGGGCACACGATCGCGGGATGCTCGAGGGCGCGCTCGAGCTCGCATGGTGCCGGTCCGACGCGACGACGATCCGCGCGAGCCTGAGGAATGCAGCGGCTGGCCACACGGTGCCGAGCGGCGACATCCATCGCCACATGTACGTTCGGGTCTGGCGATCCTCGGCGCCCGAAAGGATCGCGCAGGCGTTCTTCGGCCGCCGGTTCGAGCCCGCGCCCGATGGCGGCAAGACCACGGCGTGGGATTCGACGCTCGCGCCGGGTGAGACCAAACAGCTCGACGTTCCGATCGGCGCGCTCGGCGGCGACGACGACGAACCGGTCAACCTCGAGCTGGTCTACGTCTACATCGCGGCGGAGTTCCCGCGACCCGCGAAGGCGCCGGCGGAACCGACGACGACGTCGGTCGCGCGTCGCGCGAGCCTCGCGCGGGAAATCCCGCGCTGCACGCGGTAGCCACCACGACTGGGTTACGATGGCGCATGCGCAGCTTCGTGGTGGTCGCGATCGTCCTGATCGCGTGCGGCAACAACGGCAAATCGCCGCCCGGCACCGGATCGGCCACGGTCGTCACTGACGCGGCGACCGCCGCAGGGAGTGGCAGCACCACGACGGCCGGCGGCAGCGCCGCGGTAGCGGGCGACGACGCGAAGTTCGAGCGCGAGCTGGTCTCGCTCGAACAGCTGAAGACGCGGACCTGCGCATGTGCCGACCTGCCGTGCGTCGAGAAGATCGGGCTCGAGTACCAGACCTGGAAGGCGAGCGCGAAGATCGCGCTCGCCGGTAAGAAGCCAAACAAGGTCCAGGAGGAGCGCGGCAACCGGCTCGAGGACGAGATGAAGGCCTGCTATCGCTGGGTCGAGGCTGGCCTCGGCAGCGGGGCAGGGGGATCGGAGGCCAACGCCCAGGTCGAGATCGCGCTCGTCGAGCTCGAGCGGTATCGCGACAAGCTGTGCGCGTGCAGCGACGTCGGGTGCGCGGACAACATTACCGAGGAGAAGAAGGCGTGGGAGCGCGCGCTTCGCACCAGGCTCGGGGCCACGCGACCCGAAGACAAGCAGAAGCAGCGCGGTCGGCTGTTCGAGGATGGGATGGCCGAATGCCGCAAGCGGATCGCGGGGGGCGGTGCGACCGATCCTGCGGCTGCGGTGCGGTTCGACCTGGCGGTCGCCGAGCTGCGCGGCCTGAAGAGCAAGATGTGCGCGTGTGCGGACGCGGCTTGCACCGAGAAGGTGCAGGCCGAGTACATGGCGTGGAAGGAGGCGCTCGCGAGGGACATGAAGGGCAAGCAGCCCACGTCAGACCAGCGGCAGCGCGGCGACCAGGTCCACACCGAGTTCAAGAACTGTCGCGAGAAGCACGTGAAGTGAGCGGCGCGGACTCCGACTTCGACCTGCTCGATCGCTGGCGCGAGGGCGACACGGACGCGGGACAGGCGCTGCTGGCGCGTCACTTCGAGGCGCTGTGCGGGTTCTTCGAGTCGAAGATCGATCGCGATGCGGACGACCTCGTGCAGCGGACGATGCTCGCCTGCGTGCGTGGCAAGGACCGGTTTCGCAAGCAGTCGAGCTTCCGCACGTTCCTGTTCGCGGTCGCCCGGCACGAGCTGTTGCATCACCTGCGGTCTCGCCACCGCGAGGGGCAGCGGTTCGACTTCGCGACGATCTCGGTCGCCGAGATCGTGACCACGCCCGGGACCCGGCTCGCGAACAACGCGGAGCGGGTGCGGGTGGTCGAGGCGCTGCGGCAGCTGCCGGTCGAGCAGCAGCTCCTGATCGAGCTCTACTACTGGCAGGAGCTCGACATCCAGGCGATCAGCGAGATCCTCGAGATCGACGCCGGCAACACCCGGGTCCGGCTGTTTCGCGCCCGCAAGCGCCTGCGAGAGCTGCTGGAGCTCCCGGGGGTCGACGATGACGAGGCGCTGCTGGCGGCGGGCAGATAACTCGCAGATCGGGCGTAACACGGAGCCAGTTGCGGGAACTCATAGACATGAAACGCGCTTTGCTTGTTGGTGCCCTCCTGGGCGCCTGTACCGCAGCTCCGGACCTGTCTCCCGTCGAGTCGGAGGTTCTTTGCGATGTGTTCTACTGCGGGACGAACGGGCCGATCGTCGTCGGGTTCCCGTTTGGCGAGCTGAACGAGCAGCACCTGATGTCGCCGGAGGGCTTCCGGATCATTCAGACGTACGCGCCGAATGGAGATCTGGTCGAGCTCGACGTCACCGGACCGTGGCCGCGCATTGTGTGGCCGAGCGGGATGACGAAGTCGGGCTCGCAGATGGTCGGCACCACGATCCGGCTGCAGACGCCGAATCCCGTGCCGAACCACCAGGTTACGTTGCGCTTGACCGACTTCCAGCTGATCCCGTACTACGACGGTCTACCGGGGCCGCGGATCGCGGCGTTCGATGTCGAATACCTCTACTTCGAGCCCAAGGTCGGAACCTGGATCAATGCCGAGCTCTGTCCGTACGAGACCGTCGACGCGCAGGGCATCGCGGATAGCTGGGCGATCTTCTCGCAGGGGGATCGGTTCTCGAAGACGGCGTCGATCGTGGCGACGGGTGCAGCGGTGGGTGGCTGGTTCAACCTGAGCTGCGCGGGTTCGGTGCCGGGCAAGTTGCTCCGGATTCGGCACGCGAAGGCAGCCGAGGACGCGACCCACAAGACCGAGCTCGATCAGCGTGAGGCGGCGCTCCGGATGTTCACGGCGAAGTATTGCGAGGACGGTTTGCTCTACACCATCGTCGGCCAGCCACTGACCTGGGAGGACTACGCCCCTTGGAACACCCCGGTCGAGTCTCACCCCGAGGCGATCTGGACCGCCAAAGGTGCCTACTGTCTGGTCGAGCCACGCTACGTGGATCCGAAGGAGATCTTGTGTGACATCCCGCAGTGCACCGACGCCGAGCTGGCCGACTGGCGCACGCACGGCTGGCTAATGTCGAGCATTCCGGACTAACGCCTCGGCCCATGCGCGACGCCGCAGCACCCTGCCGTAGGGTGCGCCGGTGATCGCGACGACCTGATCGAGATGCAGGATCGCGGCGCGCGCCGCGCGCGCACGTGCAGCTGGGGGAAGCGCGGATGCCGCCAGCGCAAGCTCGACGTCGGCGGCGTAGATCCGCTGGAACCAGCCGAGCGAGGCGATCTTCGCGGTCTCGCGGTCGCGGGCCGCCTCGAGGTCCTGGATCCTGACGTCCCCCGCATAGCTCGCGAGTGCGAGCTGGCGCGAGTCAGTCGCGCGCATCGGGCTCCGCACGACCGCGACGGCGCGTCCGACCTCGGCGGCATCTCCGAGCGCGGTCGCCTGCCACGCGAGCTCGAACGCGCAGGTCTCGATCACCGCGACCTGTTGCGGATGCAGCGTGGCGAGCCGCGGACACAGCGATGCGAGCGCGCGCACGACCCGATGGGGATCATCGTCGTCGAGCACGGCCGCCAGCTGCTTGATCAGCGTCTGCGAGTGATCGGGCCCGACGGCGAGCTTGATGATCGCGACCGCCAAGGCAAACAGCTTGCTGCGCTCCGCGCGATCACGGGCGATCGTCGCGAGGTTCGAGACCGTGTTGACCAGCTCGACCGCTTCGGGACCGGTCACCTTGCGGCCGAGCTCGAGTGCCTCGCCGAAGTCCTGCCGCGCGAGGTCAAACTGGCCGGCCTTGATCTTGAGGCTCCCGGCGTTGTTGGCGAGCAGCGCACGCGCGAACTGGCCCCGGTCCCCAGCGCGCTGTGCGATCGCCTTTGCGAGCGGCAGGCTATCGAGCGGACGCAGGGAATCGGATCCGACGAAGCCCGCCGCCCACATCTTGCGCGCATGCGCTTCCGCTGCGAGCTCGTCGCGCCCGCTGGCCAGCGCGACCAGCGTCGCCTCCTCGAGTGGCGCGATCGCACCCGCCTGGTCGCTGTCCAGCCGCGCGTGCCCGAGCACGAGCAGCGCGCGTGCGAGCGGCGCCCGCTCGGCGACGATGCGCGCGGTCCGGACCGCCGCCTCGGCGAGCTCGATCGCGCGCCCGGGGCCGGCGCGCGTGTGGAGCTGCGCGATGTCGATCTGGCGCTCGAGCTCGCGCCCCGCCGGCGACGGTCCTGGCGTCGCGGTCCCGGCGAGCGCGACCGGATCGAGGCAGCGCGCGGTCTCGATCAGCCCGAGCGCCGTGAGCGCGGGCTCGAGCTGGCTCGGGCTCGCGGTCTCGAGCAGCGCGAGGGTCTCGCCGAGCTCGCGCCGTGCGCGGCCGAGGCACACGGTCGAGCGATCGAAGAGCTCGCCCGTCAGCTCGCGCCGCTCGTGGGCGAGGCAGCTGTGGCGATGCGCCGCGATCCACCGCTCGCCCGTGGCCTGCGCACGGTCTCGCACGAGGGGTGCGATCACGGTCGCGAACGGCGTCCCGAGCCCGGCGATCCGGCTGCTCGCGGCCGCGACCCGGTCCGGGCTCCACGCTGGCGCGATCAGCTCGGCGCCCCCGCTGCATGGCGCGGGTCCAGCTTCGCCAGCATCACGCTCGCGTCCGATCGCGAAGCCGGCTGCCGCGAGGATCAACGGCGCCGCGATCGCGCCGCGGCGCAGCCAGGTCCGCCGCGGATCGTTGCCGAGCTCGCGTACCAGGTCGCGCACGTGCGGGTAGCGCTGCGGGGGCTCCGCTGCACTGGCACGCGCGAGCACGCGTCCGAGCCAGCTCGGCAGCGCGCGATCGCCCAGCGCCTCGCGGAGGGACACCGCGAGCGCGTATTGATCGGCGGCCGCGCCGATCGCCTCGCCATCGCGCTGCTCGGGCGCCATGTACCGTGGCGTGCCGGCGATCGTGGTCGATGCGCCGTCGTGCGCTCCGATCGCGAGCCCGAAGTCGACCACGCGCACGCGCCCGTCCTCGCCGAGGATCGCGTTGTCGGGCTTGAAGTCGCGATGGATCACGCCGACGTCATGCGCGGCGACCAGGCCGAGCCCGGCCTCGCGATACGCTGCCACGAGCTCGCGGATCGTGCGGTCCGCAGTCGCGCGCTCGCGCAGCGACGGCCCGCGCACCAGCTCCATCACGAGGTAGACGTGGGTCTCGCTCGCGCCGACATCGAACACGGGGACGACGTTGGGATGTGCGAGCTTCGCGAGCACGCGGCCCTCGGCGAGCGCGCGCTCGCGCTGTGCCTCGGAGGCGAACCGGATCAGCTTGATCGCGACGTCGCGGTCGAGCTCGGGGTCTCGTGCGACATACACGGTGCCGCCGCCGCCGCGCGCGAGCTGATGCTTCAGCTCGTAGCGACCGATCGAGGTCGCCGTCGCCGAGCCGAACAGCGCGCCGGTGACGCGAGCGAGCCGGACCGAGCGCGCGATCGGATCGCCGTCCGGTCGCGCATCCGCGATCGTGCGCCCGAGCTCGTCGCCCATCCGGCCACGATACCTCAGCTCGCGATCGAGACGACGATCTTGCCGCGGACATGCCCGCGCTCGAGCTCGGCAAATGCCTCGCGCACCTCGGCGAGTGGATACGTGCGATGGACCACCGGCACCAGCGCGCCGGCGTCGACCCATGCCCCGAGCTCCGCGAGCTCCGCACCGTCGGGCCGCATGAACCAGTAGCGAAATTGCACCCCGGCCCGGGACGCGGCGCGCCGGCGCCGGAGGGTCGCGAGCCAGATCGCCGGACGCGCGAACGCGGGCAGCCATTCGCGTGCGAATGCGCCATCGGGCAGCCCGCCGATCCCGACCACGACCCCGCCACGCTTGGTCGCCGCGATCGATGCCAGCTCGGTCGATCCAAGGGTGTCGAACACCGCATCGAAGCCGGCTGGCAGCGGCTCGGACTTCGTGTAGTCGACGACCTCGTCGGCGCCGAGCTCGCGGACGAACCCGACGTTCTTCGTGCTGGTCGTCGTGGTCACCTGCAGCCCGAGTTGCTTCGCGATCTGGATCGCGAGGCTGCCGACGCCACCCGCACCGGCGTGGATCAACACGCGCTGGCCGGCGGTCAGGCCCGCCGCCTCGCGCAGCGCCTGCAGCGCCGTGAGTCCCGCGAGCGGGATCGCGGCGGCCTGTTCGAACGTCGCGCGCACCGGCTTCGCCGCGACCACGCTCTCGTCGGCGGCCACCTGCTCGGCGAGCCCACCCATGCGCTCCTTCTCGAGCCGGGCGAACACCTCGTCGCCGGGGCGAAACCGGGTGACCTCGGCGCCGACGGCGTCGACCACACCCGCGACATCGCAGCCGAGCGCGATCGGCGGCTTGCCGTCGAGCACGAGCTTCAGCTTGCCCTCGCGGATCTTGAAGTCGAGTGGATTCAGACTGGCGGCGCGCACCGCGATCCGGACGTCGCGCGGGCCAACCTCGGGCACCGGGCGGTCGACGATCGCGAGCGCATCGAGGCCGCCGTAGCGTTCGGCGATCACCGCCTTGATCACTCGATCCCGTACTTCTCGAGCTTGTAGTAGAGCGCCGAGGTCTTGATGCCCAGGAGCCTTGCGGTCTCGGTCTTGACCTTCGACGCCTTCGCGTACGCCTTCAGGATCAGCTGGCGCTCGAGGTCATCGAGGATCTCGGGCAGCGACAGCTCGCGCGGGACGTCGAGCCGATCCTCCTCTCCACCGCCCTGGAGGAACTGGGGCAGGGCCGCGGGCGTGATCTCCTCGCTCTCGGCGAACACCAGCGCCTGCTCGATCGCGTTCTCGAGCTCGCGCACGTTACCTGGCCAGTGATACGCCATGATCCGGCCGAGCGCGGCATCCCCGACGGCGCGCACGCGCGCGTTGGTCTTCGGGCCGAGCTTGGCCACGAAGTGGTTGCACAGCATCGGGATGTCCTCGCGGCGCTCGCGCAGCGGCGGGAGCTTGACCGGCAGCACGTGGAGCCGGAAGTACAGATCGGAGCGGAACCGGCCCGACGCGACCTCGGCCTCGAGGTCCTTGTTGGTTGCCGAAACCACGCGGACGTCGACCTTGATCGGGTGCTCGCCGCCGACGCGTTCGAACTCCTGCTCCTGCAGCGCGCGCAGCAGCTTGACCTGCATCGCGGGCGGGATGTCACCGATCTCGTCGAGGAACAATGTGCCGCCATCGGCGAGCTCGAACCGGCCGAGCTTCTGCTTGATCGCGCCGGTGAACGCGCCGCGCTCGTGGCCGAACAGCTCGCTCTCGAGCAAGGTCTCGGTCAGCGCGCCGCAGTTGACCTTGATGAACGGCCCGCTGGCGCGCTTGGACAGCCGGTGGATCGCGCGCGCGATCAGCTCCTTGCCCGTGCCGCTCTCGCCGGCGACGAACACGGTGGTGTCGCTCGCCGCGATCTTCTCGACGTTGCGGCGGACGATCGCCATCTTCTCGCCGCTGCCGACCAGCTCCGGAAACCGACGCTCGGCCTCCGACATCAGGTAGTCGGTCATCGCGTCGGCCTTGCGGCGGCCGCGCCGCGCGGCGCACAGCTCGAGCGCGCGATCGACCTTCAGGCGGACGACCTCGGGCTGGATCGGCTTCGTGATGAAGTCGAATGCGCCGAGCTTCATCGCCTCGATCGCGGTCTCGACCGTGCCGAAGCCGGTGATGATCATGATCGGCACGTCTGGATCGAGCGCGGCGATCGCCTTCAGCACGTCGACGCCGCTTGCACCGTCCATCTTGAGGTCGGTGATCACGAAGTCTGCGCGCTTGTGCTTGAACGCCTCGATCCCCGCCGCGCCGGTGGCCGCGACGATCGGCTCGTGGCCCTGCTTCTTGACCGTATGCGCGAGCCCGTCGCGGATCGTGTCGTTGTCGTCGATGATGAGGATCGTGGCCCTGGCCCGATCCTGGATACCACGCCCCCGCCGGCTATCGGCGTCGGCGTCGGCGGGCGAGCGCGAATGCGAGCAGCACGACGAGACCTCCATCACGTCGCGTCGTCGCGCATCCGCCGGTATCGCCTTCGGTCGCGTCGCCGTCGGGGTCCGGGAGCCGCGTCAGGCGCAGTGCATCGAACACGATCCGCGTGTCGGTCGCGCTCGCCTCGCCGGTGTTGTCGTCGAGCCGGATCGACTGCATGCCGCCCGCGGCAAACGCGACCTCGCCGACCGGGTTCCAGCCGTCGACCGCGCTCTGGTCGACGACCGCCTCGGTGGTGGTGCCGGCGCGCGAGATCCGGTACGCGGCGCGCTTCGACTCGTTGTAGGGCGCGGGTGTGTGCGCCTCGATCCGGTAGCGACCGGCGCGCGCGAACGTCAGCGACCATTCGCCGAAGTTCGCCGGGGTCGCCGCCTCGGTAGCGTGGGTCCAGTGCAGCGAGCCGCCGTGCCCGGTGGGCTCGGAGCGGATGTACTGCGCCGGGCCGCCGCTGGTGAAGCAGCCGCTTGCATCGTCGATGATCGTCGCGTCCTCGATCATGGGGCACGGCTCGACGACCGCGGGGCGACCGAGCGCCTTCAGCTCGGCGAGCGTGCCGTTGAATCGGTTGACGTCGACGGTGTTCTGGGTGATGCCCGGGACCCGTGCGGTCGAGCTGTACTGGTGGAACGTCCACCGGGTCCACGCGGCGGGCACGAGCGGACAGTCCGTGCCGTAGTTTGCGATCCACAGCGGATGTCCGCTGAGATCCGCGCTGCCGACCGTGTCGCGCCAGAAGTAGAAGCCGGTGTAAATCAGCGGCTTCGTCTTGGTGATCGGCTCGACGCGATCCATCCACTTGCGGACCCGGGTCGCGATCTGGGGACCGCTCAACCCGCCATCGTCCTCGACATCGAGCATCGGGGGCAGGTCGGCATCCTCGGGCGTCCCGAGCTTGTCGAGGAACACGTTCGCCTGGCCGAGCACGTCCTGATCGGGCTGGAACCGCTGATACGCGCCGCGCAGGATCCCGACCTCCTTCGCGCGCCGCCAGTTGTAGGCGAACTTCGCGTCGAGGTCGGTGAGGCTGCGGCTGATCTGGATGTAGGCGTAGACGACGCCGGAGTCCTTGACCTTCTGCCAGTCGATCGTGCCCTGGAACCGCGACACGTCGATGCCGTAGAGGGTCGGGCCCTCGGCACACACCGACATCTCCTGGCGCTCCTCGCTCAGCACCGGGGCCAACTCGTCGAGCGCACACGCAGCGAGCCCGATCAGTAGCAGCGAGATCCAGCGCATCTGTGCGGCTCGTGCAACTCGCATACTCACGACCTCCCGCCTCGCGCTTCCGTGATGCCCATGACTTACGCGCGCGATTCTGCCGGGTGCACCCGCCCGTGTGCAACTCGCACGGGGCGCCTGCAATGTGAATGACCCAAGCCTCCGGACCATGACCAAGCGTCCGGACAATCAGGCTATGCCGGCAGCACGAGCGTGAACGTGGTCTCGCCGTCGCGGCTCGCGACCTCGATCCGCCCGTGGTGGTCCGCGGCGATCTCGCGGACGAACGCGAGGCCAAGGCCGGTCCCCTTCTCGCGCGTCGTGTAGAACGGCTCGAACAGCTTGCCCGAGGTCTCCGGCGAGATCTCGACGCCGCGATTCCACACCGCGAGGTGCAGCTCGTCCCCGGCCCGGCGCGCGGACAGCCGCACGACGTCGTTGCCGCGATGGCCGGCCGCGGCCGCCGCCTGCACCGCATTCTTCGCGAGGTTGAGGAGCGCGCGCCGGAGCTGCCCGCGATCCGCGCGGGCCTCCAGGGTCGTCGGCTCGACCGCGATCTCGATCGCCTCGCTCGAGCCGAGCTGGGCGACCTCGGGCAGCAACTCGGTCAGCTCCACCGCGCCGAGCTCCGGCTTGGGGCGGCGCGCGTACTCGAGGAAGTCGTTGACCACGCGCTCGAGGTAGCCGAGCTCGCGCTGGATCCGGTCAACGTGGGACCGCCGCTCGTCAGACTCGGGGAGCTCTTCGCGCAGGATGCCGGCGAATAGCGTCATCCCGGCGAGCGGATTCCGGACCTCGTGTGCGATGCCGGCGAGCATCTGCTGGGTGCGGGCATCGCGCTCGGCGAGCTGCTGGCGCATCCGATCCATGGTCTGGCCGAGCACGCCGAGCTCGTCTCGCGACGAGATCACGACGCGCTCGCGAAGATCGCCGCCGCCGATCCGCTCGGCCGCCGCCGCGAGCCGCCGCACGTTGCGCGTGATAAACAGGGTCGCGAGGATCGCCGCAAGGATGCTGACCAGCGTCAGCCCGGCGCCCCATACGAACAGCCGATCGCGCAGGTCGGCGAGCCGATCGAAGTAACTCGCGGGAGCCTGGGCGCGGAGCGCGAGCACGACCTCCGGCTCGTCGGGCGCATTCGCGCGGACCGGCGCGTAGCCAGCCTTGTAGATCTTGCCATCCTTGCCCTCGAACGTGACCGACGACGCAGGCTGGGCGAGCCGGAACACGCGGTCGATCTCGGCGCGATCGAGCTCGGCGCGAAAATCGTGGGTCCCGATCGACTCGTTGTCGCTCGCGCGATCGGCCGAGTCGCCGCGCGACACCAGATCCCGATCGAGCAGGGAGAGCTGCGCGCCGGTCGCGGCGGCGAACTGGTCGAGCTTCTGCTTTGCGTTCTGGTATGCGCGCGCCTGGCGATCACCGAGCTCGAGCGCCACGATGTACTTGCCGCGGTGCTGGGTCGCCGCCGACGCCGCGATCGCCTCGAGACGCCGGCCGAGCTCGGCATCGAGATCCCGGCGCGACAGGTCGTGCGCGACGAACGCGAACAGCGTGAACAGCGTCACCGTCGGCAGCACGAGCGCCGTCAGCAGCTTGACGAGGATCGTCGCGCGGAGCCGCACCGCGCACAGCCTACGCTACTCGACGCACTCGCACACGGCGCGCGCGGTGCGCGAGCATCGCTCGTCGGTGAACGTGATGCCCGACGCACGGACGCAGTCTTCTCCCGGTTTATCATCGTCGGGCTGCCCGCTGGCCCACGGCAAGAAGGTGGCGACGCCGTTCAGCACGTCGGCCCACGCTCCCTCGGCCGCGAGGTCGCTGATCCCGACGTAGATCGCCGCACCTCCGAGCGTCACCATCGCCTGAAGCTCGAGCGCATCGTTCGGGATCCCGAGGTAGCCGCCTTCTCCCGCACAGGCAGTGCGATGAGCATCCCAGCCAACCACGGAGGTCCGAAGCTTGTAGCGGTGGCCGACCTGGCCACCGGTCAGCGCCGCGTATCCGGCGGTGCACCCGACGAATGCGTCGACCTCGGGACCGTCGATCGCGGGGCCGTCATCCACGCCACCATCCGACGTCTGGTCGCCGACGCACTGGCCGGCGTACTGCCCCGAGTGCTCGCCGAACCGCGCGCCACTGGTGCACGTCGCGTCGGCGAAGCTGCAGAACCCGACGCCCTCACAGGTCCCGGCACCGCACTCGGTGTCGCTCGCGCAGGGAAACGCGGTCGAACGCAGGCAGCCCGCGACCGCGAACAGCAGGCTCACTGCGAGCCTCACCACGTGCCGCTCCAGCTCACGAAGCCCCCATGGGGGGACGGCCCGAACGCGACGCCGCCTGACTCGCGGCCGCGCACCAGGACGTAGCGGACGGTGCCTGCCCCGACGAGCGCGATGCCGCCGCCGGCGAGCACCATCGCCAGCGTGCGCTTGCCGCGTGCGCTGTCGACGAGCTCCGCATGTGCTGGATAGGTGTCGGCAGCCTCAGCGGCGTCGAGATCACGATTCGCACCGCGATACGAGATCAGCGCGATCACCCCGCACGCGACGCCGCCGCCGACCAGCACACCGCCGAGCGCGTCCTTGTACCAGCGGCGGCGTTCGTCCGTGACCGGCTGCGCGACTGGCGGGGGAGCACGCGTGGCTGGGTGGGCAGGGGCGCGGACTCGACGGTCGCGGGCGCCGGGGGCGGCTGCGTCTGGCAGATCTCGATCGCCTCGCGGGCGGCGTCGGCGGGCTCGTCGGGCGGGTGGGTCGACAGGAAGCGCTCGTAGAACGTGATTGCCTGCGTGCAGTTGCCGAGCTTCACGTGGACCTGCGCGATCGCATAGAGCAGATCGGGCTGGGGATGCAGCGTGTACGCGATCGTCAGCTCGTCCAGCGCTTCCTTGAAGCGCCCCGCCTGGTGGTGCGCGGAGGCGGCCTCGATCCGTGCCCTGGCGTCGGCCTTCGCGTCTGCTCGCACGTCTTGCGCCACGAGCACGAGGAGGGAAACGATCGCGAAACCTCGCATCATTACTTCTTCGGAAACAGCGCGTCGGGATCCCACTTCCCCTTCACCGGCACCCGTTTCTTCTTCGTCTTCTTAATCGGATCGACGGGCTTGGCCACCAGGATCTCGACCGGTTGCTCGACGGTCTGCTCGGGTGGCGCGACCACGGGCTGCGCGACCGGTACGGGTTCAGCCGCAACCGGCATCGGCTGGACGACCGGCACCTCGCGCTCGGTCGCGGCCGGGAGCGCACGGGGCTCGCGGCTGGAGGCGAGCACGGTCGCGATGATCGCGACGGCCAGCACGGCCGCAGCGCCAGTGGCGAGCCAGATCCGGCGCGAGCCCGAGGTGATCGGCGACAGCGTCTGCGTCGTCGGTGGCCGTCCCGGAGGTGCGACCCACCGGTGGGGCTCGCGGCGGATCGGCGGCGGATTCGAGATCGCGCGGGTCCGTGCCCTTGCGAGCGGGGACACGGCCTGGCCCTCCGCGATCGCGACGCTCTCCAGCGGAGGGGCATGGGCGATGCCACTCGCGGAGCCATCGAAGTCGTAGGACAGCTCGAGCTCGGGCTCTTCGTCGTCGACCAGCCATGGCATCGCGCGCTCGCCGAACTGCCCGACCATGTAGTCAGCAAGGGCGGTGGAGGAGGTCCGGAGCTGGCGCGCGATCGCGAACTGCTCGAGCTCGGCGCGCAGCGCGTCCGCGGTCTGGTATCGGTCTTCGGGGCGCGCGGCGAGCGCCTTCATGATGATCGTCTCGAGCTCGGGCGCGAGGTCCGGCACGATCGTCGACGGGCGCGGAATCTCGCCGTGCGTGATCGAGCTCATCGTCAGGAAGTCGTTCGCGCCCTTGAACAGCCGGCGCACGGTGCACATCTCGTAGAGCACGATGCCGAGGCAGAAGATGTCGCTGCGGCGATCGACTGCCTGCCCGATACATTGCTCGGGCGACATGTACGCGACCTTGCCCTTCATCACGCCCGATTGGGTCTCCGTCGTGCGCTGTGACGCCTTCGCGATCCCGAAGTCGACGACCTTGACGTGTCCGTCGTAGCCGAGGTGGATGTTCGCGGGCGAGACATCGCGATGCACGACGCCGAGCAGCTTGCGATCGGGCCCCTTGAGCTCGTGCGCGTAATGCAGCGCTGACGCGGCGGCGAGCATGATCGTGAGCACGTGCTCGAGCGGCACACGCGCTTCGCGCTCGGCGACACGCATCAGCAGCTTGCGAAGATCCTCGCCGTGCAGGTACTCCATCGCGAAGAAGTACTCGCCACCCTCCTGCCCGATGTCGTGGACGTGGACGATGTTGTGGTGATGCAGCGTGGCGGCGAGCCGTGCTTCATCGAGAAACATCTGCACGAAGCGGGCGTCGCGCGCGTGCTCGGCGTGGATCCGCTTGATCACGACGTGGCGTTCGAAGCCTTCGATCCCGGTCGCGCGCGCGAGCAGCACGTCCGCCATGCCACCGGTCGCGAGGTGGCGAACGAGCTGGTAGCGGCCCAGTCTCGTGGTCAGTGCGCTTGCGATTTTCACCCCACTCTACGTTCTGCGGTCAGCCCGCATTCGTCAAGCAAGGGTTTGGGACCGAAACGCAAAAGACGCCGCACGAGGCGGCGTCCAGTGAAGCTCGTAGGTTCGAGCTCAGCGCTTGCTGAACTGGAAGCGAGCGCGGGCGGCCTTCTGGCCGTACTTCTTGCGCTCCTTCTTACGAGGATCGCGCGTCACGTACCCAGCCGCCTTGAGCTTCGGGCGCAGCTCGCTGTCGAGCTTCATGAGGGCGCGGGTGATCCCATGGCGGATAGCACCCGCTTGCGAGGAGATGCCTCCACCCTTCACCGTTGCGTGCACGTTGTACGCCTCGAGCAGGGCGACTTCTTCGAGCGCCTGGCGGATGACCATGCGGGCGGTCGGGCGCGAGAAGTACTCCTCGTCGGCGCGCTCGTTGATCGTGATCTTGCCGTCGCCGGCGGTGAGCCACACGCGAGCAACCGCGGTCTTGCGGCGTCCGGTGGCGTAGGTGGCGTCCTTGCTGGGCATGGTTCGTTCCTGCGCTTAGTTCTTGAGCTCGAGCACGCGCGGCAGCTGTGCCGCGTGATCATGCTCCGCCGTCTTGTAGATCTTGAGCTTCTTGATGATGCGGCGGCCGAGCGGACCCTTCGGCAGCATTCCCCACACGGCCTCGCGGATCGCGCGCTCGGGGTCCGG
>JBBJLY010000149.1:0-20694 GCA_037720695.1 Kofleriaceae bacterium | reverse complement strand
CGCTCGAGACCTGGCTCCAGATCGCGATCGGCACCGGCCTCCTCCGCACGCTCGGCATCGCCGTCACGGCGGGCCCGCGCGCGGATCGCTACAACCAGCTCGCGGCCGCGGTCGACGTCGAGGAGTTCCTCGCCGAGGACCGCCCCGATCCCGACCCCGTGATTCCGTCCGTCACCGAGGACGAGGTTTCCCAGGCCGCCCCGGACGCCACCGCGCCCGAGTCCTCGATCCCGGTCACCGCCGCGGCACCCTCGGGCTCGCCGCTCCCCGCACCGCTCCGCCACCTGTCCGCCGAAGGTGTCCCCCAGCCACGCAATCGCGAGCGCGTCATCCCCGCCTCGCGGTTCGCGCAGGGCTTCTCCGACGAGATCCTCGCGGAGACCACCCACCGGATCGCCTCGTGGTGGACCGAGGGCGCGCGCAACACCGTCACCTACTCGCCCTCCGACTTCGAGCTCGATCCCGAGGCCTGGGTCGAGAATGCCGACGAGGTCGTCTACCGGATCGCGGTCGCCTCCGCGCTCGCATTCCGCCTCGATCGCGATCGCGCCGGCGTCGTCGCCTCGTTCACCGCGCTCGACAAGGCCGGCGTCCTCGGCGACCTATACCAGGGCACCGTCCCCGAAAATCTGCCCGCCCAGGTCGATGCGCGTGCCCTCATGCTGGCCTCGCTCGCCGCCCGCCGCTGCGCCGAGGTCCCCGAGCTCGCGTCCCAGCTCGACGGTCGCACCACCGCCGCCGAGGCGTTCGCCGCGCTCGACTCCGCCCTCGGCCGGGGCCTGTTCCGCACCGAACTGTTCTGGATCATGGACATGCTCAGCAAGCTCGGGGTGATCCGCTACGACGACCTCGGCGACTTCACCGTCACGCCGCACCGCATCGTGCGCGACACGCTGTTCCGCCTCGGCTTCATCGAGACGCCCTACGCCAACGACAACGCGGCCCTCACCGCCACCACCCGCGCGGCCCGCAAGGCGGTCCCCGAGGGTCCCGCCGACGAGATCCTCACGCTGTTCGCGCTCGCGGCTGGCTGCGCTTACGACTGCCCCAACCGCAAGCACTGCGACTATCCGTGCCGCGAACGCCTCGAATGAGCTGACGCGCGCAACCCTGGTTGAACCTGGTCGAGGTGCTCCCCATGCGATTGGCCCTATTCGTTGTCCTGACTGCGCTCGCGGCCCTGGCTGCTTGCAAGACCGCCAACCCGAACGTGTGTTGCGCGACCGAGGCGCAGTGCGCAGACCTCGGCGTCGACGACCTGCGGCCGTGCAAGGCAGGGCAGGCGTGCAACGCCGACTTCACGTGTATCGCCAGCGAATGCGACGACTCGTCTGACTGCTCGTCCGATGCGCCGGTGTGCATCAACAACCTGTGCGTCGCGTCGTGCGTCGTCGACGCCGACTGCGCCGGCTCCCCGGGCGGCGACCTGTGTGCAGACGATGGCGTCTGCGTAGGCTGCAAGTCGAGCGCTGACTGTTCAGGTGACACGCCGTTCTGCGACGCGGAGGACCGCGCGTGCCGTGGCTGCGAGCGCGACAGCGAGTGCACGGGCGGCGTGTGCCTCGAGGCCGACGCGGTGTGCGTCGCCGATGCCGACGTAACCTTCTTGTCGCAGAATGGCACCGACGCCGGATCGTGCGGACGGTCGACGCCTTGCAGGACGTTGCGCTACGCCCTGACGCAGCCACATTTGGTGGCCCACTTCGACGGCGGATCGACCGATGTCGGAGCTGCCGCACTCTCGTTCGAGCGCTCGCTGTACATTGATGGCACGAACACCAAGATCGAGGGCGGAAGCGCATCCGGAGTCTTGGAGATCTCAGAAGCAGGCTCAAATGACCGAAGGGTGACTCTCAATAGCGTCACCATCGGGCCCGGGTCGGGGAATGCGGTCACATCGTCGCTGCGCTCCGCAAACATCCGAGTTCACAATTCCATTATCGAACGACCGATCGACGTTTCGAATGGAACATTCCAGGCATCCCGATCGCGCATCACGCGCTCGATCAAGTGCACCAGCGGCTCACTGAAGCTCGACGACAACCAGATCCAGGAAGCGAGCGTCGAGGCCATGGCCTGTCAGGTCACGGCCGCTCGCAATCAGTTCGAATCGCGCTCGGGGGTTCCGTTCACTACTCAAGGTGGCCTCGTCACGTTCGAGAACAACCTGGTCGTCGTCACCGACCGATATGTCGACGCACTTTACGTAACGTCATCCCTCAGTGGCAGCTCCGTCCGGTTCAATACCATCGTCAGCCAGACCGGGGTCACTACCTCCGACCCCGCGCTCTACTGCGACGAGACGCTCGACGTCTCGAACAACATCATCGCGTACAACAGCACGAACCCGATCAGCCAGAACTGCAGGCCGCGGTTCACGCTGTTCGACTCGATCACACCTCCGAGCGACACGATGGGTGAGGGCAACAAGGTTGGTGACGTTGGGACGTTCTTTGCCGACCGGGACCGAGGCGATTTCCACCTCTCGAACCAGAGCCCTGCGAAAGACGTCGCCACGCCTGGCACAGGGGTCCTCACGGATCTTGATGGCAACCCGCGTGGCCCGATGCCTGACATGGGAGCCTTCGAGGCGCCCTGAGGCGGCTGTGCTACGCTGACAGCATGTTGCCCGCCCTGATCGTCGGTGCCCTGACTGCCTGGTACCTCGGCATGCGCGCCGGAATCATCGCGGCCATCGTCACCGCCGCTGCGATGCTGATCGCGATGTTCGTGCCCATCCCAGGGGTCACCATTGCCGTGTACGCGCTCGTGATCGCCTGGTCGGCTGCCGTTTACTTTCTGGGCTCGCGAATCAAGGAACGCGCGACCGGACGAGGGATTCTCGGCGGACTCGGTGGTGCAGCGAGTCAAGCCACGTCGACCGTGTCGTCCTGGGTCAAGAAGCTAACCAAGAAGAGCTAGGAAAGCTCCCGTAGCTACTTCGAAAACGGTGATCCCTCCGGGGCCAGGTGGCACCGATCGGGGCCCGGTCCCCCAGCCAGGGGCTCGTACTTCTCCAAGAGTCGCTAAGTTAGCTCCGGCACGATCGTTGTAATGGAAGCGCAACATCATGCGCACCCCACTGTTCGCTGCCTTTCTGGGTTTGTCGCTAACCGCTTGTACCGGGGTGATCGGAGACCCGGGGCCAGGTGGGGACGATGACGTGCCCGGCCCGGATTGCGGCGACGGGGTCGTCAACTCGGGCGAGACCTGCGATGACGGCAACAATGCGAGTGGGGATGGCTGCTCGGCCGCATGTTCGATGGAAACGTCACCCGCGCTGGCGGTGACCATCGACAAGGCGACTGTGATGACTGAGCTCATGAGCGAAACCATGCTGACGGTCACCTTCAGCAGCAGCGGAGGGTTTGCTGGTCCAGTGACTCTCACTGGGTCTGCAGTTGACGGTGCGAGCGCACCTCTCGCGGCTTGGGGAATCACGTTCGACAAGACAACCGTAGATGTCCCTGCCAACGGCACCGCGACGGCGGTCGCAACCGTGAAGATTCCGAGTGAGAACAAAGGCCTGGCGGGGACCGTAAAGATCGATGCCGAGAGCAGCCTAGGCGCACGCTCGGCCACCAGCGCGGTCACGGTCCTGAACCAGGTTTCGATGCCGATGACGTTGGTTAGTCCAGGTGCGGGATGCACGGAGCCAGCGCTCCGCGCAATCACCATGAGCATCGGTTCCAAGATTCGCTGGGTGAACAAATCACCCGAGGTGGTCAGAATTCACGTCGACGCGGGCGGCACCGGGCTCATCCACGAGCCGGAACCTGGCACCGCCGCTGGCGGCGTTCACGAGCAAACCCTCGCGAGCGCTGGGATCGCCAACTGGTATTGCCACGACCGTAAGCCTGAGAATGGGAAGACGATCACTGCGCGGTAGAACGTTGCAAGGATCGCCAGCACCCGGCAGGCTACACCTCGATGAGGTGGCCTGCCGTACGGCGTTTCGGGGTGCTCGGACTGTTCGTTGGTTGCTGGAGTGCCAAGCCCGAGTCCTCGACACCCATCGCGACTGACGTCGAGCCAAATACACTCGACCTCACCGGGTCGTACTGGTGCTCGTTCGACAGTCCCTCTCCTGATCAGTCGCGCCACCCGTGCCAGATCCTGAAGCGGCGCGGCAAGCTGGAGCTTGTCGTGCTCGGCGGAGCCGAGAGGGTACGCGGCAGCATCATCCTCTCCGAGGACGGCTTCACGTTCGAGGGCACGCTGCGCTGCTCGTTCGCCGACTGCGATAGCGAGCTCCACGGTCGCTTCGAGACGTCCGGGCGGGGCGGCTTCAAGGGCACGTTTCGCGAGGACGCGATGGTGCTCTACCTGGTGCCGGCTCCATACAACGCCTTCGGTGGATCGTCCTACGGTGGTGACGAGTACGGGTTCGGCGCCCACGGCTCGCCGGCGCGCGATGGCTCGAACTACCGCCGACCTCTGATCGACAATCGAGGCCAGCCCAGGCCATAGTCGAACGATGACGCCGCCCAAGAGCTTCGAAGAGTTCTGGCCATACTACGTTTCGCAGCACCGCGATCCGACCTGTCGCAAGTTGCACTTCGTCGGTACGACGATCGCGATGGGCTGCGTGGCGATCGCGCCGTGGTCCCCGGCCGCGCTACTCGCCGCGCCGATTGCCGGCTACGGCATGGCGTGGATCGGTCACTTCGTGTTCGAGAAGAACAGGCCGGCCTCGTGGGGCGGGGCGAAGTTCGCCGCGTGGTCCCTGCGCGGCGACCTCAAGATGTGGATGCACATGCTCGAGGGCACGATGGATGCCGAGGTCTAGCGCCTGGACGCCCCAGCTCACGCCGCTCAGTAGCAGACCGCGCGGTCCGTACAAAATCTGAAGAACACGCCCTGCGCACAGTAGCCGCTCGCGCACTGGCCATCGAATGTGCATGGCGTGGTGGTGCTGACGGGCTCCCGACACGCCTGTGTGCCCTCGAAGTCGCACCACGAATCCTCGGCGCACGCGCTGTTGCAAGGCATCCCCAGCGTCGGCCGCTGCTCGCACCGCTTCGACGCCGTGTCGCATCTCCCGTAGGGAGAACAATCAACGTCGAGCTCGCAGCCGTCGCCAGGCAACCCGATCGGCACGCAGGTACCCGCCACGCAGTTAGCCCCGATCTCGGCGCATCGACGATACGGGCACGCTTCTCCGAGCATCGGTAGCGCTCGACAGGCACCCGGCATGAGCTCCGTGGCGCCGATACATCCCAGGCCGTACTCGCACTGCTCTTCGAGCTGACACTCGCCGGCCACCCCGACGAGCGCATGACACAGCCCGTCCGTGCCACACCACGCATCGTCGATGCAGTCCGCCGTGGCCGCGCACGCGCCGTCAATCCCCGACGGCTGCTTGTCGACAGTGCAGCGCCCGTAGCAACACGTCTCCGCCGGACAGACCTCGCGCTCGCACGCCCCCGACTCGCACTCGCCATCGAACGCGCACACTTCGGCGCCTTTCAGGTCGCCGGCGAACACGCGGCGGCAGCTCTCCGGCCGCACCCGCGCCTCGCGGGACGACAGGTCACACGTGAGTGCGGACACCTCGTCGAGACACTGCGCGGCGGCGACAACGTCGTAGCGCATCTGCTCCGCGTCGACGGCCGCGAGGCGGCTCTCGTCGACGTCGAGCCGGAAGTACGCGTCGCAAGCCGCGGGGTCCACGAACAGCCCGCATCGCGACAAGTACGCGCAGCGGGCACCGAGCTCCTCGGCGTCCCACCGCTCGAGCTCGATCCCGGCAATGTTGTCGCCACACCCGCACGCCAAGGCGATCACGACAGCTGGCCAGCGCATGCGCCGCTATCGTACCGCTTCGCAGGACTCAGCGAAGAACCGCCCGTCACTTCAAGCGAAACAGAGCACGGAACTCGTCGGTGACATCGGCAATCACACCCGACTGTGGGCGCACGGGCTTCAGTGAGGGCACGTCGACGACGACCAGCGAGCTCGTGCCCTCGCCGTCTCTTCGTCGCATCCAGAGTTGCCCATCTGCGAAGTGGTGTGGCTCCACTTTTTCGACTGAGGCGGGCGGCACGAACCTGGCGGCTGCGACCAGGTTTCCATTCGCTCCGTCGAAGACGACCAGCGTCTCGCGCCGGGATAGCAGCCAGAACTGACCAATACGGAACACCCGAAAGTGGATCAGCTCGTCGTGCGGCGTCTCCCAGGCGATCTTGCCAGCCTCCAGGTCGAGCATCACCAACCGCGGTCCCCTGTTGTCACCGCCGGTGACCAGGACGTGGGGCACGAACCGAGTCATCGGTCCATGCAATGGTACCGACGCGCGTTCGCGCGGATGGTCGCTATGAGAAGCCCAGTGCGTGTCGGCGCCCAGCGCGATGGTTCGCAGCACTTGACCGGCGGCGCTCGTGATCACGATCTGGGTGGAGCCCATCACGTCGGTCCTATCGGTCGCATTGACCACGAACACGAGCATCCCGTTGTACGACCCGCAGCTCACGAGGCTGACCACGGTCCGATCCTGGAACGGCTTCAAAACCGAGATCGTTCGAGGCTCAATGGAGTCCCGAAATGCGGAGATGTTCAGCCCTCCATGCCCATCTACTTGAAGCGTTACGTACTCCCCGTCGACCACGCAGCCGACGCCTGCCACATCGAGCTCGCGCCGAGATCCCGAGCGGAGATCAACGATCGTTACCCCTCGTAGATCGACGTCTTCAAACACGGCCAACTCTCCTACGACCGCCGGCGCAAAGCTTCGCAAAAACGGAACCTCCGTCGACCACAATGGAGTTCCATCCGACGCGCGCAGTGCGAAGAACTGCAGAGATGTCCCCGCAGGCTGGTGGTAGGCCAGCAACCGGTCGCGATGCCAGATCGCTTGATCGGCCACGTCCTCGTACGACCGGCCGGATCCCAAGCGCCGCTTCCACACTACACGCCCCGTCTCGGCCGATAGTGCAGAGGTCTCGTACTGCGACGGACCACGAGACTGCCGAAGCTCATATGTTGCCGCGATCATTTTTCCGCCGGCTACCAGGCGTGCCAGCTTCGCTTGCGCGGGAAGCCTCGTTTGCCAGCTTGCGCTGCCATCTGCGGCCGCGAGCGCAATTCGTACGTCGCCCTCGTCGCGTGTGGTGCTGATGACCGCGCGACCGCCGTCGACCAGAATCATTGACGATATGATCCGTCCTGACAGGAGTCCACTGCCGCATGAATCCGCGCACGCGGTGAGCAATGCGAGAACGACGAGCCAGCGCGGCGGGGCAGTATCGTTGAGTCGGAGTTTCATCAATAACTCAGGGTGCTAGGTCTTTTAGCGACAGGGCCTGGACGCGCTCAGCAGCGGCACGAATGCGGTCCTCTCCGCCTTTCCACAATCCCCTGCGAACGTAACCATCGGGCCGTTATCAGAAACGAATAGCCGAGTACCGGCTTGGGAGGACTGCCTGGATGCCTCGGGTCGTAGAACCTGACAACCTTGTTGATGGGAAGGTTTCGAACCATTCCAGCGCTCTGAAAAACCCCTCTGATGCTGGGTCCGACGTTGTCGAGACGCATGCCGTAACCCGGGTGCTCGACAAGATGCCCATCGAACCAAAGGTGAATTTCCAGGATGCCATGGTGCTCGCGCTGCATCGGCCGCTGGTCATCGTTCAGCGCCCAGTCCATCCGTTTTGGATCGACATTGCCTTCGATGGAGTTCGGTTTCGATCCTTTCAGCGCAATGTCACCCGCGCGATCCTTGTCGACTTGCCCTGGGGGCCAGGGGTCCCGCGACATGGCGCCATGCACTGCGCGCGATATGAAATTGGCCCACGCGATCATTGTTTGGCGCTCGCTGTCGTCCTGCAGCTTCAGCCAGGCGGGACCAGCAAGTTGCGCCTTGCTAACCTCAGAGACGCGCTCGCTGGGCATTCGATAGAGCCTCGTGGCTAGATCGGGCCAGTCATTAACGAATGCCGTCTTGCGGGCATGAAGTTGGTTCTCTGCCTCGCGATGAAACGTTTCTTGAACGTTTCTTCCTGCTACCCGTGAGGTCGCGCCATCGGGCGTGAGCGCCAGTGTGACCGCCTCCTGGATCATTTCCTGTGCGCCGGCGAGAATTCTCTCATCGCCACTCCGAGACAACGAGCCGGCGATCGTCTTGCCGAGCCAGCCTGCCAAGAAGCCCCCGCTTCCCGCGATCGCCAAACCAACTCCGGCGGAGACAAGATCTTGCCAGAGGTTGCTTCGCTGTGCCTGCTCGGGCACGAGGGAAGCGCGAACACCTCGAAGCATCCCGTTTCGCACAGCATCGAAGCCGCTGTTGATAGTATCTTTGTATTGGCCGAGGATGAACAGCCTGTGAGCTGTCTGCACGTTGGTCTCGGCATTCAGGGTCTTGTCGTCAAGCTCTTGAGCGTTCGGCAGCTTCCCTGCTACGGGATCTAGTTCCGACGTTCCGGCCTTGGTCGGTTGAGCGTTCTGCTTGGGTTGCGCGCGGCGCGGGGCATCGAGAGCGATTGGCTTCAAGTGCACGTGCACACGTAGCTCGTTCGCGGTGACTGCGAGCTCCTTCAGCACCTCGGTATGGTCATAGCCCGGGGATAGGGTGTCCACCGCGCCTTCGACCGCATCGCGCAACGTGTACGGCTCGGCGTCGACCCAGTGCTGGACGCGAAAGATGGCGCGCGTGGCCCTGTCGACCTTGCTCGCGAAGCGACGACGTTCATCGGGGTTCGAATAATGGTGGAGCAGCTGCAATGCGTGCTTTGCGTGTCCCTCGCTCCCGAACACGAACCCGGGAACGAGGTCAAAACGGTCCTGCCCGCCGAGTAGCTTCTGATGCGCCTCCAGGGAGCGTAACTCCAGCAACGAGAGCACAGGCTCGATGGCCCTTCCGGTCAACAGTTGGTCGTTGCCGCTCACCTGCTTCTTTTGACTCCCGAGCGACCCCGACGGCTGGCCGGGCAGTCCAAATGCCTCGCGGAGGCTGTTGTCCGCTGTCGCCAGAGCATCGGAGTCCGGGACCCCCTGTTCGACGAAGAATGCGATTCCCGCTCGCGTCGTCTGGTCCATCTGGCCAGTCAGTGAGGGGACCTGGTAGGCGCGGTCGTGTTTGGGTAGCGTCAAGAGCGCTTCGCGAAGGAGCGGAAGCGCGTGACTCGTGATGCGCTCCACCACCGAGCGACGGGTCGCGCCGGTGGCGGCCTTCTGGAGCTCGACCACCCCGCGTTCGAGCCAGTACTGTGCGCCGGCGAGGCTCGTGCGAATGATCTCCTTGCGGATCTCAACCCCTTGAGGCGCTGTGGTCTTGGGCTGTACCGCCCCATCGATCGCCGGCTTCGCGTGTGCGCTACCGAGCTTCTTGGGAAGCGGCACCTTCGGCTCTGCCGAGGATGATTTCGGCTGCGTGTTGGTCGCAGCGACATTTGCGTCTTTGCTCATGGAGTTCCCTTCACCGCAAGCGCGGGGCGATCTTGCCCATGGCCTCGTACTCGAGCTGTGCAGCTCGCACGAGGTGGGCGTGGAGAATCGGAGAGTCATCATTGGCGGCGAGGAAGGCCGCGCGGAGGACGGCATTGCGGATGTAGCCGCCACTCATCGCGTAGACCTCGCCGAGCTCGGCGAACGGGATGTCCTTGGCTACCGGTGCGGCCGCGGGGAGGAGCGCTTGCCACATGCGGGTGCGCTCGTCGGCCTCGGGGACAGGGAACCGGACGTGGATCGAGAGGCGGCGACGGAACGCCTCGTCGATGCCGGACTCGTGGTTGGTGGTGAGGATGCAGATGCCCGCGAATGACTCGAGTCGCTGCAGGAGGTAGTTGGTCTCCTGGTTCGCGTGGCGATCGTTGCTCGAGCGGACCTCGGTGCGCTTGCCGAAGATCGAGTCGGCCTCGTCGAACAGCAGGATCGCGTGACCGGACTCGGCGGCATCGAACAGGGCAGCGAGGTTCTTCTCGGTCTCGCCGATCCACTTCGAGGTGATCTTGCTGAGGTCGACCTGGTAGAGCTCGGTGCCGAGATCCTGCGCGATCAGGCCGGCGCACATCGTCTTGCCGGTGCCGGGAGGGCCCGAGAACAGGGCGGAGACCCCGAGGCCGCGGCCAACCTTTTGCGCGAAGCCCCAGTCCTCGTAGACCTTGCGGCGTTCGCGGATGCGAGCGAGCAGCTCGACGATCGCGATGATCTGATCGTTGGGCAGGATGACGTCGTCCCAGGTCTGGGTCACGGTGACGCGGGTGGCGAGTCCCGCGAGGCTGTCGTCGAGGACCGCCCGGATGCCGCCCTCGATGTGCGTGCGATCCATCTCGCCAGCGCCCGCGAGCCGGACCGCGGCACGGCCGGCGGCGTGGATCATCGCCGGGGTCAGCGGATAGAGCGTCGCGAGCTGATCTGCGTCCTGGTCCGAGGCTTCAGGCAACGCGCGGGCCCACAGCTTCATGCGCTGGGCACCGGTGAGCGGCGGCAGCTCGATCACGGTTGGCGGGGTACTCCAGCGCCTGAGGATGGGGCGCGTCGTCGTGGCGAACACGGGGCCGCGAAATTCTGACTCGACCAGCCCGAGTCGATCGGCGAGCTCACCCGCGCCAGCGAGCGCGTCGAGGTGCTGGAAGAGGGGAATGGCGTCGAACAGCGTGCACTCGCGTGCGATCACGCGGAGCTGGCGCGCGGCCTTGTCTGGCTCGCGGGCGATCGCGCGGCCATCGATCGCGAGGACGCGTCGCTCGTGCGCGAGCGCGGCGACCAGGGAGCGCCGCCCGGTGCCGGCGGCACCACGCACGATCACGAGCCCCGTGCCGTCGAACGCCTCGCGCAGGGCTCGGAACGCCTGCGCGCTGGTCTCGAGCTGATCGACGTCGACGTCGCACGCGACGAATCGCGCGAGGCCGGCGACTTCCGGATCGAGGCCTTGCTTGCCGTGCACGAGCGCGAGGACGCGGCGTGCGACCTTGAGCGTGTGTCGGTGCTCGGGAGCGTCGTGATCATTGCCATCCGAACGCTCGACCAGGCCGAGCTGGCGGAGCGGCCCCTCGGCACCGAGCTCGCTCCACGCGCGGGGATCGGGGATCGAGCCGTAGACCACGCGGCGGATCGCATCGAGCGTCGGATCGGCGACCTGCTCGGTGTTGAGCTCGCGGAGCCAGTGCCGCGACGACGGGCACAGCTCGTGGGCGATCAGGGTCCACAGGATCTGCTGTTCGGTCGCCGACAGCGCCAGCCGGTCGCACAGCCAGGAGATCGGCGTGACCATCGGCTCGACGTCGCTCGCCGCGACCAGCAGCGCGTTGTCGTCGCCGTCGCGTGGGGGCGCGGTGTGCGCCACGTTTGCGTCGCGCAGCCGTGCCTGGGTGGCGCGGAGCTGCTCGACGACCTGATGCGCGGCACTGTCGTTCATGGCGGCAGCCCTCGGCCGCAGCCGACACGGGTTGCGTGCGAATCTTGGGTCACCTGGCGAGGAACGCGGCGAGCTGGTGGCCGCGTCCGGCGACCGGCTCGGGGAGGTCGCGGGCGAGGTACAGGAGGGACAGCCGGCTGCAGCTCGTGCGGTCCCGATGCTGGCAGGCGTGTTCGAGCGCGTCGCGCAGCGCGAGCCGGTCGGGCAGGCGGCCGGCGGTGTCGTGAAGGGTGACAAGCTGCTCGCAGCGCGTGCCGCGGAGCTGACAGGTCTGGCGTGCGGCGTGGGCCTCGAGGCGCGGGTTCGCGCCACCGCCGGCGAGCTCGGAGACGAAGCTCGCGAGCAGCTCGCACTCGGCGAGCAGGCCGAGACCACAGCCATGGGCGGCCTCGAGGCGGAGCTGCGGCAGCCACCGCGGGGCGATCGAGACCTCGGCGTGCGGGTCGAGCTGCCAGATCAGGACGCAGCTCGCCGGGAAGCCGCGCGTGCACTCGGCGGTCGCACGCTCGAGCGCGCGGGCGTGGCGAGCCTCGAGGACGGCATCGCACCGGCGGTCGTGCCGATCGGCGGCCCACAGGTCGAAGCAGGCGCGAGCGTCACCGAGATCGCAGGCTCGCTGGAGGTTGCTGCGTCGCGGGTGCAGTGCGGCGGCACACGCGGCGGCGAGGCCGGCGACGCACAATGCATCGGCGTCGGGACCTTGCAGGTGGTGCGTGCGGTCGCGAGGGCGCGGCAGCTGAGCTCGTCGCCCGCGAGACAGTTGCGCCCGACGGCGGCGGCGAGGGCGCGCGCAGGGCGGGGATGATCGGCGATCGCGAGTCCACGCCAGCAGCTGGAGCGGTCGCCGCGCTCGCAGGTGGCGAGTGCACGCGCGACGGCGCGCTCGCGAGCGTGGATCCGGACGTCGTCGATCGGCGCGCGATAGTCGAGCGCGATCGCGTGCAGCCACGGATCGGGTGGCGGCGCGGTCGGCGAGGGGCGAGGTGGGGTCGCCGAGCAGGCGACGAACACGAGCAGCGCGAGCCGCCTGCTCGGCCAGGCCGGATGGTGCCGGCGCGCCGAGTCCGGCGCCTGGACGAAGTCACCCATGGTGCGGTCGCCTCGGCCGCATGCGCGCAGGGTTGCGTGCGCTCGTGACACGCCGAGATTGCTGGCGTGCCCGCCGGCCCCGAGCGGTCCCGAGGGTTCGGTCAAGCTGGTCTCGTTCACGCCGTTCGGACAACTGCTTCGCGCGATCAGCGGTGACCAAGGCGCCGCTGAAGATGGAGAACATCGACATCGCGAAGCTCCGGGCTGCCTACCAGGGCCGCGCTGGTTAGCTCGCGCGAATCGCGGCGCTGAGGAACGCGGCCAGGCCCGGTGCGGCCTTGTCGATGTTCGCGGTGAACCGCGGGTCGGCGACATACATCTCGCCGAGTCCGCGGTGGATCTCGGGGGAGCAGTCATAGAACCACTTCGTGATGTGCGCGCGGTGATCCGCGACCGCGGCCTGGACCCGCGGGTCGGTCGGTGCGGCGCCTGCGGTCATCAGCTCGACCAGGCGCTGGTTGATCGCCGCAGCTTCCGCGCCGAGCTGCGCCCACTCGGCCTTGCCGTAGCGCTTCACCCGGCGCTGGGATTCCGCGTAGGCCGGGGTGTCGCCCCAGCGCTGCTTCACCTCGTCGTCGTGGACGGAGGGGTCGAAGCCATCAAACAGGGTTTCGAAATCATTTGGCGTCATCATCGTGTGTCCTTTCTCGAGCGCTTCGAGCGCGTGGTCGATCGCGACGAGCATCGTGTCGAGCTGGCCGCGCTTCTCGACCAGCGCGGCGCGATGCTGGCGGAGCAGCGCGCCACGGTCGATGCCGGCAGCGAGCGCGGCGCCGATCTCGTCGAGCGGCATCCCGAGCTCGCGCAGCACCAGGATCTGGTGAAGCCGCAGCACGTCATCGTCGTCGTACAGCCGGTAGCCCGCGCCGGTGCGTCCCGACGGGCGCAACAGGCCGATCTCGTCGTAGTGGTGCAGCGTCCGTACGGTGACGCCACTGATGCGCGAGAGCTCGCCGACCGTGATCGCCATGACGAGGACAGCCTACGACCCTGACGTCACGTCAGGGCAAGCGCGATCAGCGCTCGGCGAGCTTGCGCGTCGCGCTGTCCCAGCGCCACACCGGGCCGTGGCCCTGGAGGTGGACGCCGCCGCGCCATTCGTCGATGCCGTGGTCGTGCACGCGATCGGTCGCGCCCGCGAGCGCCTGGCGACCGAGCTGCGTGATCGCCGGGCCCTCGACGAAGCCGAGCTTGCCGAGCATCGCCAGCGTGGACCGCAGCAAGCCGTCGGTGATCGGGTAGCGCGGGTCGATCGCGTGGACCGCCTGCATCAGCTCGGCCTCGCCGGTGACGCCGCGCGCGACGGCGGCGAGCAGCTGGCGCTCGGTGCGGGACAGCCCGGATTGCGGATCGGGGTACTCCTCGAGGTGGCGCTCGATCGCGCCGGCGAGGAACGGCATCGCCTTGATCCGGCGGGTCAGGAACGGCAGCGCGCGCGGGTCGGCGGCGGTGATCGCGATCCAGGTGGTGATCGCCTCGTCGATCGCGTCGCGCGAGAGCGGGGTCCGGCGCGGCCACAGCGCGGCGAGCTGGTCGGGCCCGAGCTGGCCAAGGCCGAGGAAGTTGGGGACCTCGTCGTGGCGATCGATCGACACGATGGTGAGCGTCTGCGGGAGTCCGCGACGCGCGAGCCGTGATAGCAGCCGGATCAGCGCGAGCTGGTCGAACAGGTCGTGCTCGAACCACAGGATCAGCTCCTCGGCACCCGCCGCCTCGTCGAACCCGCGATCCCAGTCGGCGAGCCGGGTGTCGGCGGTGACGCCGCGCGACGACCAGAACTCGGTGCGCGCCCGGTAGTGCTCGTCGTCGGACACCGGCAAGACCGGACCTTGATCGAGAGAGTCAGCCCAGACGCGGATCTCCCGGGAGATCGGCGAGCGAGAGCGTGTCGGCGGTGCTGTCGCCGTTGCAGACGTGGACGATGCGCTCCATGCGGAGGACGTAGCAGTGCGCGCGCGCCCCGCGCAACTCGCTAACCGCGCTAACCCTTCGATCCGGCAAGCAAACAAAGTTCGCAACTCGCCTGCGGTGCCTCCGAGGGCCCTGCCCATGACGAGCACATCGAACGGGGTAGGAGTCGAGCCGCTGCGCTGTGCCGGGCCGCCCGTCCGGGACCTGACGTGCCTGGCGTGGAGCGTCGACGATCGCCGGCTGTTTGGGGGGACCCGCGCCGGCCAGATCGTGGTCTGGGATACGCGGACCGGCGAGCGGCGCCAGACGCTCGCGGTCGGCAACCATGTGGTGTCGCTCGTCGGTCACGGCAGCGGTGTCGTGGTCGAGCTCCTCGACTTCGTGCGCCTGATGTTGACCTGGCGGGTCGCGATCGACGGCGTGCTCGAGGAGCTGACGTGGTCGACCGCGCCGCTCAGCACGCAATGCGAGCGCTTGAGCGTGAGCTCGCACGCCGGAGATCGCCACGTGATCCATCGCGACGGCCGGATCCAGATCTGGCCGGTCGAGGGGACCGAGGGGTGGTGGCTCGGCAGGCTGCGAGCGCTGACCGCCGGTGACCGCGCGATGCCGAGCCTCGGCGAGCGCGGCAAGATGCGCGACGAGCTGGTGCGCTGCGACGTTGCCCGGCACACCGAGCGTGGGTTGGTCGTTGCCTCGCAACTGCTGCTACTCGACGACAGCTGTCGCGGGATGGCGCACGTCGCGCGCGGGTTGTTCTGCCACGACCTCGGGGATCCACGCGGCGAGCTGTTCGAGCTATGGGAGGCCGAGCGCCTGCGCCGGGCGGGCGAGCTCTCGCTGGCGATCAAGCACGATGTCCTGCAGGCGCTCGGGCGCGGCACGCACCAGCTCGAGCGCGCGATCGCGGCGGGCCAGATCGATCCCGATGACTGGCGGCTCGCGAACGTCGCATCGCGCGCCTACGGCGCCGCGTTCGATGCGATGCAGCGCGGCTGCGTCGAACAGGCGCTGCTGTGGATCGTCGACGCGCTGATCATCCGGCCGCAGGCGGTCACCTGGTTCTATGCCGGCAAGCTACTCGCGGCGCGGCGCGAGTACGAGCACGCGCGCTGGTGCCTCGACCACATCGAGCGATGTCCCGCGACCGAGCGCGCCCTGCTGATGCGCCGGATCGACCCGGCCTACCTCGATGCGCTCCGTGCAAGCTGCGCCGAGATTGCCGATCGACTGGCCAGCTAGTCAGGCACAGGCTCGACGACGAACACGTAGTCGAACCAGGCGGTCATGCCGTAGGTGCGGAGGCCGATCTGGCCATCGGGATAGTCGGTCGACTCGTTGGTCACGCGCTGCTGCGAGACCGTGTTGTTGGCATCGCACGCGAGCGACGAGTCCCCGGTGCGTGGCAGCGTGCCGTTGATCCGATCGGCGCGGCCCGTGATGACCGTGAGCTTGCCCGTGACGTCGGCCGACCACGGCAGGGACTGGTCGTCGCGGATGGTGTCGTTGCGGAACGCGCTCGCGATCAGCGTGCTGCTGGCCTGGCTGGTGTCCGTCCGCACGCCACAGTTGAAGTAGAACTCGTCGCCGGTCGTCTGCGACTTGGTGTAGCCGAACGACACCATCGCGGTCCGCAGGCTCGAGGTGCCGTCGCCGGGTGAGACCTGATCGACAATGAATGCCGACATCACGTGGGTCTCGGGGCGGACGCCAGCGAGCACCAGGTGATGGCGTTGGCTGCCGTCGAGGATGGTCTGCGACCAGCCGATCTTGCCGTCACGCTCGACGATCTTCCAGTCGGTGAGCGCGCCGCGGCCGGTGGGCACCGACCACGACGCGTCGGGCGCCTCGTAGAATCCATTCCAGTACGGCGGCGGGTTCGCGACGTCGGGCTCCGGATCGCAGGCGACTCCGATGCCGTCGGCATCTGGATCGTCGTCACCACCGACCATGTGCGGACACGCATCGCAGGCATCGCCCCGGCCATCGCCGTCGTGATCGCGCTGGAGCGTCATGCTGCCGGTCGCGACCGGTGGGTTGGCGATCGCGACGCAGTTGTCGCACGCGTCGCCCACCGCGTCGCCGTCGCCGTCGGCCTGATCGGCGTTTGCGATCGCCGGGCAGTTGTCGGTGGCGCCGAGGACGCCGTCACCGTCGTCGTCGGACGTCGGGTCGGTCGCATCCTGGCCGGTGCCGGTTGGCGGCTCGAACGCGCACGCCGCGACGAGCAACGAGAACGCGACAGTACGGCCGACCCCGAACACGGAGGTCAATCTCGCAAACCGGCATCGCTACCGCGAGCGTTTTCTTCCGGTCGCGACTGACAGGCCTGTGATCACGAGATCACGCTCGCAGACCCCGGCCCAACAAGCAGCAATCGCTCACGAACATCTGGCACGCGACTGCTCACAAGGGTGGGCGATGTGCCCTCCATGAACGAGATCCCGGAGATTGAAGCAGTCACCACCGGGTTGCGCGAGCTGGCCCGCCTGGCGGCCTGCTTGCTCCCACACGTGCCGGCGGTGCCCGGCGTCGGCATCCTCGCGGTCGAGCAGCTGCGCGCCGCGAGCGCGATGCACGAGCACCTGCACGTCGCCCGCCGTCACGTCGCGTTCCCCGAGCGTCGCGCCACACGATCCGATCGTCGGTGAGCTCCGCGCCGAGGTCGAGCTCGTGACGTCGCGCTTGGTCGAGCTCGGCATCATCAACCGGTCCGCGTTCGTGCGGAAGTCCTCACCTCGGATCGCCGGCTCGTTCGGTGGCGCGGTGCGGCTGACCAGCTAACGCTTGCCGAGCCCGTACTTCATTTGCGCCATCCCTGCGCGGTCGTCTCGGCAGCCGAAAATTGCTAGTGTTACAAGCCCGCGCATAGATGGGTTCGGACCAAGGGTCGTTGCATGGCTATCCCCACGTTCACAGCTTCCGGGGTGCTACCCCCGTACCTCGGGGACCCAGCGGAGGGCGACCGATCGCCGTATCGCGTCTACGCTACCGAGGTGGTCGATCGGTTTGCTACAAGCATGAAGCGTTGCGAGATCCTTCGTGGATGGCTCAGGTTCCGCGCCGAGTTGCACAAGCTAGGGATCGTCGTTGGTTTCCAGTGGCTGGATGGCAGCTTCTGCGAGCAGCTGAGCCGGGTAGAACGCGAGCCAAACGACATCGACATCGTGACCCTCGCGGAAACGACGGCTCAGGAGGACGATGCGGTGCCACTGCTAGACACAATCGTCGCGACACGTCCCGACCTCGCCGATCCACGTCAGACCAAGATTCGATACTTGTGCGATGCATATTGGGTTCACCTCAGAGAGACGGACGCCAACGTAGACCTCGTTCACTACTGGTACGGGCTGTTCTCTCATCGACGCGGCGACGACACGTGGAAAGGTATGGTTGAGGTGACGCTCGATCCTAGCCACGACGCAACAGCTGAACGAGCGCTCAAGCTCGCGATTCGCCGCCTCGAAGCTGCGGCAGAGGCGCGGAACACGTGAGCACCGCTAAACGTCGTTCCCAGCTGGAATCTGAGCGCGCACAACTCGAAGGACTTCTCACGCGCACGAAGCGAGCTATCGAGCGTGTCGGTCTCGAGTTTCGCCTTGCGACGGTGACTTCTGAGTTGGACGCCCTCAAGTCGACGCTGGCACCCAAGCATGGCGAGACCGACCTGACTTTCTACGGCGATCCAGTCGTTGGCTCTGAGGGCATCGACGCGATTTTTGCGAGCAGCGTTCTGAGCGCGTACCAAGACCTAATCTCGAAGGTACATGCATCACGCGAATCTGTGCTCCGGGGCAGCGGACCCGTCCCCGATGAAGCACGTGCACGCCTTCATCTCACCGACGTGATCCACGGTTCGTTTGGTTTTCAGCTTCGCGAGATCGAAGCACCGTCTGACACGCCACAGACGAAGATGTTCATGGAAGAGTCCTCGCTGTTTGCTGCGGTTGAGGATGCAGCGAAGCTGATCCAGGCAGCAGGGAGTGACGACGAACGCTTCGTCGATGAGATGGACACAATTAACCCACGTGTTCATGAGGCGGTGCGGAAGTTTTTCTCGACGGTCCAAGACTCCGGCGCAACCTTCAGGCTCAACAGCGCACGAACGAATGCGGAGTTTGACCGCAACCGCGTTGACGCCGCGATCGAACGAATTAATGTCGAGTGGCACGCCGAGCGCACAGAACGTCTCCTAGGTGTGTTTGGCGGTGTTTTGAGCGATTCGCGCTCTTTCGAGCACCGGCCACATGACACTGTCACGACCATTCGAGGGAAGGCAGATTCTCAGCTTGCCCTGGAAACACTGGTGGAGTGGTGGGGAAAACAGTGCGTTGCGGTAGTCCGAGTCAGGCGCTGGCAACGTGGCGCGCGAGAGTTCAAGCGTTACACGCTGCTCGATGTGGTGGCGCCCGATGCGCTCCCCACTCAGCGAAACCTAGATGAGGACGCAACGAGTTAGGCTCTGAGAACGACCTCAGGCTCTTGAAGATCCTTGTCACTCCGGCATCACGCCGACGGTACCCTTGGTCCCCGACGGCGTCAGAGCACGACTGCCACCGCGTCAACCTCACGTTGCCCGAGAGCTGCGCCGTCTACGCGCTGACGAAGCGCAAGACCACGAAAGTTCCACCTGGAGCCTATGTTGCGCTTGGTCTGAATCAGCTCCGGTTCTTTTTTCGAGCAGCCCGCTGCGCCTTCCGCTGCGCCTTCCGGCGCGGATCATCGTTGCTGGGCCGGGTTTGCGCCGCGTTGCTCGCGCCCGCAGCAAGCCAGTCGTTCCACGTACCCATCTCGGGTATCGCTATGCTTGCGACCACGACATTGCTCGGGCCGCTCATCGAGTTGCCGCCGATGGCTATGACGCCGCCCCCTGGACGATAGAGGTTGCAGATTTCGGCGGCCCCTCAAGACGCCATCCATTGGCTAGGCTCATCTTCAAACGTCGAAGTTCGAGCACGCGGTTCTCGCCATCGAGAACGATCTCGGCAACGACGTCGCCCTTGCCGCGTCGGATCGTCAGGCTCTGGCCGACGAGGTCGACATCCCATTGGCCGCGACTCGCAATGATCTCGCTACCAGCAAACCGAAGCGACGCTCGACCCGAGTCGTCGCAGAGGGCGCCCGATACGAGCCATGCATCTGCGTCGCGCTCGATGGCGATCAGAGGAACACCGTTGATCTCGATAGGCACGACACGGTTCGATGCGCGACCGCAATTGCCACCAAACGCGAGTGCGAGCGGTTCCGAGCCGAGCCTCAGCCCCCAGAACGGATCGCGACCCTGCACGAGGTTGAAGGGGCTAATGCGGGCCAGCCGAATCTGGTTGATGCCGATCAGGTGACGTGTGCGTTGGGTTTCGCAGTCACCGCAAAGGAGGGCGATACCCTCCGCGCGATGCTCGGTAGCTTCAGCCCACTCGGGATCGAAGTGGTCGTACTTGAACGGCAGACGACCGAAGAGCACGCAGCCAAAGCCGCACTCCTGACGGACCTGCCTCATCACCTCGGCGGGGATCGGACGCGTGAGACCCTGTGCGTTGACGTTTGGGGGCACCTTAACCTCAGCTTCTCGGGAGAGACTCCGGAGACATGACCTGTGCTCGCTTCCAAGCTGTCGTTATCGTTTGCTTCCCAGGCCGTACTTCTTCATCTTGTCGATCAGCGTGACGCGGCTGACGCCGAGCCGGCGCGCGGCTTCGGACTGATTGCCGCCGGTCGCATCGAGCGAGCGCGCGACCAGGCCGCGCTCGAAGGCCTCGACCTGCTCCTTGAGCGAGGGACCGTTCCGCGCATCGGTGACCGGCCCGACATGCTCGTCCCCGGCGTCGGCGACATCGCTCGCGATCGCGAGCTCGCTGGACGACGAGGACGACGGCAGGCCGTTGGCAGCTTCGAGATCAGGGAGCCCGATCACGCCACCGGCGGAGAGCGCGGCGAGGCGCGCGATCGTGTTCTCGAGCTGGCGCACATTACCCGGCCAGTCGGTGCGGACGAGCGCATCGATCAGCGATTGCTCGAGCGTGATCTTGCCGAGGCCGAAGCGATCGCCGTAGCGGCGCGCGAACTCCTCGGCGAGGGCAGGGATGTCATCCTTGCGGTCGCGCAGCGGCGGCACCACGAGCTCGACCACCGCGAGCCGGTAGTACAGATCCTCGCGGAACGTGCCGACCTTGGCATCCGCCGCGAGATCGCGATTGGTCGACGCGACAACCCGGACGTTGACCTTGTCGATCCGCCCCGAGCCGACCGGCTGGATCTCGCCTTCCTGCAGCGCGCGCAGGAGCTTGGCCTGTATGGTCAGCGGGAGCTCGCCGACCGCGTCGAGGATCAGCGTGCCGCCC
>JBBJLY010000369.1:0-6590 GCA_037720695.1 Kofleriaceae bacterium | reverse complement strand
TGCAGATGGGCGGCGGCGGCCTGCAGGCGAGCCCGAACTACGACTTCCTGTGGAGCGTGCGCGACTTCGCGAAGCTCGCATACGTCTACGACACGCCGTACCTGGTGTTCTATCGCCTGGGCGACAAGACCGTGCCGCCCGGTGAGATCATCAAGCAGACCTCGGGCTACGAGATCCGCCGGCTCGCCTCCCCGGGTCTGGTCTCCGCGGCTGAGATCACCGGCGTGTTGCCGGTGGGTCCGGCGAAGAAAGGCACGCCGAAGCGCACCGCCGCGATCGAATGGCTGCGCAGCCCCGAGCCGCTCGAGAACAAGTTTCTCGCGTACGACGACGGCGGATTGCAATCTCCGCCCGACGCGACGGTGCACCGCGCATGGCGCCAGGATTCGCCGGGCGACGCCGCGGATGTCTATGCCGAGGTCGAGGTCCGCAAGCCGTCGACGTTCGTGCTCCGCGAGAGCTGGCACCCGCGGTGGCGCGCGTACATCGACGGCACGCCGGCGCCGGTCCGCCGCGTCACGCCGGACTTCTCCGCCGTCGACGTCCCTGCTGGCAAGCACGTGATCGCGTTCCGGTTCGAGCGGCCGTGGTTCGTCCACGCTTCGTGGCTCGCGTGGCCCGCCGTACCGATCGGCGCGTGGCTCGTGCTGCGCGCGCTGCGACGGCGCCGCACGCGGACCAACCTGCCTCCTGCGCGCATCGTCGCGAGCTAGCGGCGTCGACGACCTCGCCAAGCCCAGATCGGATCCGGATCCGTTAGCCGTTAGAGCCAGATCCGGATCCCGTGGCAGGCTTCACCACCGGTCGCGGCCGCGGGCGCGGCGGCGGAGGAGGCGTAGGAACCGCGCTGCCGCTACCTGGAGCGTCGGACGGCACCGGCTGGAAGATCGGTGGCACCACGGCCGAGCCGCGCGCCAGGTCGTCCGCGCGTGGCATCGGCAGCACGATCTTGAGGCTGCGCAGCTTCCACGGCTCGACCTTCGAGTTGCGCAGGAAGCCGAAGATCGCGCGCACGCCCTGCGACTTTGCGTACTCGGTCAGCACGTCGAACGTCGCGCTGAGGCCTCTGATCCCCTTTGCCTCCGTGACCGCGATGATGCGCCGGTACTCGCCGAGCACGGCGAAGTGCTCGGCCTGGATCTGCTTGAACCGCCCCTTCTCCTCCTGCTGCTGGAAGATCGGCGACGCATTGTCCCAGACCTGCTCCGCCTTGCCATCGCGCAATTGCTCGAGCAACTCGTTCGCGGCGACGAACACATCGCACGTCTTCGGATCCATCGGATCGTTGCAGAGCTGGACGCGCTCCTCGCGCTGGGCCTGTGAGATCTGGATCTCGGGGGGCAGCTCGACGCTGACGCCGAGCAGCTTCCACCGCCCCTGGTCGAAATGCAGCGAGACCGAACCGCGCGCCTTGCCCTTCTCGTACGCGATCGTGAGCGACACCCGGCCGATCTGGCCGCTCGGCCCGGTGGTCACCAGCGTGTCGTTGACCGACGTGATCTCGCGGAACTGGCCGACCGTCGTGTGGAGATCGGTCATGTCGTCGATGAACCCCTCCTTGCGAACCATCTCCTGGAACCGCGGCGACGACTGCTCGTCGACCTCGGCGACCGCGGTCGGGCCCTTGCTGAGGTCCGACAGGATCTGCTCCGCGTTGGGCCGGAAGTCCGGCACCTCGGTGCGGCGCATCTGGAGCACGACGATGATCGCGATCCACGCGAACACCAGCACGAACCCGACGATCAGGCTGCGCACCAACAGCCGGCCGCGGCGCGTGCGAGCCGCGCGCGGCAGATCATGCAGCGACTCACCCATATGGGTGATGCCCTCGCCGAGCGCGGTGACACTCGAGCCGACGAGCGGCACCTTGCGCGATCGCTCGCCGAGCTTGCTGACGCCACCGCCGATCGAGCCGATGCCGGTCCCGAGCGCACTGACACCCTCGTCGAGCGCCTCGCGCACCCCGTGGCTGACACGCTTGCTGCGAGATTCGTCGGGGACCGCGGCCACCGCCGGCGCGACCGCCGTCACCCGGCCGCTGGTGACCGGCACCGATTCGGTGCTCGTGATCTCCTCGGGCGCGGCCTCACGGAGATGGGGACTCGACAGCGCGACCTCGATCGATCCCGATGACCCGGCCGGGATGGCTGGCACGTGGGGGCTCGAGATCGCGACCTCGATCGAGCCCGACGCCCCCGGTGGCACCTCCGTGCTGGAGCTGACCGGCGTCCTGGTCGGCGCCGAGTCGCGCGCCCGCTTCGCCGACCGGCGCGCCTTGTTCGATCTCTGGCCACCCTTCGGTAGCTCCGGAACGCCGGTCGACGGCTTCGTGACCGGATCGTCGATCGCCTCGGGCGTGGCCGAAGGCTCGTCGGGCGAGCTCGGCGAGTCCGGTTTAGACGGCGACGACACGGTGAATCATGACATGGAGAAGAAGCGAGCCACCAGGTTCTCCGCGACCTCGCGCCGGTAGATCGCGGTCGACCGGATGTCGTCGATCGGGTGGATCGAGGTCCGCACCGCTGCGCGCGCGGCCTCACCCGCCGCGGAGAGCTTCTGACCACGCACCGCATCCTCGACCGCCGCGAGCCGGATCGGGCGGTCGGCGATCGCCCCGAGCGCCACGCGCGCCGACACCACGGTGTCACCCTCGAGCGTGATCGCGGCAGCGCCCATGACCTTCGAGATCGACTGCGCGCGCCGCGTCCCGACCTTGCGCCACGTGGTGCGCGTGCGGGCGTCGGGCAGTGGCAGGTGTGCGGCGACGATCAGATCGTCCGCCGCCAGCTGGGTCTTGCGATAGCCCGTGCACCACTCGCGATAGGGCACGCGGCGGCGACCCCGCACCGAGGCGACCTCGAGCTCGGCGTCGAGCGCGAGCAAGACCGGCAACGAATCACCGACCGGCGAGGAGGTGCCGACGTTGCCTCCGAGCGTGCCGCGAGCCTGGATCTGGAGCGCGCCGATCTCGCGAGCCGCGAGCGCGAGCGGCGCCAGCTTGGTCCGGATGATCTCGTGACGCGAGATCTCGAGCCAGGTCGCGCCGGCGCCGATCGACACCCGATCGCCGTCGGCCGTGATGGTGCCGAGCTCGCCGAGCCGCCACAGATCGAGGATGCCGGCGGGATCTGGCTTGTGGTTCGCGTTGACCATCAGGTCGGTGCCGCCGGCGAGCACCATGTACTCGGGATGAGCGGCGCGGGTCTCGAGCGCCTCGGCGAGGCTGCGCGGGCGAATGAAGGCGGTCACGGCGAGACCTCGCGCGCCGCCGCGATCACCGCGTCGACGATCAGCTGGTACCCGGTACAGCGACAGATGTTGCCGGCCAGCAGCTCGCGGACCTTGGCCCGTGCCACGTTGTCCTCGGTCCCCCGCGGGCCGAGCAGGCCGTGCTCCACGACATGGGCCGCGCACACCGCGATGCCGGGCGTGCAGATGCCGCACTGCGCGCCGCCACACGCGACGAGCGCGCGCTGCACCGCGTGCAGGATCTCGCGATTCGCGAGGCCCTCCACCGTCTTCACGGTGCGGCCGTCGCACTGCCCGATCGCGACCAGGCACGAGTTCACGACCTCGCCGTCGAGCAGCACCGTGCACGCACCGCACTCGCCCTCGCCGCAGCCTTCCTTGGTGCCGGTCAGCCGAAGATCTTCGCGCAGCACATCGAGCAGCCGCTTCCAGGGCGACGCGTCGACATCACGCGACTTGCCGTTGACCTCGAGCGACAGCATCACGACAGCCTCCACGACTTGCGCGATGCGGCGATGTGCTCCGGCGAGATCGGAAGCTCGTCGAACGCGCAGCCGAGAGCATCCTCGACCGCGTTGGCGACCGCCGCTGCCGGACCATCCATCGGGATCTCGCCGACCCCCTTCGCGCCACTCGGCCCGAAAGGATACGGCACCTCGATCAGGATGGTCTCGAGGTCGGGCGCGTCGGCGAACGTCGGCACGATGCAGTTCGTCATGTTCGCGTTGGCGACCTTGCCGTCCTTGTAGATCACGTTCTCGAGCACGGCCCAACCAAGCGCCTGTAGCGTGCCGCCCTCGATCTGCCCCTTCACGATCGACGGGTTGATCGCCTTGCCGACATCGATCGCCTGGACGCAGCGCTCGATCGCGACCTCGTAGGTGTCGAGATCGACCGCGACGTCGACCAGGCACGCCGCCCAGCCGTACACCGGATAGGCCGACCCGGTGTACGTCGCGTCGTCCCACGCGATCCCCGGCGGCGGCTCGTACTGCACGATCTCGGCGAGCTCGCCGATCTTCTGGCCGTGATCCTTTGCGATCGCCATCAGGTCACCACCGACATCGCGTGCACACGCCCACGCCAGCAAGCGATCACGCAGCGCCTTCGCAGCCTTATCGACGACGGCACCGACCACCATGCAGGTCCGGCTCGCGACGGTCGGGCCGCTATCGGGGACCTGCGCGGTCGACGGGTCGACGACCGTCACGTTGGTGACGTCGATCCCCAGCGCGGACGCGGCGATCTGCGCGAACATCGTGATCGCGCCCTGGCCGATATCGGTCGAGCTCGAGCGGACCTCGAACCGGCCATCTGCGGTCGCGGCGACGCTCGCGCGACCCGCGAGTCGCTGCTCCCCCGAGCCAGTGAATCCCGCGCCGTGGAAGTAGAACACCACGCCGCGCCCACGCCGGATCGGCGAGCCATGGGCAGAGGTCCCTTCGCGCACCGGCGGTGTTCCCGCGACGTCGCGGATCGCACCGATCACTTCGTCGGTCCCGACCGAGAACCCGAGCTTCTGGCCGGTCGCGGTGGTGTCACCGCTGCGGAGCGCGAGCCGATCGCGGAGCGCCAGCGGATCCTCGCCCCGCGCGCGCGCGAGCTTCTGCATCTGGCGCTCGTAGGCAAACGTGGTCTGTGGCGCCCCGAACCCGCGGAACGCGCCGTGCGGCGGATGGTTGGTGGCGACCACGCGACCGCGGACGCGCACGATCGGACAGCGATACGGGCCACCCGCGTGCAGCACGCCGCGCGACAGCACGACGGGCGACAGCGTCAGGTATGCGCCGCCGTCCATCGTGACGTCGACGTCGATCGCCGCGAGCTCGCCGTCGGCCGTGACCGCGAGCCGATGCTTGGTCCGGCAGGGGTGGCGCTTGGTTGTCGCCGCGATGTCCTCGTCGCGGTCGTAGACGATCTTGACCGGGCACTTCGCCTTCTGCGCGAGCAACGCGACGTGCGCGGCGAGCATCGACGGATACTCCTCCTTGCCACCGAACCCGCCGCCGGTGACCGATTGCGAGATCACGACGCCGTCGGCCTCGCAGCCGAGGAATGCCTTCATCGCCTTGTGCACGTAGTACGGGCACTGCATCGAGCCGACGATGAAGCACTTGCCCCCCGTCCACTCCGCCATCATCGCCTGCGGCTCGATGTACATCTGCTCCTGCGGCGATGTGTAGTACGAGCCCTCGATCACCTGCGCCGCACTGGCGAACGCGGCGTCGAGCTCGGCGTCGCTCGCGTGGCCCTTGCGGATCAGGAACTGTTTGAACACGTTGTCGTCGCCGAACAGCTTGTGCTCGGCAGTGAGCGCGTCATCGATCTCGAACACGGGCGGCAGCGGCTTGACCCGCGGATAGACGGCGCGCGCGGCGGCAAATGCGAGCTCGCGATCTGGCGCCGCGACCAGCGCGATCGCCTCGTCGACGTGCATCACGCGCTTGCCGATCGCGACCAGCGCGGGCTGATCGTCCTCGATCAAGCGGATCATGTTCGCACCCGTGATGTCCGCGGCGGTGACGACGACCACCCTCGACCAGTCGAACGCGGGATCGAGGTCGATCGCCTCGAGCACGCCGTGCGCGATCGTCGATCGCACGGTCGCACCGTGCCAGGCGCTCGGCGCGTCGAGGTCGTCGAGGTAGCGTGCGCGACCGGTGACCTTCGCGATGCCGTCGACCCGCGGCACCGACGTGCCAACCGGTGGAGCTAACCCATCCATCGCCGGATCTAACCTCAGCCGGCCTGCGGAGTACACGCTAGCGTGTGCGGAACCGCTTGCGACCGCCGCTGTACGACTCGAGCTGCGCGCGTCCACTCGCGCCCACCGCGAGTCCCACGATGCCCTCGGAGTTGAACGCGACCGGCCGGGCGGCGTCGTAGCCGCCAGGCAGCTTGGCCATCGTGATCTGGTCGACGGACGTGCCGTCGCTGGCGATCGGATTCAGGTACGCCACGTCATTGGGCAGCACGGGGAACACGACCGACGCGCCGGTGAACGGTGCCGCGATCAGCCACGACATGTTGATCTCGGGCTCGGTGCGGTTGTAGCGAACCTCGGTGCGCACCAGATCGGGCGTCGCACCGCCGCCGGCGAGCGTCCACAGCGCGGAGTGGGTCGCGGGATCGAACGTCCCGGCGCTGGTGAGCTCGGAGAGCGGCACGTTCGCGGCGTCGAGCACGTACGCGCTGGTGACCCCGCCCCAATCGACGATCTGATGAAAGCCGTTGTTCGGGCCAAAGAACGAGGACTCGGTGATCGAGACCGCGGGCAAGCTGGACCGCTACCGGCGTCGTGCGCGTGAAGGCCGACCCGCACGAGCTGATCACCATCGAGA
>JBBJLY010000016.1:0-62357 GCA_037720695.1 Kofleriaceae bacterium | reverse complement strand
CGAGCTTGCGAGGGCTCACCGGCTGATCGTACACAGCGCGTAGCCGGTCCTGCGTCGCTTTTACAACCTTCGTCGTGCCCTCCAGGTTCCGCACGACGAAGCCCGCGCGGATGACGGACCGTTGGAGCGCGTCGCCTCTGGCTTCTTACGCCGCGATCAACTAATTCCGACACTGAACGGCTCGGCATCACCACGGTGCGCTGTCGCACGGCGCCGCAAGATTCCGACGTGGCTCCCGGTCAGCTCGGCGGGCGAAGCTCGCTGGCGCGAATGAACACGAAGGCCGCGATCGCCAAGGCAATCGCCGACTCGGGGTTCAAGCGGCTCGATTCGTTAGCGCTGGAGCCTGCGCTGCCGATCGCGAGCATAACGGCGATCACGGCGGTGATGAGGCCGAGGTATCGGAGGTATTTCGGAAGCTTGTCCATGTGTATCTCCTGGTGGCGATCAATCGCTGTAGCTGTGCAAGACCCAGTTTGCATAGAAGGTGTCGGGGGCGTCGCCGACGTCATCATCGTCCAGCTCGAAGCCCGAGAAGTCTTGATGAAGATCCTTCCGCTCGTGCTCGACGAGCCCGACGTCGGCGACCTTCGGGTGGTAGGGATCCTGGGGGTCGTGCTGCAGGACCTGGATCGGCTTGCTTAGGCCGGCGATGCGGTACACGCGGCGGAACGCCCGCGTTCCTTGGGACGTCACCGACGTGCTGAACACCACCCCGGCACTGGCTTCGGCTCCTGCAGTTTTCCCTGCGTTGCCGACGCTACCTTTGATCGAGGCGTTGACGGTGGTCGTTTCGGTCTTATCCGGTCCGCCGATCTGCACATCGAAGAAGACGTCGCAGTAGTGCTGTCCGTCGAGCTCGATCGAGTTCGCCATCACGTCGGCACCGATGCTCAGGTACTCGCCTGCCCGGTCCTCCAGCCGCTTGGTCGCCCTGGCGCGGTGCACGTAGACCTGCCCGCTCGCCGTCTTGTACGCCTCCATGAACAGCTCGATGTAACCCAGGTACTCGTCGCTGTAATTCGTGTCCTTGAGGTGCACCTTCTTCGTGAAGTGGCGAAGCTCGCCAATCCGGTGCATGCCGGGTTCAGCGCGAGGCGCACCACGATCGACGTGGTTGCTGGTCGTTGCGCTCGGACCTTGCGCGGACGCCTGGGTCGGCATCGGTTGCTTGGCATTGGTCGTTGGGGCCCCTCCGGCGATCTTGCCGATCCAGCGTGCCTCCTGTCCGACCAGTGCGAGCAAGGCATCCATGGTCTTGGCCAGCTCGCGCAACGAGCCGATCGCGCTCGGGTTGTTGCTCTGGACAACCATGAACAGCCGTCCAAGGACCTGATCAGTCGATCCAACCTCGTCGGCGATCGCGTGGATCTCGCTCGAGAGGTGCGGGTCGATAAGCAGCGACAGTGCATCGCGCAGGTTGTGTGCGGCGCCGTGCGAAACTGCGTCGAGCTTCCCGGCCGCCACGTCTTGCCAGTCACCGAGGATGTACTGCCGAGCCGCGCGCAGGTGCAGGCGCCCGAGCCGGCCCTTCTCGCTGGTCGTCAGGTTCGCCGCGCCATGCTTGTCGGCGGCTCGCGCACGCGTGTGGCCTTCCGCGCCGGACTTCGGCACGTTCCATCCAACCGGCGCGAAGCGGGCATTGAGGTCGGCCATCGCGCTCTGAACCTCTGTAGCGTAGCCGGACGCCCCGGCGTCCACGTGGTCCCGCAGCACGAAGTAGAGGTCGTAGAGACCCATGAACGCGGCGTCAACCGAGGTGAACAGCTTCCTCGGCGCCATACCAACATCTGGCAACGTGTACGCCGCGAGCGCCTGACGCGTATCCACCACCGCATGACCCGCCGCGCGAAGCAGCGCCTTCGGTTCCGCGATGCCAGTAGCCACGTTTGCCGACTGTGCGATCTGCTGCAGCAGTAGATCGACGAGGGCGGTGTGGTCACCGGTGGACATCCCGACGGGAACCTTGGGCGCAGGGGCACCCGGACGTGTCTGGGTCTTGCTCGAGGTCGAGCGCGATTTTGTGTCGGACAAGGATTCGGCCATGGCTGGTTCACTTTCGTTGGGCGACACCGCTACTGCTTCGACGAGACGACCTTGCCGAGCGCTTCGTATTCGAGTTGGGCTGCGCGCGCGAGGCGCATGCCATCGATCACTCCCTGCTCGTCGGCCGCGAGGAAGGCCGCGCGCAACACGGCGTTTCGGATGTATCCGCCGCTCATCACGTACGTCGCCGCCAGCGCATCGAGCCCGAGGTCGGCCGCCCGTGGCGCGCTTGCCGGGATCATCGCGCTCCACAGCCGCTCGCGCTCATCGACTTCTGGCATTGGGAACCTCACGTGCACGGAGAGCCGACGGCGAAAGGCTTCGTCGATAGCAGTCTCGTGGTTCGTCGTGAGGATGCAGATGCCCGCGAACGACTCGAGCCGCTGGAGGAGGAAATTGACCTCCTGGTTGGCGTGACGGTCGTTGCTAGAGCGAACGTCGGTCCGCTTGCCGAACAAGGCATCCGCCTCGTCGAACAACAGGATCGCGTGACCGGCCTCGGCAGCATCGAATAGAGCGGCGAGGTTCTTCTCGGTCTCGCCGATCCACTTCGAAACGATCTTGCTGATGTCGACCTGGTACAGCTCGACTCGCAAGGCGCGGGCGATCAAGCCTGCCGCCATCGTCTTGCCGGTGCCCGGCGGGCCCGAGAACAGGGCTGATACTCCGAGGCCCCTTCCCATCTTGTCCGCGAAGCCCCACTCCTCGTACACACGTGTCCGCTCACGAATTCGTGCGAGCAGCTCGATGATCGCGGTCGTCTGATCGTCGGGCAACACGATGTCATCCCAGGTCTGGGTGACCGTGATGCGCTTCGCAAGCCCGGCCAGCCGATCGTCGAGTACGGCGCGTAGGCTCGACTCGATGTGCTCTGGCCTCATGCGCTCGGTCCCGCATCCACAGACCGCCAGCCGTCCAGCCGCCTCGATCAGCGCCGGGGCGAGAGGATAGGTCGTTGCGAGCACCTCGGCGTCGCCCTTGCCCGCACCTGGGATCGCTCGCTGCCACAACGCGGCGCGCTGACAGCCGCTAATCGGTGCAAGCTCGATCGCGACCGGTGCGCGCTTCCATCTCCGCGCGATCGGACCTGCCGACGTGGCGAGCACGAGCCCGGGCCACTCCTTCTCCACCAGATCGATCCGATCCTGCGTGTCCCCGGAAGGAGCGAGGGCGTCCAGGTCCCGGATCAGTGGAGTCATGCCAAGTAGCTGGCATTCGCGGGCAATGGTTCGCAGCTGGCGTTGCGCGGCGTCGCGGTCCTTCGCAACCGAGCGGCCCTCCACGCGCAGCACCGTCAGCCCGCGTGCGTGTGCGATCGCCGATAGACTGGAACGGCGGCCGCTACCGACTCGCCCGTGCACCAAGACAAGATCTCCGTGGTCGAAGGCCTGGGTGATGTCTCGGGCCGCATCGCCAGCCAGCTCGAGATCATCCAGGTGCGGTGGTTCGTGCTCGACCGCGACGATCTCGGAGAGTGACGGATCGATCTCGAGGTCGCCGTGAAGCAACGCGAGTACGCGCCGCGCGACCTTCCAGGTCTGACGGTGCTCGGGCAGCTCGGCGCCTGGGTCACTGCGCTCGATGAAGCCGAACCGCCGAAGCGTCCCGTCTTGTGCGAGCTCGCGCCAGACGTCGAGCCCGCAGGTCAGGCCGTAGACGATGCGCCGTATGACATCGGTCGTCGGATCTGAAACGTGCTCGGTCGACAGGCCGCGGATCATGTGACGCGACAGTGGACACAGCTCGTGGGCGATCAGGAGCCAGAGCACGCGCTCCTCGGTCATCGAAAGCGCGAACCGGTCGCGGATTCGCGTGATCGACAACTGCGCGCGCGAAGCCTGTAGCCTCACCTCGACGCGAGCCTCGTAGGCGAGGAGATCGGCGGGCCATGCCGGAGCGGCGTACTCCTGCGATGACGTGCTCTCGAGTTGCTCTCCCGCCGCGCGTACCCGCTTGCGGATCGCAGCGAGTTGCGCGTCGATCAACTCCTGCTGGGTTGCGTAGGTTGCTGTGACGGTGGGCTTCGACGGTTCGTGACGCGTCGACTCCTCGTCGTGCCGAATCGCCGCGACGAGGCGGTCGGGAGCCAGGTGGGACCGGGGCTGATGTGTGTCGTTCACGGTTGCCTCCTTTCAGCGCCGGGCGATGGCAACGGCTTCGCGGCGGCGAGCGCCTCCGAGGAATGCGAGCAAGCGGGTGCGACGAGCCTCGACCATGCGGCCGAATGGGCCTGCTACGGCGTCGTCCGGGCGCGCCTCGCTCAACCGCCGGTGAAGCGTCCGAGCCTCCGGTGGGGATAGCCGCGCGAAGACCTGTGTCAGGTCGTGCTCTTTGCGCCGGTACGAAGCCTCGATCGTTTCGCCGGTCGCGGGGGCGGTGGTGAGGATCTCGAGCAGCTCGGCCTCGGCGTCCAAACGCAGCGCAAATCTCTCGCGAGGAGCGGTGGCAGGTTGCCTCGTATGCGGGACGATCGCCTCGATGCTCGGGTTCGGTAACAGCTCGGCAGCGGACTCGACCAACCGCAGCCGCGGCGGCCAGCTCCCGGCTGTGGGTTTCGCGGGGGTTGGCTTCGCGGTGCGCGAAGGTCGACCGATGCCCTGGTTGGGGGTGGCGTCGTAGATTCGGAACGCGTCCGACTCGGTGATCTCCGAGTCGGTCGTATCTGCGGTGTTGAGTTGCGGTTGCATCGCGTCCGTTCTCGCCGGTTGTACGAGGCGGTTGCGCAGTTCCTCCTGCCCGGCCGCGCAATGTGACTTCGTCGGGGAAAACGAGGCCCCGGGTCACGGGCGGTGACTTCAACCCCGAAACCGAAGCCCGAGGTCACGGTCGTCGCGACCGAACTCGTTCGGCACCGCCTACGCAGCGGAACGCATCGCCGGCGATGTAGGTTGCGCTGGATGCCGAAGTCGATGGCGAAGGGACTCGTGGTGCGGCCGGGTCGCCAGTTCAATGGCGTGAAGGTGTTCTCGGCGTCGATGGTCGCAGACCGCGATCAACTCGGTGACCGGGTTACAAGATGGATGGCCGAGCGCCCGAACTGCAAGGTGACGGAGTTTGTCGTCACGCAGTCAAGCGACGCGCGGTTCCACTGCATCACGATCAGCGTGTTCTACCAAGAGCAGACTCGGTAGCCAGATCATCGCTGTCGCGCGCCTCGCCCGCACATCATCGCGACCTGCTGGATTCGGATGTCCGCGAACGCGGGCCACACCGGGTCGGCTTCCGCAATCCACAAGTCGCCGGGCTGGATTCCTTTTTCGCTAGCGCGGGTGACTCCTCAACGCTGCGTCGAGTGACCGGTCAGGGTCGCCTCGCCGAGAGAACGAATCGGTCCTCGGCGCAGAGCCGCAGCAGCGCCTCGGCCGCTCGCAGGTCCTCGCGGTTGAGCGAGCGCACGCGCGCGAGCACGTCGCTGACCTGGTGCACGATGACTCCATTCAACGGATGATCGTCACCGAGCTGGAACGGGCGCTGCTCGGGATACGGATCGGGCACGATGATCGCCGGAAGGGTCAGGCCGAGGCGCTCGGCAGGAAATCGGAGGTCGACGCTCGGTTCCACGGCTTGAACCTTCGCGAGCAGGGGCGCCGCGTCGACTTCGCGCATCGTGCCCATGATGCCGGGCGCAATTTGGACCACGAGTGCACCGTGCTCACCCTCCAGTGCGGATACGCGCGGAATGCTGGCGTCCAGCACCTCTCGAACCTCGTAGTCAGCGGGGATCGACTCGTACCCGATGTAGTCGAGGAGGTGCATCAGCAAGTCGTCCCGGCACCAATCCCCCCCCGGATCCTGTGGATTGGACAGCACGCTCGCGAGCCCGAGCGAGAGTTGCAGCTCCACCGGAGCACGACGCGGTTCGCGACCCTCGGCGCGCTCGACCCACTCGGGGGTAATCCGTTCGGGCTGGTAGGTGTCGTCGAGCCGGACCTCGTGACCTTCGGGATCGAAGTGCCAGCACTCGATCTCGCGAAGCCACAGCTCGTGCAGGTGACGGCGGGCATCGCGCTCGTAGGTGAACAGGACGCGGATGCGCTCGACCGGCTGCGCGTATTTCTTGCGGTGCGCGCGAAGAGCGCAGAGATCGAGCAACTCGAGCTGGGTGATCGGCGTCGCCGCGCGCACGATCGTGAGCGAGCGATCGGCGGCCTTGTAGAGCCCACCCGATTTCGTCCACTGCTGGTGCTCGGGATGGATATATCCACCGCTGTCAGAGAAGCCCATGCGTTCGTGAGCGCGGAAGCACTGGTCCCAAGCAAGCTTCGAGTCCGCGTCCGACGCGTAGAACTGGATGCTCGTGACGTCGTTCGGCTGACGACCTACTAACCACGGCCCGTGTTCGAGCCAGCGACGGGAAACGACGCGATCATGGCCGCTGCCATGAAAAATCACGCCGAGACCGTGCGTCGTGTGTGCATTCGAAAAGGTGCAGGTCCTCCAGACGTCGGTCCAGTCCTCGAAGACTTGCCCAACGACAACGATCTCCGCGTCAGCATCAGTCGCGACCCGAACTGCGTCATCGAGGCCGAAGCGGTCACGCAAGCAGAATTCGATCACGCCGTGCGAGAACCACGACAGGCGCGAGCCGCCATAGGGTCCCCGCGGCCCAGCCCAACTTACAACGACTGACTTGGTGCCGCCCTCGCGGACCGCGACCTCTAACCAATTAGCCGCCGGCTCTAATGCTTCGGAGCCGTTCAATATTCTCACCGGCAGCCCGTGGAGCAGCGGGTGCCGCGAGAGCAGTACAAAAACGTCACGCGCATTGCCGTCGGCACTGATCCAAGTCGTAGTCGTTGAGGTCGTCATTGCTTCAGCCACTCCAGGATGTCCTCTAGTTGGTTGTCATTGGTGATCGTCCGCTGCTGACCCGACGCACTAAAGACCTCGAACCCGAATCTCGCGTTCGCCTTACCGGCGATGATGTCGAGGTTCGCCTTCACGCCGCGCGAGTCCGTGATCTGGTAGACGACCTGCTTGATCTCGGTGCGGATTCCGTTCACGTCGACGAACTGGCCGATCATCTTCGCGTAGTCGTTCAACTGGTCGGCCTCGTTCGGTGAGAGCCGGCCCTTGCCCGACTTCACCTCGACGGCGGTGCCATCGGGGCGCATGCGGTCGATCTGACGAACCTTCTTGTTCGCAGTCGCGGAAGTGCGAGCACCTTGGTTGGTTGCAGCCGCGAGATCGCCTTCTGTCACATCCACGTGGCGAACCGAACCGGGGTCGCGTCGCGCCATGAAGTCCTCGATGATATTTCCTCGATCTGACTGGTTCAGACCGTTCGTCAGCTCGTGAATCTTCGCGTGCTGGCCGGCTGCGGTTTTCTCTCGTGCCGCGGCAGTGAAGAACTCTTCGCGAAATTCCCTCTTCAGCGCGTGCCGAAGATTGTCCTCATCGACGGCACGGCGCGCACCACGCGCGATCTCGTCCGCGGTCGCGCGGCGTGGAATGCGTACGCGCTCGACCGCCGCCAGCGCGCGCGTGCGTACGACCTTCGCGTCCATCGCGATGCCGCGAGGATCCGTGAGCGCCTTGATGTACTCCTGGAGACTCTCGCTCTGCGCGAACACGCCCGCGAACACCTGATCGTCACCGAGCGTCGACTCGAACACCTTCGGAACCCGGTCACCACCCTCGTATTCTTTGAGCACCCAGTCCTTACCACTTCGCCGCGGTTGTAGGGCCGGCAGCGTAGGGTCCGTGCCGCCCCGCTTGACGAGCTGGAACTCCTGACCCTCGGGACCGCCGCCATGGGGCCAGCGGCGGTAGTGGTAGGCGGCTGACGGCGGCGCCGGGTACTTGGCCTCGATCGCGTCGTCCGTGACCTTGCCGATGTCCCTCGCCTCGATCAAGCCGCGTGCGAGACCCAGATCGCCGGTGCGCTTGACGTCGTCGAGCACGCCTCGCCAGTGCGAAAGCTCGCCCTCCATGAGCAGGATCTCGTCGTCGATCCGGTTCGCCGCCGCTGCACCTTTCGGCCCGGCGTGCGCGAGGTTCGTGACCAGGTCGGTCATCCGCCCGCGGATCATCTGCTCGTACTTGCGGACCTCGGCGTATGCCTCGTGCGCCTCGGTGAATGCGGCGTGCAGGTTCCTTCGCTCGACGCCGGTGACCACCTCCGCAATCTCGTCCCACGCCTGGCGCATCTTGCCGGCCACGCCGTTGTAGCGCTCCAGCATCTCCACGGTCGCGCCATGCGCCATCACGTCGCCGACCGTCGCTGCCGGGCCCACGACGACCTCGTCGACGACGACACGCCCATTGCGCATCGTCGGCCGGACGCCCACCTCGCCCGCAACCCCGGAGATCTCGATGCGACCGACACCCAACCGTCGTGCCAGCTCCGGTGCCATCTCCTTGGTGATCGCGGCGGTCGCATCCGCGGTGGTCGTCGCGACGCGCGCCGCACCCCCGATCCCCTTGCGACCGAGATTGCGAACCAACGCGTCGATCTCCTCGTCGGTCATGCCCGCAGCGCGGCCGATCGGCCGGAGTCGTTCGACCGCTTCGACGACCTTCGGATCGGTCATCACCTGATCTGCCGCATCGGCAGCACGGCGCACCGAGCGCACTGCCTCGATTCCCTCGCGTGCGCGGGCGACGTTGTTGGTCAGGTTGCTGCCAGCGCGCGCGACGCCAGCAACGCCCGCGACCGGCCCCAGCATGCCGAAGACCCGCAAGATGATGGGCCCCGCTGCCGGCTCTTCCTTGAGCAGCGAATCGGCCACGCTCGTGTCGGTGTTGGTCGCCGCGTGATAGATGTCCCGCTGATCGAAATCCTTGCCGAGTAGGTAGAGGTCTGCGGCCAGCAGCGTGATCTCGCCTGCCGTCGCAATGCCGGCGCCGACGATCGAGGTGCCGCCACTGGGGAGCGCGAGCATCAAGCCGAGCGCCACCGTGAGCACCGCGAGCAGATCGGCGGTCCAGTCCTTCTGGCTCGCGTTCTCGGCCGAGCGCTCGTTGATCACGCCGTCGTGCACACTGCCCGGGGCGACGTGCATTCCAGACTTCGCCAGCTCGACGACTTTCGGCACGCCGAACACCGAGAGCTTGCCGGTCGTGATGTTGTCGTGGGTCTTGTCCAGATCGCCGAGCTTCTTGTTCAGCTCCCAACCCATGTACATGCCGAAGTGCTTCGCGCCGTAGCTGCCAAGGTCGAGCAGCCCGGGAACCATGCCCGTCGGTGCCCATGCCGCTTGACGGGTCTCTCCGTCGAGGAATGCCTTCAGCATCGGGTGCTTTGCGACCGCGATGAGCTTCGCCGCCTCGTACTCCTTGCGCGCATCCTCGATCGCGGATTCGGTGCCACCGCTCGTGCGTGCGCGGACCGCAGCGTTGACCTTGTCGTGGGCCGCCTTGATCTGTTTCCCGTGATCGACCGCATCTTGCAGCGCACGGACGTCGGTGCCGGCGGGACCCTGTGTGCCGTAGCCGCCGTCCTGGGCGCCCTCCTCCTTCAGTCCGTAGCGCGCTCGCTCGGCGCTCAGGCGAGCCTTGCTCTCAGCGAGCAGCCCGAATGCGACACCACGTGCGTGGGCATCGAAACGCCCCAGGAATCCGGCGGCCTCTTGCTCGCGCAGGTCGAGCTCCGCGCCGAGCATGCGTTCGATCTCGGCGGACCGCGGACCTGCGACCGAAGGCTGGGCGCCCGCACCCTGTCCGGCGCCGACCGGGACCACGATCATGTCGTGGAGGCGGGCGCGCGTGCCCTTGATCCCGTACCGCGCGATCATGCCATCGAGTGCCTGCTGAATTGCCGCACGCCGGTCGGCGCTGCTCGCGTCGAAATCCTTTTCCTCGAAGGGTGGTGGCGGAGCGTTCGACGCCTTCAATCCGCGTTGGTGCTGCTGCCATTGCAGCTCCTCGATCGCCGCGGTCATTCGACGGAAGGTCGGGTCGTCCTTCTTTAGCGATCCCAGCTCGTGGGCTCCCAGGCGACCGCGCAAGGCTCCGAGTTGCTCGCCGAGCTGCGCGTCGCTCATCGCGGCCGCGGCCTTGGCGACATCATTGCCTTCGAGGAGCGCTGGAAGATCTGCGCCACTCTCGACGGCCGACCGCGCCATGACGGGCTTGGAGAGGACTGCGATCGCGTGCCCGCGGTCGACGACCTCGATCCAGACCTCCCAGCGACCGGGCTCGTCGATCGTCACTTCGATCGCATCGGGGGCACCGGTCGCCGGTGCCCAGGTGACCGCACCTGCCTGGCGGATCTCGCCCATGCGATCGACCAGCCGCCACTGGACCTGGGGCGCGGGTTCGTTCGCCGGCGGCCCGAAGCCCCGAACCGCGACGATCGAGATCGATTGCGACGCTCGCCACGCGGCATCGAGCACAACCTCGCGGTTCGCGTGGAACCGGCCCGCCGTGACTGTGCTGGCAAACGCATCCATCTCGACGGCGTCCGTCCGGGCCGGAGCAGGGATGACCGCGCCGTCGAGCGTCGCGAGCAAGTCGCTTCGTAGCTTCGTGGACAGCGCGTGCTGGAAGAGGCGTCCGAGGTCGGATTGTTTATCGAGCAGCTGGGCCCGCAGCTGATCGCGATCCGATGTCGGGATTGCGCGAAACAGGATCAGGAGTGAGGTCTTGCGACGCTGGAGGCGCGGAATGTCATGGCTCGTGATCCGCTCCGAGAGCAAGGCTCGGATCTCGGGCTCAACGGCGAGCGGCGGCAGCGGTGCGAAACCGTAGTCGGCGCCACGTAACGCTTGCTCGGCCGGCTTTCGCTGAACACGCGAGGTCGCGGTGCCACCCGCTGCGTGATCCAGCAGGGGCTCGGCCGACCTGCCGGCCACCACGGCATCCGCGACCGCATCAGCGTGCCGCTCGTGTGGGTCGTCACCCGGATCGACATCGCCCGTGCGCTGCACGGTGCCGCGTTGCTGGACCGTGTGAGCGGCTTCGTGCGCCGCCGTGTGAAGGTCCGGTGGCGACGCGAAGGCGACAGCGTCCCCGATCGCAAACGCCTTCGCGCCGAGCTGCGCCCCGGCTTCCTCCGCCGCGGGTCCATGGTGCGCGCGAACGCGCGAGATGTCGTGGCGACCAAAGCTCGCCTGGATCGCGTCCGCGTGTGGCAGCCGGACGCCTGGACCCTCGGTGGCTGCGGTCGCGATCGTGGCCGGTGATGCGTCGCCCGGCTCCGTGGAGGACTGCGTGTCCGAGCCCTCTTGCCCGAGCGCCTCGATCGATCCGCCCTCGTCGATCGATGGGGTGGCCCTGCTAGCATCTCGCGCCTCCTCGTTTCGAATCCGCGCGCGGCGCTTCGAGTCGCGCAGCACGGCTTCGAGGTTGGCCTGGCGAGTCCCGCCGAGTCGCCGGAACCGTCGGACGAGCTCGTCAGATTCGTGCCCGCGCTTGAGCCGCTGCTGGAGCGCGAGGGTGTCGGCGCTGGACAGCCGTTCGATCATCGAGCGGACAGCGGCCTCGACGCGCGGCATCGCATGTTGTGCGTCGGCGAGCGGACCGTCCGGCAGCGCGCGCAACAGGTCAGTCTCGACGGACAACGGTGAGATACCCGTCGGGGGTTCCCCAACCAGCGTGATTTCGCGAGCCGTCGTCGCGAGCCGAGCCTCGATCGCTTCGAGGGCCCTGGTTGAGGCAGGATCCTGTGCGAGCGAACGTGCCCGGTCACGAGCGGCGATTGCACGTACGTGATCGACGTCGAGCCGGGACCTGGCCGCGCTCCAAACTTCCGGCAGGTTGGCGGCGCGCGCGTTTCGCAATGCATCGAGGTCGCACTCGAGTTGCGTCAGGTGGTGGTCGATCTCGGCCGCGACATCCCGCGCGTGTTCGGCCGGCGTCGGCGCAACCCGCGCGGTCTCCGCGCGCTGCGAGACATGCCCGGTGGACGCACCTTGCCGCTGTGGCCCCTCACGTTCGTAGCTCATGGCCAACCTCCCAAACTGCTCGAGCACGCCGATCGCTCACCCCTGCCGAGCTGTAGACACATCAGGTCGCAGATCCAGACGTCACCCACAAGCGCTCGGTCGCGGATTCCGTGAAGCTTGCAGTCGACGAATGCTGACGCTCCTCAGCTCGCAATCGTCCCGAGCTGCGTGAGAGATCAAGTGAACCTCTGGCGCCATGTGGTGGGGCAACCGGTAGGCCGTGTTGCTCGTTCATGAGCGCCCATCGGACGCACCCCGCCGCGGTTGCCGAAAACCTTGGATTCGTCGGCAGAAATTTTCGAACCTGGCGTACTCGTGGTGGATTCGGTGCTTCCGTCTCTTCGACGTGCGCGAACGCGTCGTCGATCAAGCGCCGCTCGCCGAAGATCACGATCCCGCACACGACCGGTGCCCGGACAGAACAGCGTGCAATGGGAGCTATTGCCACTCCCGATGCGGTTCCTGGGGGTTACTGAACGCGCGCGCAGGCTGTCAGAGCGAGCCCGTAGCGTGACCTCACAGGGAGATGATCACGATGAACGACTGGCGTAGACAGGCGGAGGTTGAGCCCATCCATTGCACCCACTTGCGAACCGAGGAGGTCACATGATGACCGACTTAAGCAGGGCGGAACGCAACGAAGCTTCGCGGCGGTTTGCGCCCGACGAGCAGTGGATCGACGCGTTCCAAGCCCAGTGCACGGATGAGCAGCGGAAGAAGGCGAAGCGCTTTGCGCGTTCACGCGCGCGCATCGTGTCAGCTGCTGGCGGGCAGGTCGACGAGTTCTATGTCGCCGCGCTCGTCCAGGACGTGCTCACCGACACGTTGATGGGCGTACTCACCTGGGATCCGCTGGCGACAGCGCTCGAGCTCCATGTGTTCAGCGCAATCCGTTCTCGAACCCACCACGATGCGGCGCGCGCCCGAAGGTTTCAGCATCACTCGATCGACGCGTTCGATGCGCGCGCTGAGGCGAACGCCATGATGGTCGAGGTCGAGTCCTCGTTGCTGTTTGACCAGTACACGCCCAGCGCGGCAGCGCTCGCGTTTTCAGACCAGGTGATCTCGCACATGCGTCGGCTCGCGGCGAACGATGGGCCGGTGCTGCGCATGCTGGACGCGATCGAGCTCGGAGCCACCGAGCGGCCCGAGATCATGCAGCTCGCGAACATGTCGCCGAAGACCTACCACAACGCTCACATTCGACTCGGCAGGCTCGTCGAGCGTCTGCCGAACGACGTACTCGCCGGATTGCGCGCTTGAGGAAGACCATGAAGACCACGAACAACATCAAGCCCACCAGCGTCGACGTGCTCGACGAGATCTCCTACCAGGCCGCGCTTGCCGAGGCAGAGCGCGGCAAGAGCACGCGGGAGGACGACTCGTGGTCGCGCCAGCTCGGCGAGATGCTGGATGTGCGGGTTGCCGAGCTCCGCCGGAATCTCTTGCCAGCGCCCGCGCCGATCGAGAAAGCCAGGCCGATCCGCAAATCGCTGCTCGTGCTCGGTCGCGACGCGCTTGTCGAAAGGATCACGGAGCTGACGCAACGCATGGGGGGCGCGGTGCAATACGCGCATCGCGACCTGCGCGGACTCAGTGACGACGACCTGCGTCGGTTGCTTGACATGATCGACCCGGCGCCCCGCGAAGCGGAGTAGCGCATGCGCGCAGTCGGGATCGGAACCGCGCGGGCAGCGGCCCGCGCCCTGTCGCGGCGTTTCGGCGTGCGCTCCGCGGCGCACATCAACCTCGAAGCGTTCGTGGCCTACCTCGGCGTACGCATCGTCGAGGCGCGGCTCGATGGCGCGATTGCCCAGCTCGTGCGTGTCGGCCGCGAGGTCACGATCCTCGTGTCCGATCGCGTGACCGACGTGTGCGCGCGGCGGTTCAGCATCGCCCACGAGCTCGGGCACTTCGTGCTCGCGCATCCATCCTGCGCGCCGCACGAGCTGGCGGCACCACGGCAGCGCGCGAGGCGCAACAACGCCGTGCGCGACTACGAGGCCGAGGCAAACGCGTTCGCTGGCGAGCTGCTGATGCCGTACGAGCTGGTGCGGCGCCGGTGCGACGTATCGCCGGTGAGCCTGGACGTGCCCTGGGCCATCACGCGCGAGTTCAACGTTTCGATCCTCGCGAGCGCGCGGCAGTTCGTGGCGTTGTCACCCGAGCGGTGCGCCGCCGTGTTTTCGAATCGAAGCGGCGTGGTCTGGATCGAATCCAGCCCGACGTTCACGCGGCAGATCGAGCCGGGCAAGCCACTCGATCGCGATTCAGTTGCTTGGGACTTCTTCGCGAGCGGCCAGATCAATGACCGTGCGCAGCCCGTACCCGCGGATGCGTGGTTCGACACGTCAGCCCAGGTCGAGATCGTGGAGCACTCCCATGCATCGCACGAGCATCGGACGGTGATCTCGCTCCTGTGGATCCCCGACCGCGTGGCCGGCCCTCTCGGGATGTAGGACCGGCTCGAACCGCTGAAGTGGGTGAGGGTAGCGCGGGGTTTCTCTATGCGAGCCCGCGGGCGCCGCCTCCCTCGACGTTGGGGCGTGCTGTGCGAGCCGTCTGCGGATTCTCGAGACCATGTCCCGCACGGAACTCGAGGGCATGTTTCGGGGTAGTCCCGCGACTCGGCCTCGGCTTCTCGCCGCGATGGGCAGGACCGCGATGCGCTCCTAAGTGTTGCTGTCCGTGCGCCTGCTTGCAGCGAGAGATCTCGAAATCGGATCGGACGCGTTAGCAAACGGCCTCCTCACCGGCATTACCCAATAAGGAGATCAGAAATGTCGGAGCTAGCGTTCAACATGAATGGTGAGCCGTTCGACGTGCCACTCACGGCGACGGGTTGGCGGGTACGACGGATGAAGCACAAGGGTGCGCCCGAGGTCGTCTACGGGCGCGACGGGCTCCCGCTGGTGCTGCCGATCGAGGCGGACGTCGACGATTTGCGTCGCGAGGTGGGCACGGCCGGGCGGTACCGCGTCGATCCCGTCGAGGGGCATCGCCCGATCCAGAGCGCGCCCGCCGGGTACGTGTTCGTGCACGACGGCGAGCCCGGGGCACCCGCGGCCGCAAGCATTCTTCCGCCACCGAGCGACAACATCGTGATCGAGGCGATGCGCATGAACGGTGAGATGGCCCGGTCGATCATCGATCGGTTCCCCCTGATGATGGAGGCGGCAGCAACACTCTTGCGTGCTGCCGACGGCGCCGGCCTTCCCGCGCGCGAGCCGCGGGCAGTGGACAGCACGGATGACGCCGACGATGCCGACAGCAGCGACGCGCCGGCCGGCTTCGATCTCAACGCGCTCGTCGCGCAGCTCGTGCCGATGCTGATGATGAGCCTTGGCAGCGGCAAGTTGAAGATGCCGGCGCTCGGCGAGATGTTGGACTGGCGCAAGGCGGCTGCGGCATCGCAGTCAAGCCCCTTGCGCTCATCGGCCAGGGTGCTGGGGCCGGATCCGGAGACGGCGAAGGGTCCGAAGTCCGGGTCGCCACACCTGGAGACGACCAGCGCGACGACGGAGCTCCCTCCGATCGACGCCGCGATGATGGCGCACTTCATGGCGGTGCAGGCGATGCTGACGGCGGAGGAGAGCGTGCTTGCACGCGAGGTCGCCAGCGAGCTGACGCCCGCGGAGCTGCGTGCCTGGTTCGACGAGCTGGGTAAGCTAGGCGTCGCTGAGGCGGCTCAGAAGATCCGCAAGGTGATCAGCGGTGCGGGCAAGACGGGCGGTGCGTCGTGATCGGCCTGCCGTTCAACGATCTGCGCTGTCTCGGGTCGATCACGGAAGTGATCGCGGAGCTGGTCGAACATCGCGATCCCGTGATCGCCGAGATCGCCGCGAAGCACGCAACGACAGAGTCCCTCGCCGACTGGATCCGCACCCTGCCCCAGCGCGATGACGATGGCGAGAAGGATGACGGTCCCCGCGTCGATGCGTGCGCCCCGCCACAGCGGCTGCGTATTCCCGCCGACGACCCGAACTGTGTGGAACGCGGAAGTCTGTACCTGGCGGTCGCCGAGCTGATCGATCCCAAGCCCATCCGTCAACTCGCGACGCTCGACACGCCGATCGGGCTGCACACGTTCCCGCTAGAGAACGGGGCACCGGTCATCCTCGATCCACGCGTTCCACGCAACTGCCTCGACTGCGGCCTCGCGCTCGCGAAGGAAGCTCCCGTGCCGGTCGAGGCGCACGACGCGATCGAATGGACAGCGCAGCTGGCCGAAGCCGGCGCGGCACACCTCCGCAATGGGCCCGGTCGCGTGCGCCGAGCGCGCAACGCGGTGTTGGAGCTCGTGGAAGAGGGTGTCGCGCCGGCCGACGAGGCGACCGTCGATGCGATCGCGTGGATGCTGGCGACCGCCGAACGCGTCGCCCGCAAGTATGGCACGCGCGCGGTGGCGGTCGTTCGCTCCACGGCGCAGGCGATCGCGGACCTCGCGGACGAGGCGCTCGCACGGGCCCAGCGCAACCTCTCGATCGAGATCGGCGGGCACCGATTCAAGCCGGCACCCTGGGCGTCGGCGCTTGCGCGGATTGCCGGCCGCGTTGGCATGGACCTCGGTGCGGTGGCGCTGCGCACCAAGCTCGCGAGCCTCGGCGTCAGCGGCGATCTGGTGGGGCTCGTCGAGAGCGAGCTGAACCGCGAGGGCATGAGCCTCGGCGCGCTCGGCAAGCCGTCCGCGTATCCAACGCTCGCCTCGCACGTGACCAAGCGCGCGGCGTAGCCGAACAACCAAGTTAGTGCTGCGCCGCGCGTGGTGCGCGAGGCAGTCGAACAATCGCTCGCAGCTGCGGGCATGGCTGGGCTTTGCCCCGAGACAGGAATTGATCGTGACCAAGGATTCGAAGCGTTCGAAGAAAAAGCAGCGGCACGCGCCCGCCGATGGCGGCCCGCCGCACTGGGAGCGGCTCTACGACACCTTCCGCGAAGCGTTCGAGTGGGCGCTCGATGTCGCGGCGAAGCTCGCCCGTGATTTTCCCGAGGAGGCGGAAGCCGTCGAGCGTGTTCGCGCTTACATGCGCAAGCGGCTCGCGGGTGAGCCGGCACATGTCTGCATCGACGACGTGCTGCTCACGTTCGGCCTCATGATCGGTGCGATCGATCGCGACCTCGTGCGCGGGCTTGTCCGCGAGTTCACCGCCGACGTCGCCCACGAGGCACGCACGGCCGCGCGCGAGTTGCTCGCGCCGCTGCAGCTCCCCGGCGCACCCGGCTGGGAGCCGCGCATACCGCGCCACTTCACGATTCCGAGCCACCTCGCGTTCTGGCTCGGTCTCGATTCACTCCGTGCGGACGCGTGAAGGACATCACCATGGCGAAGAAGAAGCACAAGAAGCACGGCAAGCAGAAACATGCCTTCCGCAACGCGGTGCCTCGAGCGCCCCGCCAGGCCAAGGCCCAACCCGGCGACGACACCGCGCTCAGGCGACTGGGGTACACGGCGGCGGGCGCCGCGGGAACCGCGCTGGTTGGTTCCTTCCTCGCGAAGCAGGGCTGGGCACCGAAGACGATCGCAGGTGCGCTATCCGCGGTCGGAGCCGGGCTCGCGTGGCGCGGTGACGCCGAGACGATCCGTAGCCTTGGCGCCGGCACGATGTCCGCGGCGGGAAGCCAGCTCGCGTTGATGCTGATCGACGACCGCGACAAGAAAGTGACGACCGTAGTTGCGACGAGGAAGCCGGCGAACGCCGATGAGCTTCCGCCGGGTGCGCTGGAGTCCGCGCTCGAACGGGCGCGCACGCGGCTCGCGCTGGCATCGAGCGAGCTGCCAGACGCGATCGACTGATCGGCCTCGGGGGCCGGGGACGCGCGAGCGATTCGAAGCGCGGCCCAAGAAGGAGAAACGCATGGAAGACTACGCAGACATCTATTACGTGGACTCGCGCAACGCGGTGATTCGTGATCATCGCCCGGGCTCGCACGGGCCGGGTCGACCGCAGGCCGTGTGGAACGGTACGCGGCCGGTCACGGTTCCGCCGCGAACCGTGTACGTGCCACCCGGGCAGTCCGGGTGGGCGCCTGCCAGTCACTCGGGGTGGGGTCCTGCCACGCCGCCGTACCAGCAGCCGCCTGTGATCTGGGCCGGTCCCCCGGTGCAGAGCACGGTGGCGGGCATTCTGGGAAAGCTGACCACTGGTCAGATCGTGGACATGGTTGCCCAGGTCTGGGCGGCGCTTCAGTCGCTACCGGCTGCTCCGGTGGGGACGGGAGAACCGTCAAGCGACGTCGGCAATCTGATCCTCTACCAGAGCGCGCTCGCGCAGCACGCGAAGCGTGACGAGCAGGTCCGGACGCTGGGCAGCCTCGTGGCTCGCCTGGTGGGCTAAGGGACGCGCGATGGAGCCTTCGTACAACCCATACGCCAACAGTGGCGGTGGATGGCTCGCTCGGCTCTTGGCGATGTTCGGAGGCGGCGGACGGACCCCGGCGTACGCAGGCGGCGGGCAACCGCCACCTGGGATGACCGGTGGCCTGTTCGGCGGAATGTTCGGTGGGGCCGTCCCGCCGTACATGTCGACCTCGGCTTCGGCGCCGTCGGCACCGACGCAGTCAGGCACGCACGAGATATCGCAGATGTCGTGTCCGATCGATCCCGAGGCACTTGCCGCGGGACAGATCGCGATCGTGATCCCGCGCTCGGGACCGTGATCGCGAAGACGTAGCCACAGAAACAAGAACCAAACAACACCCGGGTCGCGACGAGCGTCGCTCGTGCGTCCCCGGCCCCCGATCTCCTCTTCAGTTTTCGAGTCACCCCATGTCGAACTCATCACCCGATACTCCGAGCTGGATCGACCTGTACATCGCGCTCCGGCAACGAGCCGAGGCCGTCCGCGGCTTCATCGAGCTCGACTCGGACACGCCGCCGCCACCGCGCTGGCCGCGGACGACCGGTGCCGATGTCTTCGCGATCGTCGCCATGCTCGATCCACACGTTCGGCGCATGCGCCCGAGCGATCAGGCGCTGGGCCTGCAACGGCGCTGGCGCATGTGCGTCGGCGATGTCGGTCGCCTCGCGTTCGCCACGCTCGGCGAGACCTATCCGAAGAGTCGCGAACTGTGGGCGTGCCTCGCGGCCGTACTCGTGCACCTGTCCTCGATCGACGCACCACTGCCCGATGCCGCGATGTGGCGCGTCCTGCTCGACGAGCTGGGCGAGGTGCTCGCGATCCGGAACGCCGGCCCGAAGTCCGACGGCCCGTTCAAGCACTTCGACAACATCCGGTCGTTTCACGATCTCTACCTCGCGCAGTTCGTGCACCTCCGCGATACCCGCGGGGTCGAGCGGATGAAGCCCGAGCCCGGGATGAATGGGACCGAGACTGCGATTCCGCGGTCGACGAACAGCGAGGTCGTCCAGCTCGCCGACTACTGGACCAACCAGCTCGGCGCGGTCAAGCAGGTGACTGGTCACGCTGGCGCCGTGCGGCGCTGGAACGCGGCCTTGATCGATGTCGATCAGATCGCGCGCAAGGGCGATCCCAACGCGCTCTACGCGAAGAACAATGGCTTCTGGCGCGACCTCTCGTACGTCGCGCGTCAGGTCTCGGCCGCCGACGAGGCGCAGAGCACGTGGGACCTCTACCTCCAGTCGTTCAAGGACGCGGTCAAGAACCTGCCGGAGAACATCGCCGCAGGTGCGTCGCATGTCGCGACCAGCGTGGCCAGCGCCGCCGGCGACGTCGCCCACGGCGTCGGCAGGGTCGCCAACGAGGCCGGCAAGGGTCTGTTCTCCGGGTTTGGTACGCCGCTCCTGATTGGCGGCGGACTTCTCGGTCTGTTCCTGATCTCGCGCTCGCGAGACGCGACGAAGAGCCAGTCGTGACCGGGATGGCCTCGATCCCGTTGCTACTCGGTGGAGGCGCGCTCGCGTACCTGTGGTCGCGAGGGAAGGCGACTGGGCCGGTCCTGATGGTATCGAGCTCGACCACACCGGCCACGTCAGCGAGTCCACCGATCACGAGCCTGACGGGGCCAGCACTCCCCGGCCGCTGGGTCTGGCCGGTCGCCAAGCTCGGCAGCCGCGCGCCGGTGATCTCTGATGGTGTCGGTTCGCCGAGGCCCGGCGGCCCGCATCGCGGTGTCGACATCATGTTCCAGCGCACGAAGGCTGATCCGTTCAAGCCCGGCACGCCGAACGGCTCGAAGCTGTTCGTGATGCCTGACAACGTCGCCGTGCTCGCGGCCGGCGACGGCACGATCTGGTCGGCGGGTCCGACGAGCCGCGGCTTCGCGGTCGTCATCGATCACGGCAAGCCCGCGGGCGTCGCCACGTTCTACATCCACCTGGAGAAGCTGTTCGTGACGCCGACGAGTCGCGCGAAGTCAGGCCAGCGCGTGCGAGCCGGCGAACCGATCGGCATCGTGGGAGCGAGCCCGCTCGATGGTGAGAAGCTCAAGCACCTTCACTTCGAGATCTGGCGTGGCAACCACAACGCCGCGATCGATCCCGCACCGTTCATGCGCGCGTGGCCGGCGGTACCGGATCCGCGACAGACCCTCGTAGCTCGTAACGCGGGCCTCGTGTATCGCCCCGTCGGCGAGACCGGCGAGCGCTACCCCGCATGGATACACGAGCTCAAGGGCAAGTCCGGCGTCTACGTGATTCGCGAGGTGCGCGCCAGCGGCGCCTCCGAGATCGTCTATGTCGGTCAGTCGTCGGCCGGCAGGCTGCACGAGACCCTCACGCGCCATCTGCAAACGTGGCGGCGCTGGAAGGGATTCTGGCGCGGCCAGTACGGCGAGGGCCACGACCCCGGCCTCACCTACGACCGCGACCGCGTCGAGGTCGCCGTGCGGATCACGTCACCTGACGACGCCCTCGACGAAGAGGCGCGGTTGATCCGGCGCCTCAAGCCTCGCGACAACCTCATCGGTCAACCGACCGACGACGTCCCGTTTTGAACCATCACCACAGAAGAGGACACCATGCTCGAGACCGATGCCATGAACACGAATCCCTTGGACCGGAGGGGCAACCGCGCCGTCTGGCCACTGCCGCATCAAGTCGGCCTCAACCCGACTGTGCTCGGTCGTGGCGTGACCGATGCCGAACGCCTGGTTGTCGAGCTTGGCTACGACGGTCCAGATCTGCGACGGAGGTCGTTCGTCCCGGTGTTCGCGGTCCAGGATGGAACGATCGCGCACGTCGAGGAGACGGGCGGCGGCAGCGCCATCACGCTCGACCATGGGCGCTGGTTCACCCACTACTCGGTCCTGGAGCACGTGTTCGTGACGAAGCGTGGCCATGCGACCGGACGACGCGAGCGCGTGCGCGCTGGCGACATCCTCGGCTACCTGCGCTGGCCGGGTCACCTGCGCTTCGAGCTGTGGCAGTTCGACGCCGATGATGAGCAGCTCGTTCCGGTCGATCCAGAGCCGCACCTCCAGGGCTGGCTGATGCTGCCCGATCTCGAGCAGCCGTCGAGAACCCGCGCGATCGCGGCGTAGGAGCCCATCATGGAGAACCTCCTCGAATCGATCCGTGCGGCAACCGCACCTGATGCTACCGAAGACGCCCGCGCCGCCGGTGCCAAGGCATGCCGGACGCTCTTGACCGCGCTCGAAGCGAAGGCGGGCGAACCGATGGCTCCCGCCGTTCAGTCGCCAACATCACCCGGGTCAGCTCCGGTCACGGCCACTGCGATCGCCAACGTGGTGGCTGCTCTCGGTCAACTGCCACCGGAGCAGCTTCTTGATCTCGCGATCGCACGACTTCGCGCGGCACTACCCGCAGGTGGGGAAGGTGTTGCGCCGGTCCCGCTCAAGTTCCAGATCGTCCAGCTGCCACGTGTCGGTGGACGACCGTGAGTCCCGAGATGTCTGCAGCGATGACGACCGCGCCGGAGTGCCTCCGCGCCGATCAGCTCGCGAAGTTCCTCGGCGTGAATCGGAAGACCGTCTACGAGTACGTGGCGCGAAATGTGATCCCGCATCGTCGTCTCGGTCGGCGGATCGTGTTCTCGCGTGCGCAGGTCGTGGCATGGTTGGGGGCATGCAAGGCGTCGACGGCAGGGAGTTAGCTATGCCTGTCAGACGCACACCCGATGGTCGGTGGCGATACCGTGTCGTCGTCGATCTCTCGAGCGGAAAGCAGATCCGAATCAGCGGAACTGCGCCGCGCAACGCCAACAACAAGGATGCTGCAAAGCAAGCCGAGCGCGAGCACATCGCGCTCGCGATGAAGGAGGAAGTGGCGGCTCAGATCGGGCCACCGAAACACGTACCAACGGTCACTGAGTTCGCGCCCTCGTATCTGGAAATCTCGGGCGTGAAGAACAAGCCGTCGTCGGTCCGGACGAAGGAGTGCCTGCTGCGGATGCATCTGCTTCCCGCGATCGGTCATCTCCGCCTCGATCAGGTCACGTATGCCGTGATCGAGGACCTCAAGGTGAAGCTCTCGAAGACGCCGCTGGCGAATTCGGAGCGACGCTGGAACGGCGTTCCGAAGACGAAGCACGAGATCAGCAACCTGTCTCAGAAGACGATCAACAACTGCCTGACGGTCCTGCGCCGGATGCTGTCGATCGCGCGCAAGCGCGGTGTGATCGCGAACGTGCCAGAGGTCGAGTGGTTGCGACCGCCCAAGCCCGAGTTCGACTTCCTGACGTACGAGGAAGCCGAGCGCCTGCTCGAGGCGGCCGATGGTGAGTGGCGCACGATGATTCTCGTGGCGCTTCGCACCGGGCTTCGCTTCGGCGAGTTGATCGGCCTCCGCTGGCAGGACGTGGACCTCGTCGCGGGTCGGATCATGGTTCGGCAGAACATCGTGAAGGGCATCGTGGGCACGCCGAAGTCAGGGCATGCGCGCGAGATTCCTCTCGGCGACGACGTGCTCAAGGCACTCAAGTCGCATCGGCACCTTCGGGGGCCGCTCGTGTTCTGCAATTTCGATGGTGAAGCGTTCACCGTCGGCGAGCCGCGCTACGCGCTGGAGCGCATCTGTCGGCTGGCTGGCCTGCGCCAGTTCGGCTGGCACGTGCTCCGTCACACGTTCGCGAGTCACCTCGCGATGCGTGGCGCACCACTCAAGGCGGTGCAGGACCTCATGGGACACGCGACGATCCAGATGACGATGCGCTACGCGCATCTCGCGCCGGAAGTCGCGCGCGATGCGGTTCGCTTGCTCGATATGAGCGACGTTCGTGGCAAAACGGTGGCAAAAACCGAGGACAAAGCCGCCATCTAGCCGGAAGCAAACGGAAGCGCATGGGAATCGAACCCACCGTGCCGCTGCTCGCGCAGAGCACCATCGGTTTTGAAGACCGAGACCAGCACCAGTCCGGTACGCGCTTCCGCGCCGACGTTCCCACGGCGCGGTGGGATCCGGCAAGCGGGCGGCGGCCGGCCCGGTGTTACCGTCGATCCGCGCGATGGTGATCCGCAACTACGGTCGCAACGTCCGGTTCGAGCCCCGGCGCCGGGTCACCCCGCGCACGGTGGAGGAGCTCGCGGCGGTGGTGCGCGAGTCGGCGAAGGTTCGCGCGGTGGGCGCGGCGCACTCGTGGTCACCGGCGATCGTCACCGACGACACGCTGGTGTCGCTCGACCGGATGCGCGGCGTGATCGCGCTCGACCGCGCGGCGTCGCAGGTCACCGTGCAGGGCGGGATGCGGCTCCGCGAGCTCAACGCGTATCTCGATCGGCAGGGCCTGGCGCTCGCGAACCTCGGGTCGATCGACAGCCAGTCGGTGGCCGGCGTGATCGCCACCGGCACCCACGGCACCGGCGGCGCATTCCCGTGTCTCAGCGCCCAGGTCGCGCGGCTCGAGCTGATCGATGGCACGGGTTGCTCGGTCACGATCGAGCGGGGACACCCCGATCTCGCGGGCGCCGTGGTCGGGCTCGGCGCACTCGGCATCGTGCACGGGGTGACGTTCGACGTCGTCGAGGCCTTCCGGCTCCATGACACCACGTGCGCCGAGCGGTTCGAGGACGTGATCGAGCGGATCGACGAGCATGTCGCGGCCGTTGATCACCTGAAGCTGTGGTGGCTGGTACCGAACGACGATGCGGTGGTGTTTCGCTACAACCGGACCCAGGAGCCTCCGAACGACAGTGCGCTCCGGCGCTGGGTCAAGGACCGGCTGATCTCGGTGGCGGTGTATCGCAGCCTGCTCGCGGTCGGGCAGCTGAGCAGGCGGCGCTGGATCCCGGGCATCAACCGGTTCCTCACCCGGCAGGCGGGGAAGCCGCTCGACCGGATCACGCCGAGCCCCATCGGGTTCTTGACCCCGATCCCACCGAGCCACGCGGAGTCCGAGTGGGCCTTCGACGTCGCCAGCGTCAAGCCACTGCTGCGCGACTACCGGCGGATGCTGCTCGACGGCCGGCATCGCTACTCGTTCATCCAGGAGTTGCGGTTCAGTCGCGGCGACGAGCTGTGGTTGAGCCCGGCGTACCAGCGCGACTCGGTGTGGCTGTCGCTCTACAACATCGATCGCCGGAACTGGCCACAGCAGCTGGCGGCGTTTGAAAGTTTTGCGCGCGATCACGGCGGGCGTCCGCACTGGGGCAAGGAGGCGACGTTCGACCGCGACTACCTGCGGGGGCAGTACGCGCGGCTGGACGACTTCGCGGCACTCGCGGCGCGCTACGACCCCGAGCGGAAATTTCGCAACGACTGGCTCGATCGGATCCTCGGCGGCTGACGCATTGCCGGCGTCCGCGAAGTGTCGTCGAGGACAATGCAGCGGTTCGTCGAGGCGCGTAGAGTCTGCCCATGACTCGCGAGCCGATCGGTACCATCGCGTCGCTGAACGCCTCGCTGACCCTCGTGGTGTTCGACGCCCGCGCCGCGACCGAGTGGATCCCGACCAAGCCCGCGGCGACCAAGGCCCAGTTCACCGGTCATCCCGCCGAGGTCATGCGCGGCCTCGGCAAGGGCGAGGAGACCACCACCGTTGACGTCGGTGCAGACAGCGGCTACGCGTTCGAGCTCGAAGGCAAGTCCGGCCAGATCGAGGTCTACCGGCTGGACGACGACAGTGTCGCGCTCGTCGCACCTCCGCGTGCATGGTGGCAGGGCGACGTTGCCGCGATCGAGTCGCTGTTCGCCGACGCCCTCGAGACGATGGACGACGCGACCGAGGTCGGTCCACTCGAGCTGCCGTCTGGCAAGCTGGCCGCGGTATACCTGTGGCTCAAGAAGGTCGGTGCGGCACGCGATCTGGCAGCGACCGTCTCGGCAGGCGCGAGCCTCGCGTTCGGGGATGGCTACGGAGAAGGCAATGGTGGGCTCGTGGTCGACGTCGGGACCGGGACTCACACGCTGCTGCGTCGCGAGATCGAGGCGCCTTGGGATCGCAGCCTGTCCCTGGTGGTCATGTATCTCCGTCGCTGATGTACGCGTTGTGCAAGGCGTGCGGGATTTGCACAGCGCTTTGCACAACCGCTTTGCACTTCGCAATATCGCTCGCGCGAACTAGCTGAAACCCGAGGCGGTCCGGCTGGCATGGAGCCGGCATCACAAGAACCCGGGTGTGGACCTTCCATGTCGGAAGCTGTCCGCGTTTTTTCAGGGGGATTCATGATGCGGGGCTTCTGGGTATTTGGTCTGGCTACGCTGGCGTCGTGCGTGACTCGGGACGAGATCGGGGCCGAGCTCGGTACGGTCGAGTCCGAGAGCCATCACGACACCATCTGGAACAACTTCCCGTTCTTGAACTCGCTGGGCCTGTCCGGGACGTGGAGCTCCGCGGGCAGTGTCGACCTCAACAACGAGTTCTTCGAGGCGTTCGGGACCAACGGTCGCAACTGCGGGCACTGCCACAAGCCAGCCGAGGGCTGGACGGTGTCCGCCGCCAGCGTTCGTCGTGTGTTCGACCGCACGCGCGGGCTTGACCCGATCTTTCGCACCAACGACGGCTCGAATCGTCCGGACGCCGACGTGTCGACCGAGGGTGCGCGCCGCGTGGCGTACAGCATGCTGCTGAGCCGCGGCACGATCCGCGTCGGCCTCCCGATGCCCGCGGTCTCCGAGTTCGAGCTGATCGACGTCGACGATCCGTATGGCTTCGCGAGCGCAGAGGAACTGTCGCTGTTCCGTCGCCCGCTGCCTTCGGCGAACCTGACGCTGATCCCGACGGTGATGTGGGACGGTCGGGTGACCGGCTCGACGATCCACGGGGCGCTCGCCGATCAGGCGAACGGCGCGACCCAGGGCCACGGCGAGGCGCCCGACCCGCTGCCGCCGGAGATCCTCGAGTCGATCGTGAACTTCGAGTCCGGACTGTTCAATGCGCAACTGCTGTCGTTCAGCGCTGGTCTGCTGAACGGGGAAGGCGCGCGTGGCGGAGCCGAGCCGCTCGCCACGCAGGCGTTCGTCGCTGCCCGCTTCAACCTGTTCGATACGTGGGCCACCAGCCGATACGAAGCCCGACGGGCCGTGTTTCGTGGCCAGGAGCTGTTCAATACGCGGACGCGTCCCACCGGTGGTGGCGCCTGCCGTGGCTGTCACTCGGCGGAGAACGCCGGTACCAACCGCAACGGCACGTTCTTCAACATCGGCAGCTCGGCTGGCGTGCGCCGGATGCCGGACCAGCCGCTCTACACGTTCCGCCGGATCAGCACCGGTGACGAGCTCACGACGACCGATCCGGGTCGCGCGCTGATCACGGGCGTGTGGACCGACATGATGCGGTTCAAGACGCCGTCGATGCGCGGCCTCGCGGCGCGCGCGCCGTACTTCCACGACGGTGCCGCAAGCACGCTTGCCGAGGTCGTCGACTTCTACGAGGAGGCGCTCGGGTTCGACTTCACCGACGCGGAGGAAGCCGACCTCGTCGCCTTCATGGCAGCGCTCTAGGGCCGCAGCCGATTCTTGCGCGGGCGGGGCAGCTTGTACTGCTCGAGCCGGTTGATCAGGGTGCGGCGTGACACGCCGAGGAGGCTCGCTGCCTTGGCCTGGTTGCCGCTCGCCTGCTGCAGCGCCTCGAGGATCCGCGTCCGTTCGTCGGCAGTCTCGGGCGGCGGTCTCGCGGGATGCAGCTTCGCGGTCGGCAGGTGCGTCGTCGTGATCGGCCCGCTACCGCACAGCAGCACGGCGCGCTCGATCATGTTGCGGAGCTCGCGAATGTTGCCCGGCCAGCCGTAGCCGAGCAGCAGCGCCATCGCATCCGCCTGGATGTCGATCGGCCCGACCGACATCCGCGCGGCGGCCTCGCTCGCGAATCGGCGAGCCAGCAGCTCGATCTCTCGCGGGCGTTCGCGGAGCGGTGGGATCACGAGCGTCGCGGCGCTCAGCCGGAAGTACAGATCTTCGCGGAACCGGCCGCTTGCGGTCGCGGCCTCGAGATCCGCATTGGTCGCGGCGACGAAGCGCACCCCGATCTTGATCTCGCGGATGCCACCGACCCTCCGGACCTCGCCTTCCTCGATCACCCGCAGGAGCTTGGCCTGCAGCGCGAGCGACATGTCGCCGAGCTCGTCGAGGAACACGGTCCCGCCGCACGCTGCCTCGAGCAGTCCCGGCTTGACCGTGCTCGCGCCGGTGAACGCGCCGCGCTCGTGGCCGAACAGCTCGCTCTCGAGCAGGGCATCGTTCAGTGCCGCGCAGTTGATCGCGATGAACGGCTTACTCGCGCGCGGCGACTCCTGGTGGACCGCGCGCGACAGCTTCTCCTTGCCAACCCCGGTCTCGCCGAGGATCAGCACCGGCAGATCCGACGCGGCGATCCGCTTGACCGACGCGTACAGCTCGCGCATCGCGGGATCGGCGATCACGAGGTCGTCGCGCTCGATCGAATCGACGACGAGCTGGGCGGGCGGCGGCCGGCCCTGGATCAGCAGGGTCAGCGAGCCGAGCGTCACGGGCTCGTTGACGTGGAGCTCGTGCGGCTGGTTCGACGGGATCGTGACCGCGCGGAGCTTGGTGCCGTTGGAGCTGCCGAGATCCTCGATCGTCATCTTGGCCCCGACGTGCAGCACCGCGTGTCGCCGCGACAGCGACTCGTCATCGATCTGGATCGTGTTGTCGCTACCGCGACCGATCGTGACCGTCCCGGTCTCGGGGAGGATGTGGATCGCGAGCACGGCGTTCTCGGTGACGACGAGCAGACGAAACTTTCCCCGTTGCACCACGGGATGCATCGGTCCCGTTACACGTTCGGAACGACCCACCAAGGTCACGCTAACACGTGCGTGATCGCCGCTCCATGTCGCCAGACGCAGCGCGATGTCCGTCCACGTCTCACCCTGCCACTCACGGTGGCGTTTCCCGGCAACCGGCGATCACGCTGCGGCTCAGTTGTTGGTCGCGCCTTCGGCGATCCAGTCGCGAACGACCTGCAGCTCTTCCGGGGAGAAGTACGGGGGGCCGTTGAGCGGCATGCGCGAGCCAAATGGCGGCGTCCTGCCGAGCTTCTGGATCAGGATGCTGTTGCACGGTTCGGTCGCGACGATCATGCGGACGCCGGAGTTGGTCCCTCCGCGGTTCATCGCCTGATAGGAGCTCATCTCGAGCCCCGCGGTGGCGCGACCGAGGTGACAGCCCGTGCAGCCACCCGGACTTCGGGTGAACAGGGGCAGCACGTCCTCGGAGAACGAGACCATGACGCCTGGGTCGGTGTCGCCGTTGTTGCATCCGGGGACGACACCGTCGCCGCCGTCGCCGGGGACTTCGAACGCTTCACCGACGTCCGGGTCGTAGCAGCCGGTCAACGCGGACGCGAGCACGAGCCAGCGAGCGTTCATGGTGCACCTTCCGCGAACTGCAGCTGCAGGTTGTTGACGGTCGTTCCGACCGTGAAGGTCGCGACCGTGTCCGGGTAGAACGCCGTGATCGCGCCGGTCGCGCTGCGCTTGAACAGCGCGAGGTCACTCGTGACGGCGGCCGGCTCGACCCCACTGGCGAGCCTGATGGTGACGTCGGCGGCGAGCGGGGTGTAGGTGACGGTCATCCCCGGTGGTTCGATCGGGATCCCGTATTGGAACACGGGCTGTGGATCGACGGCGGTCGGCAGCGACGGCGGAACCCCGGTCGGAACGCCGGTCTGCAGGCCCGACGCCTGGCCGATCGGGACCGAGCCGTTGCGCGTCGGCTGGCGACCGAGGCTGGTCCCGAGCTCGAACACCTCGACCCGATAACCCTGGCCGAACACCTGGGTCGGCAGGACGGGAGGTGTCGGGTCGCCGACCTCGAGCGAGGTCCCGGGCAGCACGACCGGGAGGTTGACCCAGGTCCCGTCGGGGACCGGATCTCCGACCAGCCCGAGCTCGATGGCCTCGCCGAGCGCGGCGATGGTCGTGATCAACTCGCCCCGATACTTGTCGGTGACCGGGACGTTGATCACGCGCCGGATCGCGCTGTGGCGCGGATCGCCGGGGAGCGTGTCGATCACCCGCGGGTGCTCGGCGAGCGGCGTGAACACGCCGGCCTCGTCGGTGCCGATCACGTACAGCGACGAGACCAGGGCGAAGTTGCCATCGACTGCAGCCGGACCGAAGTTCCAGAACCGGACGGTCGCGCCGCCGGCCTTGCCCGTGCCACGGAGCACCACACCGCCGCTGGCCATCAGCGCGGTGTCGCTCAGGCCGTCGTTGACCCGGATCTGGACCAGCAGCTCGGCATCGGAGTCGACCCCCGGCACGGGTGTGCCGGCGGGCAGAAGGTTGAGGTAGCCGCCCTGGTCGGCATCGGGAGTCGCGCGATCGATCACGCGAGGGCCGATGTCGCAGCCAGCGAAGCACAACACGAGGATCGAATGTTTGGTCATGATCTGCCTCCTCAGAACGGGCCCGCGATGCCCGCGTGGATGACCGTTTCGTCATCGAAATCAGAGAAGTCGTAGCGCTCGAAGCTGAGCTTGACGCGCAGGGATTGGGTCAACCCGAGCGCCACGCCGGCGGTGTGCCGCACGAGGACACTCTCGGAGCGCAACGCGCTGGTGTTGATGACGTTGCCGCGCCGTCGCATCCCATCCTCCCGCAAGACGAGGATCACCCGGGGGTGGACGGGCACCTCGAGCTCGGCATAGCCACCATCCTTCACGAAGTACGGATCGTACTCGCCGTTGCTTCCAGGGCCGTACTTGAACACCATCGCTGCGTCGTCCCCGATGTCCATCTTGGTCTTGCGAGTGAGATACTCGAATCGCAAGAACACATCCTTCCTCCGCAGGACGAGGTGGGCCCCCATCAGCGCGAAGGGAAGCTTGTGATCGGGGTCATAAGTGCCGCGCATCATCGAGACTCCGAGCGCGACGCTCGAGCTGGCCGCGGTCGCGCTCAGGGCGAGCTGACCTCCGATCACCGGCCGCGAGTTGTTGTCGACATAGTAGCTCTCACCCGATCGCGAGAGCTTGAAATCGAAGTCCACCGGATTGGATGCCGCGCGCGGTCCGCCGGTCGCATAGAGTGCATAGGAAGTCTGGAGGCTGGTCCCGAAGTACTGAGCTCCGCTGAGCTCGACTCCATTGTCGACCCAGGGGGCCGGTAACACGCTCTGGTTCCAGTCGGCACCCCGCAACATGCGGCCCATGTCGTACGGCAGCGGCTTGTCACTGGTGCGATGGTTCGCCGGGTCGTGACGCAACGGAAACTCGCCGAACGAGGGCGTGAACCGGCCGACGCGAAAGTTCAGCTGGTCGGCGATCCGGATGTCGAAGAACGCCATGCCGACCTCGAAGCCGTGGCACGCGACGCAGACCTTGACGTTCGTCGAGATCCGACTGTTGAACTCCATCGCGATCCTGAGCGACGCCTCGGCCGTGGCGCCGTCGAGGGCGATCCGGCGGCCCGTGGTCTCGGAAGGGATGGCCATGTAATTGAGCTGGATCGATCCGGCGAAGTTGCGACGAAACTGCGGCTTCGTCGCCGGCGGTGCTTCCGTCGGAGCAGGCATGGCTGGCTCCGCCAGCGGCGGCGGCGGTTGCGATGGCGGCGGATCCGCCAGCGGTGGTTGCTCGGGAGTCGCCGGCGGGTCCGCCGGCGGTTCGTCAGGCTGTGCGGGTTGAACAGGCCCTGGCGGGGTCGTCGGGGTGGGCGTTTGCGCCGCGGCTGCGCCCAGCGCCAGCAGCTGGGCCACGAGGAGGAGGACGAAGCGAGATGGTCGGCTCACCAGCATCCATGATTGCATTGACCACCGTCCACGATCGACGGCGCCGTCGCATCAATCGTGTGTCGTCACCGCGCCGACATGTGACCGGAAAACAGTGCGCGATGTTGGAGCATCCTACGTAATATAGTGGCCGAGTTCATGGGCAAGCCGAGCACACAAACGACATCCCTGGTCGGTTCTCTACTGGGAAAGGACTATCTCGTTCTCGAGCAGATCGGGATGGGCGGGATGGCGGTCGTGTATCTGGTCGAGCATCAGAAGCTGCTCAAGCGGTTCGCTGCGAAGGTGCTGTCTCCCGAGCACGCAACAAGTGCAGAGGCGCGCGCGAGATTCACGCAAGAGGCACACGCCGCCTCCCAGCTCGACCACGAGAACATCGTGTCGATCTCGGATTTCGGCACCACGGCGGACGGCCGACCGTTCTTCGTGATGGAGCTGCTGCGCGGGAAGCCGCTCGATGTGCGGCTCGCCGAGGGACCGATGAGCCTCGAAGAGGTCGTCGCGGTCAGCGTGCCGGTCGCGCGCGCGCTTGCTCACGCGCACGCGGAGGGCATCATCCACCGCGACGTCAAGCCGGAGAACGTGTTCCTCGTCCAGCGCAGCCAGGGCCGCTGGAGCGTCAAGGTGCTCGACTTCGGGATCGCGAAGGTGCCAGTCAATCAGCACCTCACGGCGATGGGACAGGCACTCGGCAGTCCGATGTTCATGTCGCCGGAGGCGTGTCGTGGCGACGAGGTCGATCCGCGCGCCGACATCTACTCGTTCGGGATCTTGCTCTACATGATGCTCGTCGGGCACGTGCCGTTTGCAGACCACAGCCTGCTGAAGGTGCTCCAGATGCAGGTCTCGTCGCCGCTGCCGGCACCCCGCGAGTTCAAGCCGGAGCTGTCGCCGCAGATCGAGGCCGTGGTCGTGCGCGCGCTCGAGAAGAACCCCGACGATCGCTACGCGAACATGGAGGAGATGCTGTTCGATCTCGAGGCCGCGCTGCCCGAGGGTGCGGACAGCTTGCTGATCCTCGCGCAGTTCGGCACGCCCTCCGTCCACACACCGTTTCCAGGCACGCAGTCGCAGCGGATGGCGCGCGTGTCCCAGATGAACGTCACGGCCAACCAAACCGGGTCACGCGCGGCCCGCTTGCCGGCCGCGCCCACGCCGCGCGGGCGGGGCGGCTGGATCGCATTTGCGACGCTCGCGCTGCTCCTGGTCGCCGGCGCGGCCGGGTACTGGTGGTGGCAACAAAGGCAGGGCGTCGAGGTCGCCTCGAGGGGCCAGCCGGTGCCTGCGTTGCAAGCCGCGGCGGCGGCGCCGGTCACGACCCCGGAGCGTCGTGCGCCGTCCGAACCGGTGATCGAGCGGGCCGTCGAACCGGAGCCCGTCATTGTGGACCCGGAGCCCGCGATCGCCGAGCCGGCGCGGATCGAACCGCGGGTCACCTCGCGCCCGCTCGCGAAGTCGGTCGTGAAGGCCGCAAAGCGTGCGCCCGCACCCGTGACGGTCACGCGGCCCGCCAAAGCACCCACTGCGGAGGCGCCTACCAAGGTGGCGCAAGCGGGCTCTACCGAGGTCGCTCGGATCGAGTCCGCGCCCGTGCCACCGCCGGCACCCGCAGTCGACAAGCCGCGCGTCGAGCCGGCGAAGCCTGCGCCCGAGGTGGTGCCACCCAAACCGGCATCCCCTGCAGCCAAGCCGGTGTCTAGCGTGGGCTCGCTCGATGCGACGCCGCAGATCGCCCGGCTCGATGTCCAGGGGGCGCTGCCGAGCTCGGTCGTGCGCCGTGCGGTGGAGCGCGCGTTGCCCGCGATGCGGACGTGCTATCGCGCCGCTGCCAAGGCTGGACAGTCGACGCCGTCGGTGACGGTGTCGCTGAGCTTCGAGGTCGATGAGAGCAGTGCCGCGACGAACGTGTCGGCCAGCGGCGCGAGCTTCGGATCTCTGGCGGCCTGCATGCGAGGCGCGGTCGGCCGCGTCCAGACGCAGCAGGCGCCGGACGTCGGCATCGTGTACGTCGTCGCGGCTATCACGTTTCGCCCGACGTGACCCCAGTACCCATCGGGCGGTACCCCTCGGGCCGTACACATCGGGCCCGGGGCGGTGTACACCGTTGCTCGATGGCACGTCCTCCCGACCCGCCACGGGACGAACGGGGCATCATCGAGCTCGTCGAGGCGATCATCGATGACTCGCGCGACCTCGTCGAGGCGCACGTCGAGGCGCTGCGCGAGGACATGTCGGAGCGACTGTCGAGCCTCGGCGCCACCGTCGCGTCGAGCCTGCTCGCGTTCAGCATCATGATCGTGACCGCGCTGCTGCTCGGGATCGCCGTCGCGACCACGCTGATCGCGATCGGGCTCCCGGTGTGGGTCGCGTTCTGGATCGTGACGCTCGCGTGCGCGGGCTCGGGCGTCGGGCTCGTCCGGCGCGCGCAGCGCAAGGCACGCGAGACCGGGCAGGTGGCCTCGGCAGCCGCGGATCGCGTGAAGAGTGATGTGGCCTGGTTCTCGGATGACGCCCCGCACGCCTCGCTTGCGGACGGCAACACACCGAACGTGGGAGCTGAACATGACGACGCAAAGCAAACCACTGCCCGCTAGTGACTCGGCCGAGGAGCAATCCCTCGAGACCCAGGTCGTCGCCCAGCTCGAGACGCTCGGCCAGGCAATCCAGCAGCGGCCGCTGATCGCGGTCGGCATCGCGTTCGGCATCGGCTTCGTGCTGGCGCGCCTGCTAGGTGATTGAACCATGTCGCCGAAGCTGCCCGCAGACACCCGGATCGCCGAAGCGCGCACGCGCCTCTCCGCGAACCTCGGAGCCCTCCAGCAACGACTCACGCGTGCACGCGTGCTGACCTCTCCCGGCACCTATCTGCGCAGTCCGTGGCTCAAGGTCGGCCTCGGCCTCGTGGCTGGCTACCTGGTCGGGCGCCCGTCGCGCAAGCAGCGTCCCACTCCGGTCGCGGCATCCGCGAGCGCGGGCCTCGTCCACGCTGCCGCGCGTGCTGCGGTGACATCGCTCGCGGGCATGGTGATCCAGCGCCTGATGGCGGACCTGCTCGCGGCGACGCCGCAGGTCGCGGCCGCGGCGCCCGAGCCCGCTGCTCCGACCGACCGCGACGACCGCGACTGACACCCGTGCGGTATCTCCGGTTCGTCGGCCGCGGCGTGTGGGTCAGCGTGTTGCTGCTCGTGCACGGGCTCGCATGGCTGGTCGGCTGGCTCGCGCTGCTCGTCACGCTGCGGGGCAAGCCGGCGCGCCAGACCTGGTTCGCGACCCGGTTCGCGAGCTTGCTGATCGCGCTCGGCGCCACGTTCGTGAAGGTCGGGCAGATCATGTCGACGCGGCCCGACCTGTTTCCACCGCACGTGATCCGCGCGCTGACCCGGCTGCAGGACGACGTCGGTGCGTTCGCCTGGAAGCACGTCGAGCGCACGATCCTCGAGGAGCTCGGCAAGCGACCCGACGAGCTGTTCACGGTGTTCGATCGCAGCCCCGTCGCGTCGGCCTCGGTGGCCCAGGTCCACCGCGCGACGCTCGCTTCCGGGGAGGAAGTCGCGGTCAAGGTTCGCCGGCCCCGGCTCGACGACATCGTGTGGTTCGATCTGTCGATGATGCGCGTGTTCGCGCGCGCTCTCTCGATCATCCCGGCGCTGCGCTTGCTGGCGCCGGTCGAGAGCGTGAACCAGTTCGGCGCGGCGATCCGCGCGCAGATCGATCTCCGGATCGAGGCCGACAACAACCGCCGGTTCAGCGCGAACTTCGCCGGCGACCCCGACGTCGGGTTTCCCGTGCTCCACGACGCGCTATGCTCGCGCCGCGTCCTGACGATGGCGTTCGTGCGCGGCGCGAAGGTGCTCGAGGCGCCGGCGAAGCTCGGCACCGATTCCACGCGCCTCGCGAAGATCGGGTTTCGCACGCTGCTCAAGATGGTGTTCGCAGACGGCTTCGTGCACGCCGACCTCCATCCCGGCAATCTTCTTGTCGACGATCACGGCCGGGTCATCATCCTCGACCTCGGGTTGACCGCCGAGCTCGACGATGCCGCGCGCCGCGCGTTCGCCCAGTTCTTCGCGAGCTGGGCCGGCGGCGACGGCACGGTGATGGCACGCCTGATGTCGGATCTCAGCCCGTCGTCACGCGTCGCGGACTACGACCGGTACGAGGCCGAGGTGGTCGCGTTCGTCGGCCGCTATCATGGCAAGGCGCTCGGCGAGGTGCAGGTCTCGACCGTTGCGTTCGACATGTTCGGCATCCTGCGCCGCCATCGCGTGCGCGTGAACCCGACCTACACCATGTGCAACGTCGCGATCGCGGTGACCGAAGGGATCGGCAAGCAGCTCGACGCCACGCTCGATCTCACGCGCGAGGCGATGCCCGTGTTTCTGACGCTGCACCGCGAAGGCAGGCTGTGACCCACGTCTTGCAACGCGCATCGCCATGGCCAGCACGCAGCCGTGGACGCGCAAGAATCCCAAACGCAAGCCCACCAAACTGACCGCGAAGTCGAAGGCCGCAGCGCGCGCGAGCGCTCGTCGTGCGGGACGGCCCTACCCGAACCTCGTCGACAACATGAACGCCGCGAAGAAGCAACGCGCAGGCGGATCGTGACCAGCCGGACCGCCGGCTTGCTCGCGCGCCTCGGCTTCGGTGCGCACGCCGCGATCGTCGCGAACGATCCGTGACCGCGCGAGCGCGTCGCTGGACCGTGAAGGGGAAACTCGGGGCGGCCGCGACACGAAGTGGGCGCCGGCTCGTCGAAGATTGTCGAAGTTTGACCCAAGCATCGCCGCCTCCGTGGGCTCATACTCGGAGCATGCGAGGCGGTTCGGCTCGTCGGCTGGCGCTGGCCCTCGGCGTCGCGGCAGGGACCCACCTGCTCGCATGGTTCGCCGTGCGCGATTGGCGGACCGACGGGATCACCGTCGTGCGGTCCTCGGAGATCGCGCCCGGGTCGACGGTCGAGCGCGAGCAAGCCACCGAGCTCACGATGGTCGAGCTCGCGACGTTGCCGGCCGCCGGCATCCCGGAGATCCCGCTGTCCGCGTTGCGCGGCCCGGCGGATGAGGTCGGCGCGCGCACGCATCCCGCGCCGGATCAAGCAGCCGAGATCGCGGGCCAGGTCGCCGCGAGTCGCGGAGGTGGCGGAGCCTCAGGTGCGACACAGTTCACGGGTCGCCGCGATCAGACGACCGACGTCCCGATCCATCACGAGCTGTGGAACGGCAAGCGCGACTATCAAAGTGCGCACGAGAAGACGGCGAGAACCGCGCGGTCCCCGGAGGCGGTCCGCCAGAGCCGCGAGCAGGACATCGGTGATCGCGCGAAGGCCACGCGGGTCGCTTCGGCAGGTGCCGCGCAGGTGTCGACCGGCGGCGCCGAGGCAGGACGCGGGCCTGCGACGATCGCGCCCGTCGGTGCCCCGAGCGCCGGTGGGACAGCACCCGCGGGGACGCAGACGCCGGCGGCGCAAGCCGGTGCAATGCGCCCGAATCCGACGCCCGCCCAGGTCGAGCCGGGCGTGCACTCGACGGACGTTCCGGTGCGCGGCCCGACGCCGACCGACAACACGAATACGGCCGCAGCCTCGCGAGATCTCAAGGCCGGACCGTTCGAGATCACGCCGCCAGCGACGGGCGGCACGGCGCGCACAGGTGTCGCCGGGACGCCCGCCCCAGGTCAGAGTGCGGCCGGCCGATCGACCGGCACGGCGCAGACTCGGTGGGGCGTGGCGAAGGGGCCGCGCAACCTGGGCATCACGGCGGAAGCGCAGGACCCGTACTTTCGTACGATGTTCGCGAGGCTCGGCAAGATCGTCGTGTACCCGCGCAACCTCGCGATCGAGTTGCGCTCGGGACGACCGATCGCCGAGCTCACGCTGCGTGCCGATGGAGGGCTGTCGCGGGCAACGATCGCGGTGCCAAGCGGTAAGCCGGAATTCGACAAGGAGCTCGTGCGTGCGATCGGGGTGCTCGGACGACTCCCGCCACCACCCGCGAGCCTGCTCGAGGGTCGTTTGGAGATCCGCGTGCGGATCGAATGGGTGTTCGATCCGGGGATCCTGCGCTGACATGTGGGCAAGCGATTGTCGCAACGAGACCTGACGACAGAGGAAGAAAGCATGCCGATCGAATTTCAACCTGACGCTCGCATCGCACGTATCTATACTGAACACTGACGTCCCCGTATGCCGTCCACGCGCCGACACAAGCGGGTCTCCCAGGCAACCAAGTGGTTCGCCGTTGCCGGCACGTTGGTCGTCCACCTGGTCGTGATGGCGGTGTGGGAGCTGCGCTATCTCGGCTGGATCGGCGACGGCGTCGCGGTCGTGGCTGCGAGCGAGCCGCAGTCCGAGATCGACGAGGACATCGAGCTCCAGACGTCGTGCACCGGAGACGTGTTGCTCGCCACCACCGCGCGTGCCGCGATGTGCCTGGCGCCGTGGCGTGCGAACGCCGCCGAGTGCGCCGACGAGCTTGAAGTGAACATGTACATGGACCTGTCGGGCTGTCGCACGAAGCCCGACGAGAACTACGCGCAGGTCGCGATGGTCACGCCAAAGGCCGCAGAGAAGCTCGAGGCGATCGACCCCGAGCAGCTGGTCGAGGAGTTCAAGCAACAGGAGCAGCAGAAGCCGCCGCCGCCACAACCGGTGCCACCGCCGCAGCCACAGGCCGCGACCCCACCACCGCCGCCGCAGCCGCCTGCACCGACCAAGCCCTCGCAGGTCGTCGAGACCGTGAAGCCCAACACCGAGGCGGAGCCGCCGGACGCGCGGTTCCTGTCCGAGCACAACATCAAGGTCGAGAAGCAAAAGGTCGCACGCGGTGCGACCAAGGAGCCGATGGTCGCGAAGAGCAAGCCCGAGGAGCTCGTCGCGAAGAAGGATCCTCCAAAGGAAGAGCCCGCGATCAAGGAGCAGCCCGACAAGCCGCCCGGGCAGAACGAGAAGGCGCCGACCCAGCCGGGCAAGCTGTCGATGCGCAAGCCAGGCGCGGTGTCGCCGCAGGAGACGCCGCAGGAGGCACGCACGCGCGGCTCCACCGGCGGACCGAAGGACAAGGTCGTCAGCGACGGCTTCATCCCGCGCAAGGGCGACGGCGCGATCGAACAGCTGAAGCGTGATCCGGGCGAGCTCACGAAGGGGCAGGGCGGTGCGGGCGGCGGCACGCCACCTGTGCCGAACCTCAAGCCCAACAAGGAGCAGCTCGAGCGCGCGCTCGGTGGAGGCTCGGTCGATCACCTCGAGGACGTCGACAACGGCGACGAGACCGCGCTGTCGTCGAAGCGCTGGGTCTACGCGTCATTCTTCAATCGGCTCAAGCGTCAGGTCGCGCAGAACTGGGATCCGCAGACCGTGTGGCGGCGCAGCGATCCCAACGGCACCAAGCATGGCTTCAAGTCGCGCATCACCGAGGTCCGCGTCAGCCTGGCGCCCAATGGTCAGATGTCGAAGATCAGCGTCATCGGGCCGTCGGGTGTCGGTGAGCTCGACGAAGAAGCGGTCCGCGCGTTCCATGCTGCGGCGCCGTTTCCGAACCCGCCCGATGGGCTGGTGAAGGACAAGTTGATCACATTCGCGTTCTCGTTCCATTTCGAGATCGGCCAGCCACGGGCCTCGTGGAAGGTGATTCGCTCGCAGTAGCATCCAGGCGTGAGCCGGCTCGCCGCTGCCCTGGTGTCGCTCGGCCTGGTTGGCGTGACGCTATCGCCGCTCGCACGCGACCCGAATGACGACAGCTTTCCGCTGTCGACCTACCCGATGTTCGCGCGCGATCGTCCGCGCACGCTCGCGATGCCGTACCCGCTCGGGCTCACCGCGACCGGCACACGCCGGTACCTGACGCCGCGGCTCGTCGGTTCGGGCGAGGTGCTGCAGGCGCTGCGCTTGCTCGAGCAGGCGACGCGTACGCCAGCGCAGCTCGCCGCGCTGTGCCAGGGGATCGCGACGCGCGTACGCGCGGAGGACGATTTCCGCGACGTCGTCACGATCCAGATCGTGCATGGTTGGCATGACATCCTCGACCTGCTGGTGCGTGATCGGCTCGGTCCCGAGCGCGAGCTCGTGCGTTGCGGAGTGGCGCGGTGAAAGCGATCCGCGACTGGTGGTTCGCGCCCGCGCCGGCGGAGCGACTCGCGGCGCTCAGGATCCTGGTTGGATCGTTCGGCCTGGTGTGGGTCGCGGTGAGGTTCAGCGAGCTGATGCGGATCGCGCACCTGCCGCACGACAGCTTCCGGCCGATCGGCGTGGTGCGCATCCTCGAGCAGCCGCTCGTGCCCGAGCTCGCGATCGCATACACGGTCGCGACGCTCGTGCTGATGGCGCTGTTCGTCGCCGGCGTGGCGTACCGCTATGTCGCACCGCTCGCGGCGGCCGCGCTGCTGTGGACGCTGTCATATCGCAACTCGTGGGGCATGCCGTTCCACACCGAGAACCTGCTCGTGCTCCACATGCTCGCGCTCGCGGTCACCCCGGCCGCCGATGTCTGGGCGGTGACCCGCGTGCGGCGCACCGAGCCGACGACTGGCTATGGCTGGGCGATCAAGCTGCTGGTCGCGCTGACCTGCGCCACCTACCTGCTGGCCGGGATCGCGAAGCTCCGGATCGCGGGGCTCGCGTGGCTCGACGGCGATCTGCTGCGCAACCAGATCGCCGTCGACAACGTGCGCAAGGCGCTGCTCGGCGACCACGTCGCACCGTTCGCGACGCTGGTCCTCGATCACCCGCGCGCGTTGATCGGGTTCTGCGGGCTGACACTTTTGATCGAGCTCGGTGCTCCGGTCGCGCTCGCCGGCGGCCGGGTGGCCCGCGTGTGGGCGGTCACGGCGTGGGGCTTCCACCTCGGCGTGATCCTCGTCATGAACATCTGGTTCCTCTACCCACTGGTCGGGGTGGCCCTGGCGCCAATGTTCCGGGTCGAACGGCCGTTCGTGTGGGCGGGCGCACGGGTCCGGAATAGGGGTAGGTAATCGGCGGTTCGGGTTTCGTGCTTGCGTCCAAAACTACGGCTGTAGTAATGCTACGAGAGTCGTCGTAATGAACCGTTCCCCCGATCTCACGGCCGCCGAGCTCCGCGTCATGAAGGCGCTGTGGGCGGTGGATCGTGGATCGGTGGCAGATGTGCGCGCCGAGCTCGCGCGCCGCGGCCAGGAGCTGGCGTACACCACGGTGATGACGCTGCTGACCCGACTCGCCACCAAGGGCGCGGTCGCGGTCGACCGCGAGCGCGAGCCGTTCGTGTATCGCGCCGCGTATCGCCGCGAGTCGGTGCTGCGCGACCGGCTGCGCGACTTCGTGCGCGAGGTGTTCGACGGCGAGGCTGGGTCGCTGGTGCTGAACCTGGTCGAGGACGAGTCGCTGTCGCGCGCGGAGCTGCGGGCGATCGAGCGCAAGATCGCCGACGCCGAAAAGACGGAGAACAAGCCGTGAGCCTCGTCGAAGCGGGCTCGCCGCCAAGTCGATCGCCGGCGCGCTGCTGATGATCGCAGCCCAGGGCACCGTGCTCGCGCTGCTCGCGCTGGTGCTGGTGCGCGGCGGCAAGCTGCGGCCCGCGTGGCAGGCGGCGGTGTGGCTGGTCGTGCTCGTGAAGTTCGTGCTGCCGTGGGGGCCGGCGCTGCCGTTCTCGCTCGCCGACGTGATCTCGACGCTGCGCGGGACCACGCCTGCCGGGACGCAGCTGACGATCGGTACCATGCCGCACGGTGCTGCACCCGCGGCCTCGCTCGCCCCGGCGCTCGGCTGGATCCTGCTCGTGATCGCGTGGGGCGCCGGGACGGCAGTCGTCGCCGCACGTGCGCTGATCGCGGGCCATCGCACGGCCCGCGCCGCCCGCGCCGGTGTTGCCGCACCCGCGGATGCGGTCGCGCTGCTGCGTGCACTCGCCGCCCGCGTCGGCGTCACGGCCCCGCGCCTCGTGCTCGGCGAGCCCGGGGTCGGCCCGCACGTCGTCGGCGCGCTGCGCCCGATCATCGTGGTGCCGGCCGCGCTGCTCGACGATCCGGTGTTGATCCGCGCCGCGCTCCTTCACGAGCTCGCGCACGTTCGTCGGCGTGATGCCCTCGGGCGGTTGATCCAGCTCGCGGCGACCGCGGTGTTCTGGTGCTGGCCGGTCGTGCGGCTCGCATCGCGGCGGCTCGAGCTCGCGCGCGAGTCGGCGTGCGATGCGTGGGCGCTCGAGGCCGGCGAGGTCTCGCGGCCCGCCTACGCGCGGCTGCTGGTGCAGATGACCCAGCTGCGGGCGCCTGCCACGCCGCTCGCCGCACCGCACGCGCTCGGCGCCCGCGTCGCTTACGTGCTCGGCCCGACGATCCGGCCGCGGCTCGGCTTCGGGCACAAGCTCGGGCTGGTCGCGTGGATCGCCGGCGCGCTCGGCGGTGCGCGGACGGTGTCGGCGCGCGGCGCGGCCGTGATCGTGTGCACCTACTCGCCGCAGATGGCCGAGGCGCTCGCCGTCGCGCACCCCGAGGCCGATGTCGACGGCGACGGCCGGCTGTCGCGCGACGAGGCGTGTGACTTCCAGGCCGAGGTCCGCAAGCTCGTCACCGATCCCGAGTCGGCGGTGTCCGTGCTCGACGAGACCGCCGCGGGCTTGCTCGCGGAGCCGCTGTGTTGCAATTGCGATGCTGCCGAGGGACTTTCCGCCCCCGCGCCCCTTTCTGAAGCGAGTTGCCAACGAGACGAAGGAGCTGTTCGATGATTTCGAAGATCGCTTATGTGGTGTTCGGTGCCGCGTTGATCACCAGCACGGCCTGCCAGCAAGAGAACAAGAACATCGAGCGCAAGCTCGATCAGATCCTGCAGAAGCTCGATCGCATGCCAGCCGGTGGCGGCGCAGGCGCGATCGGCGCGGACGGCGGTCGCGGTGCCAAGGGTGGCCAGCGCCGCCCGAACGAGCCGGATCCGTCCAAGACCTACGCGGTGCCGATCGACAACGATCCGTTCGACGGCCCGGCCGACGCGAAGGTCACTGTCGTCAAGGCGTACGACTACGCGTGTCCGTACTGCGAGAAGGTGCGCGGGACGATGGAGCAGCTGCACGCGAAGTACGGCGAGAACGTGCGCGTGGTCTACAAGCAGCTGGTCGTCCATCCGCGCAACGCGATGGCCGGTGCGCTCGCCTTCTGCGCCGCAGGCAAGCAGGGCAAGCACAAGGAGATGAACAACCTGATCTGGGACAAGGGCTACAAGGGCCGCCAGCTCGACAACTCCGACATCGCGCCTGCCGCGGGTTCGGGCTCGGCCGCGCCAGGGCAGGGCGCCGCGCCGACCAAGTGCTGGGACACCCCGGGCGGTTGCGCCGGCGTCGTCGGCTACGCCACCGAGCTCGGCCTGAACGTCGACAAGTTCAAGTCGGACATGAAGGGCGAATGCATGCAGATCGTGCAGAACGATCAGCGGCAGCTCCAGGGGCTCGGCGTCAGCGCGACGCCTGGCTTCTTCATCAACGGCCGGTTCCTGTCGGGCGCGCAGCCGATCGAGAACTTCCAGGCGCTGATCGATCAGGAGCTGCAGGAAGCCAACAAGCGGATCCAGCAGGGCACGCCGAAGGCGCAGTACTACCAGCAGTGGGTGATCGACAAGGGTCTCAAGACCGTGACGCCGTCCGCCGAGAAGGGCTAGTCGCGCCGGCGGTGGTAGGGTCGCCCCGTGGCGCGGCCCGCACCGATCCCGGAACGTAACTGGGTCAACATCCAGTGGCTCGCGCGGCTGCGCTGGGCCGAGATCGCGGGCCAGGCGGGGACGGTGCTGGTCGGGCAGTTTTTGCTCGACGGCGCACTGCCGATCGCCTCGTTGCTCGCCGTGATCTCCCTCGGGCTGGTCTCGAACATCGGGATCGAGCTCTACTTCTTCGGCGACCGGCGCGGCCGGCTGCCGGGTCGCGCGGTGCACGAGTGGCAGATCGCGGTGGTCATGATGCTCGATGTCGCCGTGCTGACCGGGCTGCTCTACCTGACCGGCGGGCCGTACAACCCGTTCGGGCTGCTGTTCGTCGTCCAGATCGCCCTCGCCACCGTGCTGTTGCGCGCGAAGTGGGCGTGGGTGCTGACCGGGCTGTCGTTCGTCGGGTTCGGCATCCTGCTGCTGAGCCACATGCCGCTCGCGATCGATGAGGATAACCGCGCTGCCGGGAGCTGGGTCGCCCTCGGCGTCGCGTCGGCGTTCGTCGTTCACTTCGTGCTGCGGATCACCGCCGCGCTCGCCGAGCGCGAGACCGAGCTGACCCTCGCACGCGGGCTCGCGGCACGGCAGGAGCGACTCGCTTCGCTCGCCACGATGGCGGCGGGCGCGGCACACGAGCTGTCGACGCCGCTCGGCACCGTCGCGCTCGCGGCCAAGGAGCTCGAGCGCGCACTGGTCAACGCCAACCCGGTGCTCGCCGCCGACGCGCGGCTGATCCGCGAGCAGGTCGGGCGCTGTCGCACGATCCTCGAGCAGATGGCGCAGGGCGCCGGCACCGTCGGCGAGAGTGTCGCGTCGTGCAGTGTCGGCGAGCTGATCGACGAGATGCTGGTCGGGATCCGCGAGACGCCGACGGTGCATCGGGATCTGCCGGCCGAGCTCGCAAAGTCGATGCTCCGGCTGCCACCGCGCGCGGTCAGCCAGGCGCTGCGGTCGCTGGTGACCAACGCCCAGGACGCGTCGCCGCCGAACACCACGGTCGTGGTCGCGGTGCGCAAGGAGCGCGACACGTTGTCGCTGACGATCCGCGATCGCGGGCCGGGCATGCCCAGCGAGGTGATGGCCCGGATCGGCGAGCCGTTCTTCACGACCAAGGCGCCCGGTCGCGGCATGGGGCTCGGACTATTTCTGGCCCGGGCGGTGATCGAGGGCGTCGGTGGAGCCCTGCAGATCGACTCGCAAGCCGGCGAGGGCACCGAGGTGCGGGTGCTGCTGCCAACCGATGTCTCGGTTCGCGAACCACCCGTACGATCCGGTGAATCCGTGGCACGAGCAGTGGTATCCAAGCCAGCATGACCGAGTCGGGAGAGAAGCCGTCGATCCTGCTCGTCGACGATGACGAGGTGTACCGGAACCGGTTGGCGCGCGCGTTCGTCGATCGCGGTTACGACGTCCGCACGGCCCAGGACTACGACACCGCGGTTGCCGCGGCGCAGGCCGAGTCGCCCGAGCTCGCGGTGGTCGATCTCAAGATGCCCGGCAAGAGCGGGCTCGAGCTGGTGAAGGCGCTGTGCGAGATCGATCCGTCGACCAAGACGGTCGTGCTCACCGGCTACGGCAGCATCGCCACCGCGATCGACGCCGTCAGGCTCGGCGCCACGTACTACCTGTCGAAGCCCGCCGACGCCGACGACATCATCGGCGCGTTCGCACGCGGGGAGGCGCCGCCGCTCGATCCGCCGCCGCCCGACTCGGGCGAGTACAAGGCGCCGTCGCTCGCGCGCGCGGAGTGGGAGCACATCAACCGCGTGCTCTCGGACGCTGGTGGCAACATCTCCGAAGCTGCGCGCCGGCTCGGCATTCATCGCCGCAGCCTGCAGCGCAAGCTCCAGAAGTATCCGCCCAGCAAGTAGGCTTCCCTCGGCAGGGCGTGCGTGGTTCTATCCGCCGATGTCGTCGTCGGACACGCGCAGCTCGTACGCGTGGATCGTGACGGCGCACGTGCTGGGCGCGACGCTGCTCGGCACGCTGGAGTCGCTCCGGCTCGACAGCGCGGGCATCGCGGTCGCGCTGATCCCCGTGTTCGCGTTGACCGGCCTGTTGATCGGCGGCGTGGTCGCGCTCGGCGAGCGCCTGGTCCGGACGCGGCGGTGGTACGTCGCCGCGCTCGGGCTCGCGTTGCCAACACTCCTGGTCACGATCCCCGTGTTCGCGACGCTGTTCGACGGCGCGTTTGCCCAGACCCTGCCGCTCGCCGCGCTGATGCCCGTGCTCGCGCCGATCGCGATCTGGCTCGCGGTCGCAGGCGCCATCGCCATCGGCCGCCGGCTCGCGGCGGGCGACCTGATGACGCGCGCGATCGTGATCGTCGCGCTCGGCGGCTTCGTGGGCGGCGTCGTGTGGGCCAAGCGCAACCTCCTCGGCACCGGCTACCCGTCGGCGCATATCCTCGGCACGTTCGCGATGATCGTCGCCGCCGGCGCCGCCGTCCGTGTGATTCGCAGGGTCCGGATGCCGGTATGGGCGATCGCGGCCGTCGTCGCGGTGACGTCCGGCATCGGCGTCGCGGCGATCACCAGCGGGCTCGAGCGACCCACCGATCGCCGGATCATCACGACCTACGGCGATCAGGGCCGTGACCTCGTGAGCGTGTGGCGCAAGCTGTTCGACTTCGATCGCGACGGCAGCTCGGCCCTGCTCGGCGGTGGCGATTGCGACGATCGCGATCCGGCGAAGAAGCCAGGTGCGCTCGACGTCGCCGGGGACGGCATCGATCAGGACTGCGATGGCGCGGACGCCGTCAAGGTCGAGGCCCCGCCGCCACCGCGCGCCGAGGATCTCGCGACCTGGCGCGCGCGGCCCGAGGTCACGGCGCTACTCGAGCGCACGAAGGGCATGAACCTGATCCTGATCTCGGTCGACGCACTGCGCGCCGATCCCCTGGCGCCTGGTGCGCCGGGTCGCGCCGAGTTCCCACGCCTCTGCAAGCTGCTCGACGAGTCGGTGTGGTTCACCCGCGCATTCTCGCCCGGCGCCGGCACCGACATCTCGACGTACACGCTGCTCACCGGCCGGATGGATCCCTATCAGTCGATCGACGTCACGCTGCCCGAGGCGCTGCGCACGCACGGACTGTTCACTGCGCGTGCGCTACCGAGCGAGGTCCTGCGCCACGTCGGCACGACGATGCTCGATCGCGGCTTCGAGCGGACGCGGACGGTCGTCACCGACACCGAGAAGAAGGACATCGGCAACCGGATCACCGGCGAGCTGACGACCGACGAGGGCCTGAAGGCGATCGCTGCCGCGGGCAACCGCCAGTTCTTCACGTGGGTGCACTACTTCGACGTCCACGAGCATCACCAGCTCGAGGTGCCGGCCGCGCTGCTCGAGGGCGTATCGGACGGCGGGTCGGAGAACGCGCACCACTATCGCGGCCTGCTGCTCAGCGTCGATCGGGCGGTTGGCCGGCTGCTCGACGAGCTCACCGCGAAGGGGCTCGCCGATAAGACGATCGTCGTGTTCCTGAGCGACCACGGGGAGTCGTTGAAGGAGGACCCGCGCCTGCTCGACACCCACGGCTTCGTCGCCTACGCGCCGCTGACGCGGATCCCGATGGCGATCCGGATCCCCGGCATCCAGCCAGGGCAGCGGACGGAGCCGGTCTCGCTCGTCGATCTCGCTCCCACGCTGATGACGCTGCTCGGCTCGCGCGAGCGGATGGGAACGCTCGACGGGATCGATCTCGTGCCCTCGCTGTTCGACGGACCGGCGCCGCTGCGACCGGCCAAGGACCGCGCGCTCGTGATCCACGAGGAGCGCCAGTGGAGCGTCGTCGAGTGGCCGTACCAGCTGCTCGTGCGCCCGGCCGATGACGTCACGGAGCTCTACGATCTCGAGAAGGATCCGACGCTGCGCGACGATCTGTCGACCAAGCAGCCGGACCTCACGCGCCGGCTGCGGGCTCGGTACGGGGAGGCTCCCGCCGTGCGAATCGATCGAACGCCGGACGGACGAGCGTGGCGAGAACGGCAAGCGCGACCGCCGCAGCGCCGTGCGCAGCCATGAGCAGGAGCGGCGAGCACCACGCGGTGTAGCGTGGGACGACCGGCGCGATCTCGGCACCGAACATCGTGTGCCACGCGCCCGATGCCGTGAGCGCCGCGCATGTCGCAGCGATCGGAAGTGCGAGCAGGGCGAGCAGCACGCGCCCGAGCGGCCGCCTGCGCAGCCCGAGCCAGGTCGATCCCATGGCGAGCACGAGGGCGGGCAGCCAGGTCAGGTACATGTCCCGACCCTCCGGCTTGTAGATCATGCCGCTCGACAGCGTCGGGTCACCACGCACGACGTAGAGCGACACGCAGGCGACGACGAACCACCACGGCGCGAGCCATCCTCGTCGCATCGAGAACCCGGTGAGCACGACGCCGATCACCAGCAGGAAGAGCGCGACCACGCCGGCTCCGAGCGCGATCGGTGGCACCGCCTGATCGCGCCCGAGCGGCGCGGCGACGGCGACGGTCAGCGGCCGGCCGCGCGAGGCAGGATCGAGCGTGGCGCCGGTCGAGTCCGCGATCGCGCGCGAGATGTCGACCAGGTGAACGAGCCCGCCCGTGCCGCCGGCGACGCCGGGGCCCGCGATGCAGCCCTGGACCTGTCGGACGTAGCGTTCCTCGCCCCCGTGGCCGCCCGGCAGGACGTGCCCGTGGTCCGAGAGCAGGAACCAGCGCGCGCCTGGATCCGCGGCGACCAGGCGGCCGACCATGACATCGGCCTGCAGGGCGGCGATCCAGTACGCGTCGCCCGTGCCGGTCGCGTGGCCTGCCGTGTCGACTCGCAGGATGTGCACGAACGCGAGCGGCGACGGACCCTGCACGGCCGCCAGCGCCGCGGCTTCCCAGCGCAGCTTCCAGGCCTTGGGATCGACATCTTTGGCGGGGTTGTTCGGATCGGCCGCCGGCAACGTGGTCGGGAACCCGAGCAGGGACGATCCATCCGTAGTACTCCGCGACCGCGATCGCCGATGGAATCTGCGCGGGGATGCCGCGGCGATCGAGCGGCGGCACGAGCGGCACGCCGCTGCGGTACACGATGCCGGATTGCTGCTGGGTCAGCCCGCTCCACAGCGCGGCCTCGACGGGGAGGGACACGGTCGGGAAGCCGACATCGACGGTGAGCGCGAGACCGCGCCTGCATAGCGCCGTCCAGTTGACGAGCCCGGGCGTCCAGCGGGCGCCCAGCCCGTCGACCAGGATCACGCGCGTGCGCGGCGTCGGCACGAGGCCGGGTCCGGTGCCGGTGGGCAACAACGCCGGCTCACCTGGCTCGGCGTCGTACGTGATGATGCTCCTGATCAGGTCGCGTCGGAGCTGCGGCACGAACCACGCGAAGGCGCCGAGGACGACGACCGCGACCGCGAGCTGGATTCGCAGCTTCGTCATTTGCGTGCATCACCCGCGGCGGCGTCGATCGGTGGCGGCAGCGATCCGAGCGGCAGTTGCCACGGACCGTCGGCGAGCAGCTCGACTGGCAACAGGCGCAACACCGACGGCAGCGCGATCCCCTGATTCACCAGCTGCATGTGGCCGTACTGCGCGCGGATGTAGACGTGACGCGCGGTCCTCGCCTCGGCGGGCCACAGGTCGTACGCCGGCGGAAATTGATCGAGCGTGTACGTGCCGGGGATCTTGTCGGCGACCGCCTCGGTCCCGAGCACGGTGTCCTCGCCGATCGTGATCAGCCGCCGCGAGGGCACGGCCTCGAACCAGCTCACGATCCGATCCTCGTCGCCGTACAGCGCGTCCACCAAGACGACGTGATCGAGCAGTGGCTCGTCGAACCAGGTCTCGAGCGTGCGGTACGCACCGGAGTGCCCGAGCGCCGCGGTCAGCGCCGCACCACGCAGCTCGCCGGTCCTGTCCTCGACCAGCCGGATCACCTCCGTGAGGTCGGGGTAGTTGACCGCCACGCCGCGCGTGCTCGGCGCCTCGGGCACGATGAACATCGCGTTGACCGCCGACAGCGCGAACTGCTCGGGCAGCCGATGGTTGGTCCACGCGGTGTCGGCGGTGTCCCAGTAGCCGTGGACATAGATGATCGTGGCGCCGGTGTCGGCGTGATAGCCGCGCGGGATCCAGACGTGGATCGGGCCGCGTGGGCCATCGATCCGTTCGTGACGCCCCGTCGTGATCGTCGCCGCGGTGATCGACGCCGCGACCGGATCCAGAGCCGGCGAGTCATCAGCGAGCGCAAGCCCGATGCACACCACGCCCGCGAGCGTGCCCAGGCCTACGACGAGGCCGAGGCCGGCGACGAGTGCGCTACGGGCGCGGGGCACGCGCGGATCGTAGCAAACTGCGGTTACCAGCGGCCGATCGACACGAGGTCAGATCGCGCCGCCGCGCAGCACCTTCAACGAGGAGCGGACGCGAGCGCGTTCGGCGGGGACCAGGGCTGCGCGCAGCAGCGCCGAGCCGGGGCAGCGCGACAGCCCGGCTTCACACGTGGTGACGGCGGCCTCGTGAAGTCCGAGACCCTCGAGGATCATCGCCTTCTCGTAGTACAGGTCCTCCAGCATCCAGTGATCGTCGATCGTGATCGCGCGGAACGCGGCCTCGATCGATCGCAGTGCTTCGCGCTGGCGGCCGAGATCTCCCAGCACCGCGCCACGCCAGTACTGGGTCTCGGCGCGGTTGGGCGCCCGCGAGTGCGCCATCTCGGCAGCGGCGAGCGCCGCGATGTCGTCCCCGGTGGCCGACGCGACCTGGCACTTGACGAGCCAGCCATCGACCGAGTCGGGCCGCAGCGTCAACGCCTGGTTGATCGCCGTGTTGGCCTCGTCGAGCAAGCTGTCATCACCGGCCCCGAGTAGCTCGCGTGCTCGGTCGAGCAGGCGATCGAACTCGGTGTCGTAAGCTCGCACGTCGTCCACACTAACATGCGGATCTTGGGTCCGCTAACGCGACCTGACCGCGGGGTCACCTGATGTTCGTTGACGTCGCACGCACATCGCTGCAATGGTCGCTCCTCTCGTGATGTCCCGCCTTCTCTGTACCGTGATGTTCGTCGTCGGCTGCGCATCTGCCGGTGATCGAGATGTGGTCCCTGTCGATGCGCCCGGTGGCGGGACGGTGGATGGGCCACCCACCGAGACGCCCGATGGTCCGCCGGCCTCCGCTTGCGACAACAAGCTCGGGACCTACGCGACCGGCTTCGAGACCGAGCAGACCGGATGGACGCACGTCACGATGGATGGTGCGGACGGCGAGGGCGCGACGTGGCCGTTCGACGAGTGGCAGAAGGGCGCATCGAGCGCGGTCGGCGGGCCAGTTGGCTGTCACGAGGGCAGCAACTGCTGGGGCACGCAGATCAGCGACAACTACACGTCGTGCTCGCGCGCGGCGCTGATCTCGCCCCCGTACGACCTGTCGTCGTGCACCGGCCGTGACGTCAAGCTCACGTTCTTCAGCTGGCACGACTTCTGGACCGGCTCGTACAACAGCACCACCTGGTACGATGGCGGCATCGTCGAGATCTCGAGCGACGGCTTGACCTGGATGGCGGTCACGCCGACGCCTGCGTATCCCGGCACGATCGACATCAACCCGAACCGTGGCTCGTCGTACGAGTGCGTGCTGCCGACCAGCTTCCGGCTCGACGGAAAGCAGGGCTTCGTCGGCAACGGTGGCGGCTGGAAGCTGGTCACCATCCCGTTGCCAGCTGCAATGCTGACCGAGAAGTTCCGCGTCCGGTTCGCGTATGCGTCGGGCGTCAGCTACTCGAGCACCAGCCCCGAGACCAACCGCGACCACACACGGCCGGGCTGGTACATCGACGAGCTCGCGTTCTCGGGGCTCTAACCGAGGAACGCAGACAGCACGGGCGAGCGGCGCTTCGACAGCAGCGCGTCGATCATGCTCTGGATCTGGGTCCGGATCTGATCGGTCAGCCGGTTCACCAGCAAGCGATCCTCCGCCGCCGCCGCGCCGTGGGCGCCGCCGAGATCGATCGGCTCGCCGAACGCGATGAACCACTTGCTCGGTAGCGGCAGCAGCCCCGCCGGGCCGATCCACGGAAACGTCGGCGTCACCGGGATCCACGGGATGCCGATGTTCTTCGCGAACCACGTCACCTTGCCGAGCATCGGCGCGGCTTCCTCGGCACCCACGACGGCGACCGGGATGATCGGCGTCCTCGTGCGCAGCGCGAGCTTGACGAAGCCACCGCGGCCGAACCGCTGCAGCCGGTAGCGATCCTTCCACAGCTTGCCCATCCCCTTCTCGCCCTCGGGGAACACGGCGACCAGCTCGTCCTTGAGCAGCAGGCGCTCGGCATTCTCCGGATCCGCGCGCACGCCGCCGATCCGGTTCATGATCGGGCCGAGGAACGGAAGGTGGAACACCGTGTCCTCGACCAGCGGGCGGACGTCGCGGCGCGCCCGGTGATCACGGCGGACCGCGTGCATCACCATCGCGCTGTCGTAGGGCAGGGAGCCGGCGTGGTTCGCGACCAGCAGCGCGCGACCGGTGTCCGGGATGTTGTCGAGACCGGTCGCCTCGACGCGAAACCACTTCGAGTACAGGAACTCGAACAGCCACTCCCAGCGTGCAGTCGCCCGCGGATCACGGCCGAAATCGTCGACGACATCGGAGCGTCCCCACATCGCGAGCGCGCGCCAGCGCCGCCAGATACCCTCGAGCGGGAGTCGGCGCCGCAGATCGATCGGGAACACCGGCGTGCGGTGCTGCGCCATCCGGCGCTCGAGCTCGCGCAGCTCGGCAGGACCTTCCTCGCCGCCCGACGGGACGTGCGAGCCGCCGAGCTCGGCGGGGACGCTGGCCTCCTCGCCGAGAAAGACGTCGTCGCCGAGGAACCCGAGGTCGCGGTCGATTCCGAGGCCGGGGGTGAATCCGGGCCTCTCCACAGGCCACGGAGGTGCGTCGGGGACGCGTGGGTCGGCCTCGCCGTACCAGTCGTCGTCGTCGAGGCCGCCGGGCGGGGGATCCGGATCTTGATCGTCGGTCATGGTCAGGCCTGCGCACGGGTGACGTCGGTGGCGCCATCCTCGGGCGGCATGCCGAGGAAGTCGAGGATGGTGCGGCGGATCGAGAGCCGGGGCGCGAACCCGAGCTCGCGGCGCGCCTTGGCGCCGTCGGCGACGCACAGGTAGAGCAGGAAATCGAGGAAGCTCGGCGGTGAGCCGACGAGCTGGGTCGCCCACAGCAGCTTCGACACCTGACGCGCGATGATCTGCGGCATCGGCACGGGGACTCGACCGAGGAGTGCGAGCACGGTGGTGTAGGGCAGGACCCCCTTGCCGACAATGTTGAACGCACCACGCGCATCGGACTCCACTGCCTTCTGGAGCGCGAATGCGGCGTCTTGCTCGTGCACGAACTGCATCAGCGGATCGTGTCCCATCATCACGGGCGCGACCGGGCGCGAGAAAAACCGCGTGTACATGTTGGAGATCGTCGGGCCGATGATCGGCGCGAACCGCAGGATCGCAACCTCGACGCCAGGGTGCTCCTTCGCGAACCGCTGGACCTGCTTCTCGGCGCGGACCTTGTCGTTGACGAAGCGTGAGTCGCGGTGACCCTTGAGCTCGGACTCCTCGATCAGGAAGTTCGGGTTCTTCGGGTGTGCGCCGTAGACCAGCGTCGTCGAGATCATGACGAACCGGCGGCGCTCGGCCTCGCTCCTCCCCAACACGCCCGCGCACGCGTTCAGCACGTGCATCGTGCCGACAACCACCAGCGCGTGCGCCCACTCGGCGGCGTGCGTCGGATGCGAGAGGAACGCGCCGTGGACGAAGGTGTCGACCGCGCTGCGCTCCAGCAGGATCGCGAGCTCACCGTCGACCGTGGGCTGCGTCAGGTCGATCTTGACGAACTCGACCTTGCCGCCGGGAGTCAGCGGCGGTGGGCGCACGTCGAGCGCCAGCACCTTGTGGTAGCGCGGATCCTCCTCGAGGCGCCGCAGCAGCTCCATCCCGAGGAACGTGCACGCACCGGTGACCGCGACGACGCGACCTGGTCCGGAAGTGCTCGACATGCAGGGCTTATAGCGCAATCCCGGCCGTGATCAGAGGGCCGTGGTACTGCCGTCATCCTGTGGATCCGGTGATCGCGGTTTTGCTGCCGCACGTGATCTATCAGAGCGCCGCGGGGGTGGTGATCGAGCGCCCGGCGTCGGTGGTCAAGGAGCTGGTCGACAACGCGGTCGACGCCGGCGCCAGGACCATCACCGTCGAGTGCACGGCCGGCGGCCGATCCCTGATCCGGGTGTGCGACGACGGGCGCGGGATGTCGCCGCAGGACGCCGTGCTCGCGTTCGAGCGTCACGCCACGTCCAAGCTGCGCGAGGTCGACGACCTGTGGGGGATCGCCAGCATGGGCTTCCGCGGCGAGGCCCTGCCGTCGATCGCCAGCGTGTCGCGGCTGACCCTGGTGACCCGGCAAGCCGGTGCGCTGGCCGGCACCCGGGTCGAGTTCGAGGGCGGCAAGCTGGTCGGCGTGACCGAGGTCGGCGCGCCAGTCGGCACCTCGGTCGAGGTCGCGGATCTGCTGTTCAACCTGCCGGCGCGCCAGAAGTTCCTGAAGGGAGACTCCACCGAGGCGTCGCACGTGACGGACCTGGTCGGGAAGGTCGCGCTCGCGCATCCGGAGCTCCATCTGAAGCTCAAGCACAACGGCCGCACGGCGCTCGACGTTCCGCCCGATCGCGACGGGTTCGCGCGCGCGCAGGCGCTGCTCGGAGCGCGGACTTCCTCGCGAATGGTCCCGGTCTCGGGCGAGGAATCGGGCATCCGGGTGACCGCGTATCTCGGCGCGCCCGAGCTGGCGCAGGCCACGGCGCGCGGGGTCCAGCTGTTCGTCGGCAGGCGAGCCGTGCGCGACCGCGGCATCCTCCACGCGGTCTCCATGGGCTACGGGGAGCTGGTGCCGCGCGGTCGGTATCCGATCGCGATCGTGCTGCTCGACGTGCCGGCCGGGACGGTGGACGTCAACGTCCATCCTCAGAAGCTGGAGGTCCGGTTCTCCGACGCCGCGGCCGTGTGCGGGGCGGTGCGCCACATCGTGCAAACCGGCGTCGGCGCAGCGTCGTGGCGGTCGGAGCTCGGCGCGGGCCCCATGCAGATGACCGCGATCGCGAGCGTCGCGCCACCCGCGTTGCCGTTCGACAATCACTCCGCCACGCCGCTCGCGCAACGCTACGCGCGCGAGCTCCGGGAACGCACGGCCGCGTCGCAGGCCTCACTCGCCTTTGACCCACCGGCGCCGACGTCCTCGGCGCGTGCGTGGGTCGCCCAGGTCCGCGAGCACACCCGGCCGCGCGCGCCAGAGCCATTCGCGCTGCGCGTCGAGCCTGCCCCGCGCGCGAGCGAGCCGTCCACCCCCGACCTCGCCGACGGCTCGGGCCCGGTCGCTGGCCCGGCGTACTTCGGGCGCCTGCGGTACCTCGGCCAGCTCGATCTGACGTACCTGGTGTGCGAGACGCACGGCGAGCTGGTGCTGGTCGACCAGCACTCGGCGCACGAGCGAGTCGAGCTGGCGCGCCTGCAGGCCCGCGGGGACCAGGACGTCGCGGTCCAGAAGCTGCTGTTCCCGGTGACCATCGATGCGACGCCCGTGCAGCTCGCGCTGATCGCGCGGGTCGGCGACCTGCTCGCACGCGTCGGCTACGAGGCCGAGGCGTTCGGCAAGGCGACGATCGCGATCAAGGCCGTGCCGGCGCGGATCCGCCACGGCGATCCAGCGCAGCTGCTTCGCCGCCTGCTCGACGAGTGGGCCCGCGACGACGACGACATCGACGACGACGAGCGGCTGGATCGCATCCTCGCCGAGATCGCGTGTCACTCGGTGGTGCGCGCGGGAGACCGCCTCGGGTCGGGCGAGGCGGAGGCGCTGTTGCGCGCGCTCGACGATGTCGACCCCACCTCGCCACCGCCGCACGGCCGTTCGTTGCTGCTCCGCCTGCCGCTCGCCGAGATCGGCCGGCGGTTCGGTCGGTAGCTCAGCCTTCGAGCAGGCCGCGCGCGAGAGCGAGCTCGCGCAGCCGGTCCTTGACCCGCTCGAATCGCTTGCGGAGCGCGGCCGCGCGCTGATCCAGCGTTCGCGGATCGGCGTCCTCGGCGTCGACGATGCTGGCGATGTCACGCCACGACATGTCGCGATCGACCCGTAGTGCGAGCAGCTCCTGGTCCTCGGTCGACAGCTCGTCGCGCAGCGCGCGGAACGCATCCTTCACGTCCGTGCGCAGGATCTCGAGGGTCTCGGTCCGGATCTGCGCGGCGAGCTCGCGGATCTCCTGCGCGACGTCGAGCGGCTTCGTGCGCTTGTCGCGTCGGTAACCATCGACCCGCACGCGCAGCACGAGCCGACGCGCCAGCACGTACAGCCACGAGCGCAACGACGCTTCCCAGCGGAACTCGGCGAGCCGCTTCCACACCAGCTCGCACAGGGCACTGAACGCGTCGTCCGCAACCGTGCGGTCACGCGCGATGCCGGTCATGAACGCGTAGAGCTCGCGGCCGTAGAGACGGAGCGCCGCGGTCGTGGCGGCGTCGAGCTCACCGGCGAGTGCCGCGGTCCGGACCGGGAGCTCGACCAGTTCGCGTTCAGCGGTCTCCATCCGCCGGACTCTACAGCGGCCGCAACCGCGAGGTGCGCACGAGCCGATCGATCTCGGCGACCCGCTGGGTTCGCTCGAGCGACGACCAGATCATGCGCGCCTGAGCGAGCAGCCGGCGGGCCTCCTCGCGATCGCCGCCGGACGCCAGCAGCGCGCGCGCGCGCTCGAGCCGCGGCCACGCGAGGATCTCGGGATCGCCCGTCGGGTTCTCGGTGATCGCGGACTTCGTCCACGCGAGCGCCGTCGCATGATCCCCGGCGCGGTTTGCGATCTCGGCGCCCAGCGCGCGCGCGAGGAAGTGGCGATTCGAGGTCGGGCGCGCCGCGAACTGGGTGGCCGCGCGGGTCGCGTGGTCGAGGGCCTCGCCGAGCTGGCCGCGATCGCGGAGCGCGACCGCGAGGTTGTAGTGGGTGATCGCGAGATCGGGGTGCGCCGGGTCGAACGCGGTCTGCTGCAGCGCCAACGCCTCGCGCAGCGGTGCGAGCGCCTCGGCGGGCCGGTGGTCGGCGATCAGCGCGAGCGCGACCTGGTTGTCAAGCAACGCGCGCTCGGTCGACCGCGGTAGCTGGGCGCGCGCGATCACGAGCAGCGCGGTCCTGCGTGCGAGGTCGCCGCGCTCGATCCAGCCGAGCCCGAGCGCGATGCGCGCCCGCGCCAGCGCGAGGGACGACGCCTGGCCATGGATGGCGAGGATGCGCGTGGTCTCGCGCTCGGCGGCAGCGGCATCGTCGGTCCGCCCGAGCGCGAGCAGGTCGACGATCGGCTCGCCAGCCAGCTGCGCGAGGACCGGGTGGTCCGGACCGTAGAGCGCGCGGGCCAGCGCGGTGGCCTGGGCCAGGTCAGCGAGCGCATCGGCCGCGCGTCCCGCGGCGGCGTGAAACAGGCCGCGCAGGTGAAGGCCTTCGATCCGCGGCCATGACACGTGCGTCTCGTCCACGAGCATCAGGGCCTTCGCGACCCAGCCGGCGCCGCGCACGATCGACGCGGTCGATGCCTCGATCGGCCCCTCCTCATCGAGCTCGCGCAGCTCGCGCGCGACCCGCGCGGCGGCGAGGTAGGTGCGGGCGGCGGCATCGGGCGCGGTGCGGGCGAGGCGCTCGGCATCACCGACCGCGGTCGCGATCCAGCGCTCGACCGCCTGCGCGTCACGCCGGACCAGTCCGGTGGCCAGGATCAGCGCGGCACCCGCGTCCAGCGTGGTCTCGGCATCGCCGAGCGCGCGGGCCGCGGTGTGCGCCTCGACGAGCTTTGCCAGGCCGGCCGTGACCTCGTGACGCGCGATCGCGTGGTTGCCCTGGAGCAGCGCGAGTCGCGCCAGCACGAACGGATCGCGCGCGACCGGCAGCGCGCTGACCTGCGCGATCGCGCGGGCGACCGGCTCGAGCCGGTGCTGCGCGAGCTCGCGAGCTGCGACCTCGAGCGTGACCCGCTCGGAGACGGCCGCGTCGGGGATCACCCGCGGCCAGGCGTCGAGTCGCGCGTCGGTGCAGGCCGCGGGCTCGGGCAGCGCGATCGTGCGCTCCAGGGCGTCGGCGGGCCCGACAGGAAACCTGCGCGGCGCCAGCAGGCCGCGGCGATCTGGCGCTGCACCGCGAGGCACGTGCGCGCCGCCGCGCGACCTCGGCGGACCACGTGCCGTCGAGCTTCGCGCGGCACGCGCCGACCGCGGCCGACCGGTAGTGCTGGACGAAGGTGTCGATCTGCGCACTCGCCAGCGCGGGCAGCTGCGCCGCGATCGAGGTGTCGAGCGACGCGATCTCGTCGCCGGCGCCGGCACAGGTTGGTGGATCGGCGGCGGTCAGGTGCCAGGTCGCGAGCGCCGCCAGCCCGAGTCCGCCGGCGCCCGCCGCGATCGCGCCCCACGGCTTACGATCGGAGAGCTCGGCGAGCAAGACGTGCATCGTCGCGTGGCGCGCGGCCGGCGCGACAGCAAGCCCGCGCGCGAGCGCCTGTGGCACGCGGCCGGACGTCGCCTCGATGCCGGCGATCGGTCGCTCGCCGAACAGCGCCTCCCACGCGACGACACAGAACGCGAACTGATCGGCGCGCGCATCGACTGCCTCGCCATGGGCTTGTTCGGGCGCCATGTACCCCGGCGTGCCCATCACGGTGCCAGCGGCGGTCAACCCGGCGGCGAGCCCGAGCGAGCCGGTTCGGGGTTGTCGAGCGTGCTCGCACCCGCCTGGCGCGCGAGCCCGAAGTCACCGACGCGGGCGCGGCCGTCGCGCCCGACCAGCACGTTATCGGGCTTGAAATCGCGATGCACAATTCCGCGTCGTGCGCGGCCGCCAGGCCGTGCCCGATCATGCGCAGCATCGCCAGGATCTCGCGCGGGCGGCGCTGGCGATCGGCGAGCCAGCCGCGGAGCGTCGTGCCGGGCACGTACTCCATCGCGACGTAGGCGCGCCCGGCGAGCTCGCCGACCTCGAACACGGTGACCACGTTCGGATGCGCGAGCCGCGCCATCGCGATCGCCTCACGTCGCAGGCGCTCGACCGAGTGGCCGGCGTGGTGAAGCTTGATCGCGACGTCGCGCTCGAGCGTGAGGTCGCGGGCGAGGTAGACCTCGCCCATCCCGCCGGCGCCGAGCGGCTTCACGATCCGGTAGCGCGCTCCGATCGCGCGCCCGGGCTCGAGCGTGGCGGATGGCGTCGCGACCACGCGCGCGACCCGCCGCAGCAGCGTGTCGTGCTGGGGCGGGGCTGCGAGATCGTCGGTCTCGTCCTCGCGATCTGCCATCCGCGGCGAGCTTACGCGGAGACCACGGTAGAATGCCCGCGTGACGCGGCCACGCCTCGTGGTGATCGTCGGCCCGACCGGTGCCGGCAAGACGCGGCTCGCGCTCGCGCTTGCCGAGCACGTTGGCGGCGAGATCATCTCGGCCGACAGTCAGCAGGTCTATGTCGGGATGGACATCGGCACGGGCAAGGTCACCGCGAGCGAGCGTGCCCGCGTGCCTCATCACCTGCTCGACGTCGTCCGGCCCGACGAGGTGATGACCGCGGCGCGGTTCGTCGAGCTGGCCGAGGCCGCGATCGCCGAGATCGCCGCGCGTGGTAAGCCGGTGATCGTGTGCGGCGGCACCGGGCTCTATGTCCGGACGCTGCTGCTCGGCCTGTTCGATGGTCCGCCGGCCTCGCCCGAGGTTCGCGCGGAGCTCGCGCGCCACTCGACCCTGGAGCTCCACGCCGAGCTCATGCGGGTCGACCCGGCCGCAGCCGCGAAGATCGATCGCAACGATGCCAAGCGGATGATCCGCGCGCTCGAGGTGTTCCGGCTGACCGGCGAGCCGATGAGCGTGCACCAGGCCAAGCACGATCACCGCACGATCGCGCCGCGCTATCCGGTGGCCCTCGTCGGCCTGTCCCCCGCGCGCGAGGAGCTGTACCGCCGGATCGACGCGCGGGTCGATCAGATGATCGGAGAAGGCCTCGAGCAGGAGGTCCTCACCCTGCGGGAGCGCGGGTTCGCGCCGCCGCTGCGGTCGCAGCAGGCGATCGGTTACGCCGAGCTCCACGAGGTCCACGATCAGGGGACCGACCGGCTGCGGGCGATCGAGCTCATCAAAAGAAATTCGCGGCATTACGCGCGGCGCCAGCTGTCCTGGTACCGGGCCGACACCACCATCACCTGGCACACGGATGCCGCCGGCGTTGACCTCGCCCAGCTGGGGCGGTACCTAGCAGGGCTCTAGTCGTGCTCGAACCTGCCCAGCTCTCCGACCGGATGATCCTCGAGTTCGAGCGACCGATCATCGATCTCGAGAAGAAGATCAGCGAGCTCCGTGGGCTGTCGACCGAAACCGTCGACTTCTCCTCCGAGATCCGCAAGCTCGAGCAGAAGGCGCGGCGCCTCCAGAAGGAGGTGTTCGCGGACCTCACGGCGCAGCAGAAGGTCCAGCTCGCGCGGCACCCGGCGCGGCCATACATGCTCGATTACATCCACCTGTTGATGGATGACTTCGTCGAGTTGCACGGCGATCGCAGCTTCCGCGACGACCCCGCGATCATCGGCGGGTTCGCGCAGTTCGACGAATGGGAAGTCCTCGTGCTCGGCCATCAGAAGGGCCGCAACACGAAGGACAACATGCACCGCAACTTCGGCATGGCGCGCCCGGAGGGCTACCGCAAGGCCACGCGCTTGATGCGGCTCGCATCGCGCTACAAGCGGCCGATCATCTGCTTCATCGACACGCCAGGCGCGTACCCCGGGCTCGGCGCCGAGGAGCGCGGTCAGGCCGAGGCGATCGCAAAGGCGCTCCAGGTGATGGCGAGCCTCGAGTGCCCGATGATCTCCGTCGTGATCGGCGAGGGCGGGTCGGGCGGCGCGCTCGCTCTCGGCGTCACCGATCGCATCGTGATGCTCGAGTTCTCGATCTACTCGGTGATCTCGCCCGAGGGCTGCGCGTCGATCCTGTGGCGCGATCCGTCGAAGATCGGCGAGGCGGCGGCGCAGCTGAAGCTCACCGCGCCGGACCTGGTGAAGCTCGGCATCTGCGACGAGATCGTGCCCGAGGCCGCCGGTGGCGCACATCGCAATGCCGCGGTCACGGCCGCGAAGCTGCGGTCGTCGCTCAAGGCGCACCTGCGTGAGCTGACCGAGCTGCCGACCGCCGAGCTGATCGAGCGCCGCTATCAGAAGTTCCGCAAGATGGGCGCGTTCGTCGAGCAACCGGCGTAGGCGGCCATGCTCTACGAGTACGCGCTGATCTCCGTCGTCATCGCGAGTGGCTACTGGGGCTACTACTTCCTGCGCCACCGACCGAACGGCACGACGACCTTCGGGTCGATGCAGATCGGTGCCGCGCTGCTCGCCGGACTCGGCCTGCTCGGCCGCAAGTTTGACGAGCCGATGCTCGGGATCGCCGGAGCGGTCGGCCTCGGGGCCGGCGTGTGCTTGCTCGTGCTCGGTCCGATCGTGCGTGGGCTCGCGCGCCGGTTCGCGGCCAGCGAACGGCTCGGCATCGCGGCGCGGCTACTCGATGTCGCGGAGTTGCTCGCGCCCGGATCGGGCGTCGCCGAGGAGAAGGCACTGCTCGGCGCGATGAAGGACATCCGCGCGGGCAAGATCGAGCAGACCGTCGAGGCGTTGATCGCGGCGAAGCAGCGCGCGCCGGCCGATGCGCAGCTGGCGATCGACGAGCGGATCGCGATGCTCTATCTCGCGGCCTATCGCTGGACCGACGCGATCGCCTACGTTCGCGAGCACGGGCTGGTCTCCGACGCCGCGCCCGAGACCCATCGCGAGGGCGTGCTGCTGCCGCTGCGCGACGCGCTCGGCATCGCGCCACCGGTGTGGGTGGAGCTGCTCGGCGCGTACGCGCGGACCGGCGATCTCGATCAGGCGGCATACATGATGGCGCGCCTCGAGGCGGTGTGTGCCGGCCGGCCCGACTCGGCGGTCTGGATCCATCGCGCGCGGATGATGTTCCTCGCGCTCGCCGGCCGTCCTGCCAGCGTGAAGACGCTGCTCGCGCCCAAGCGCGCGCGCCACATGTCACCTGCGGCGCGGACCTACTGGATGGCGGTCGCGCTCGAGCACGGCGGCGATCGCGATGCCGCGGCCACGCAGTACGCGCGCGCGCGCCAGAAATCGCGCGGTCGCCCGCGCGAGCTGATCGACGAGGCGCTGGCACGGCTGCCTGATGCGAAGCCGATCGAGCTGTCGGCGGAGACCGCGCAGATCGTGGAGCTCGTCGAGTCCGCGGCGCCCCCGGCGCCGATCCAGATCGAGCGCCACTACGGCCCGTGGGCGACCTGGTCGCTGACCGCGGCGCTGGTCGGGGTCGCGATCGCGATCGCGGTGCTCGTCGGACCGTCGACCGATCTCGGCGTGCTGGTCCGCTCGGGCGCAATGGTGCGCGGTCGGATCGACGACGGCGAGTGGTGGCGGCTGGTCAGCTCGATCTTCGTCCACGTCGGGATGGTCCATCTCGTCGTCAACGCGATCGGGCTGTACTTCCTCGGGCGCACCACGGAGGAGCTGTTCGGCAGCACGCGCACCCTCGCGATCTTCGCGATGTCTGGCCTGACCGGCGCGTTCGCGAGCTACCTCGCGGCGCCGACGACGATCTCGACCGGCGCCTCCGGCGCGGTGTTCGGCCTGCTCGGCGCGCTGTTTGTCGAGTTGACGCTGCATCGCCAGCGCTATCGCGCGGCGTGGAAGCGCGGCATGTGGGGCGGGCTCGTCGTGGTCACGGTCGCGCAGGTCGCGGTCGGCTTCGTCTACCCGGTGATCGATCAATGGGCGCACGGCGGTGGCCTGGTCGCGGGTGCGGTGATGGGCGGCGTGCTGTCGTATCATGTGCGGTGGGCGAGGGCCGGGCGGCACCTCGGGCGCGCGATCGCGATCATGTTCGTCGCGTTCGCCGTCACGGCGGCGGTGATGATCGTGCGGACGTCGCTCGCGGACAGCCTCGGTGCGGACAAGGCGCGGACGCGTTACGTGATCGCGAAGACGCCGCGCACCGTTGGCGACGTCGTGTTGACCGCGCCGCCGGGCTGGCTCGCCGGCGCCGAGCTGTCGGATCCCGACGGCATCATCCGGTTGCTCGCGGTGCGGGTGAAGCTCGAGATGCCCGAGGTCCAGCTCGCGGGCTGGACCAAGATGATCGAGCAGCCGGGTGACAAGGAGCACGCCGAGTTCGAGACCATCCAGCGCGCCCCGGTGCCAGTCGTCGGACTGCCCGCGGGCTTCACCGGCGTCGAGTCGATCGGCTCGTTCTCCGACTCGATGGGCTATCGCCAGGAGTTCCGGATCGTGATCTGCGGCAAAGCCGCGGGTGACTCGGTGATCCTGGTCCGCATCGTGACGCCGGAGACCGTGGCCCACGCCACCGCCGCGCTGCTGCGAGACCTCCTGGCCTCGATCGAAAACTAGACCGCCTCCACCGCAGGAGTACGCTAGCCGCGATGCGCGCCGTGCTCGCCGGGATCCTCGTCATCACGTTCACGGCCAGCTGGGCGGCGTCCGCCGCGCGCGCGGATTCGCTGCCCGAGTGCAAGCGGGAGCTCGACGCGCGCGGGCTGACCTGGAAGCGTGCGACCCGACCGGGGATCGCGGACGCGGTCGAGCTGACCTACAAGACCACAGCGGGCCACCTGGGCCAACA
>JBBJLY010000368.1:0-6628 GCA_037720695.1 Kofleriaceae bacterium | reverse complement strand
CCAGCGATGTCGGCATGTACGGCGTCTCGTACCAGAGCTCCTCGGGCTGGCAGCCCCTGTGCGGCGTCGACTCCGCGGGCGTCAAGATCCTCGCGGTCGCCGTCCTGGGCACGTGGAACTACGGCGAGAACGTGGTTGGCGGTGGCGCCTACACGACGAGCTCCACGCTGCAGACGTTCGCGTGTCGCGCCAAGTCGATCGCGAAGTGCGTCGAGATGGGCTACAAGCCGTGGGCTGGGCGCTCGACCCAGCTCGCTGCCTGCGTTCGCATGCTGCGTGGCGACTATTGCGGCAAGGGCAAGCCGTACACGACCGACGGCACGCTGGTGAACCTGTACGACAACGTCGGGATCCAGGCCGACACCGCGGCGTGGGTCAAGGAGGCCGAGTGGAGCGTGAACGGCGCGGTGTGCGTCAACACGAACGGCCAGCCCCGGTTCCTGATCAGCGCGACCAAGGCCCCGGAGTGCCTCAAGGGCTCGGCCCCGACGATCCCGGTGACCAGCACGTGTGGCAACACGTTCGGTGCCAGCACGCTGATCATCAACGAGCTGCAGACCGACACCAACACCTGGCAATAGCCGCTCGCTCACGTGACCTCAGCCCGCCGCGTCCCGTCGACGCGGCGGTTGTCGTTTCGGCCGCCACTCACTGCTCACCGCCTGGTACCCGATCGATGCCCCGACGCACTCACATAATGGCCGGTCTAGCGATTATGCAGAAACTCCACCTCTTCGCCGTGAGTGCAATCCTCGCGGGATGTGTCGTCGATAATGTCGACGATGAAACCGAACCAGAAGTCTCCGAGGCTTCCCAACATACCACCAGTGCGAACGGCATGTCACTCAACGGCATGTCGCTCAACGGCATGTCGCTCAACGGCACGTCGCTCAGCGGCCAGACCGTCGTGAAGGTGGCGGCGGGCGGCCGGTCGAGCACCAGCACGGCGCTCAACGCGAGCGGGATGAACGGCGCCACCCTGACCAACCCGGCCGTGTACGTGGGCTCGAGCTGGACCGGCACCTCCTCGGGCGGTCTGTCCGTGCCGCTGCGGATCGACACGGCGACCCGCGGCGCCGGGGCGACCAGCGATGTCGGCATGTACGGCGTCTCGTACCAGAGCTCCTCGGGCTGGCAGCCGCTGTGCGGCGTCGACGGCGCGGGTGTCAAGATCCTCGCGGTCGCCGTGCTCGGCACGTGGAACTACGGCGAGGACGTGGTTGGCGGCGGCGCGTACACGTCGAGCACCACGTTCCAGACGTTCGCGTGTCGCGGCAAGTCGATCGCGAAGTGTGTCGAGATGGGCTACAAGCCGTGGAGTGGGCGCTCGACCCATCTCGCGGCGTGCGTTCGCATGCTGCGTGGCGACTACTGCGGCACCGGCAAGGGCCATACGCTCGACGGCACGATGGTGAACCTGTACGACAACGTCGGCATCCAGGCCGACACCGCGGCGTGGGTGAAGGAAGCCGAGTGGAGCGAGAACGGCGCACGGTGCGTCAACACGAACGGTCAGCCCCGGTTCCTGCTCACCGCCACCCGGGCGCCGCGGTGTCTCCAGGGCACGACCCCAACGGTTCCGGTCACCAGCACGTGCGGCAACACGTTCGGGACCGGCACGCTGATCATCAACGAGCTGCAGACCGACACCAACACCTGGCAATAGTCTCGTAGGCGTCCCCGCGTCCTACATGTCGGGAGTCCCCCGCGCATCCAGCGTGGGGGTTTCGCGTTTCGGGGTAGGCGAAAACTCCTACCCGACCGCTGCCCTACTCGTTCGGCGGTCTGGCCGATACATTGGAATCATGGCCCAGTTGATCGAGACCGATACCAAGCGTAGCCACGTGGTGGGGCCCCACACGGTGATCGGTCGCGATGATAGCTGCCAGGTGCAGGTCGACGATCCGATGGTCTCGGCGAGTCACGCCGAGATCTTCGAGGCGCCGGACGGCACGTTCCAGATTCGCGATCTCGGCAGCCGGCGCGGCACCTACGTCGGTTCCAAGAAAGTGACGCAGGCCGCGTTGCGCGATGGCGACGAGCTGATGATCGGCCCCAAGCGACTCCGCTTCGAGCACAAGCCGGTCGTCAGTCCGTCCGACTCCGAGGAGCTGACCCGGCTCCGCGCGGTCGTCGAGCTCGGCCGCGCGATCGGTGTCGAGCACGACCTCGAGCGCTTGCTCGGCCGCGTGCTCGATACCTGCTTCCAGCTCCTGCGGGCCGACCGTGGTGCGATGGTGATCTACCACCCGCACTCGAAGGCACCGTTCCTCACGGTCACGCGCAATCGGCACGGCGACGAGTCATTCGCGCTATCGACCAGCGTGCTCGGCCAGGTCATGGTCACGCACCAGCCATACATGCGCACCGAGGTCGAGCACGACGTGGTGCTCCAGCGCTCGGCCAGCCTGTCTGCGAGTGGTGTGCGCTCCGTGATGGCCGTCCCGCTCCGCTACGAGGCCGACGAGACCGAGTGGCTCGGCGTGATCCTGCTCGACTCGAGCGCGCTGTCGAACGTGTTCGGTCCGCGAGATCTCGAGCTGCTCGATGCGATCGCAGGCCCCGCCGCGCTCTCGATCAAGAACGCGATGCTGGTCCGCCAGGTCCAGAGCGTCATCAGCGACGAGTGGCACCGGCTCGAACGCATCGTGCGCGACCTGCCGATCGGCGTGATCGTGCTCGACGAGCAGCGCCGCTGCGTGATGGTGAACCAGTGGCTCGGCGCGCGCGCGAGCGAGGTCGGAGACCTCCAGACCGGCGAGGTCGTCGAGGCGATCGCGGGCAAGTCCTGCGAGAACATCATCAGCGACGTCCGCAGCCAGGTCACGACCAAGAGCGACCGCATGTTCTCGATCGCCGCGAACACGATGACCGGCGGCAAGGAGACCGTGATCGTCGTCCACGACGTCACCGAGGAGCGCGAGCGCCACAACCAGGCGGCCCACCGCGACCGCGTCGCCCTGATCGGCCAGCTCGCCGGGGGCGTCGCCCACGACTTCAACAACCTGCTCCACGTCATCCTGACCTACGCGAACATGCTCGAGGAGTCGCTGCAGGATCCCGACCTGCGCGACGACGCCCACCAGATCACGCACGCCGCGACCAGCGCCGCGGAGCTGACCCGCCAGCTGCTGACGTTCAGCCGCCGCGAGCTCGTGAAGCCGAAAGTGGTCGACGTGCCGCGGGTCGTGAACGCGATGGAGAAGCTGCTGCTTCGCACCCTCGGCCCCCAGATCGACTTCGTGACCTCGACCGGCCCGCGCGTCCCACGCATCCTGATCGACAGCTCGCAGCTCGAGCAGATCCTGATGAACCTGGTGGTCAACGCACGCGACGCCATGCTCGGCCGCGGCAGGGTCAGCCTGAACGTCAACAGCATCGAGATCGAGCCCGAGCGCGCGCAGCAGCGCGGCATCGCGCCCGGTCAGTACGTCGAGATCGAGGTCAGCGATGGCGGCTCGGGCATGACGGCCGAGGTCGCGGCGCGGATCTTCGAGCCCTACTTCACCACCAAGGCGCGGGGCAAGGGCACCGGCCTCGGCCTCGCGACCGTGCACGGCATCGTGCAGCAGGCGCGCGGCGACATCATGGTCGAGTCGACGCCTGGCGTGGGCACCACGTTTCGCATCCACCTGCCCGCGACCCAGGAGGTCGACGAGGGCTCGAGGCCGATCGCGATCGTCCGCGCCGAGGGTGGCACCATCCTCGTGGTCGACGACGACGACAACGTGCGCCGCGTCACCGAGCGCATCCTGAAGAACGCTGGCTACCAGGTGCTGTCGGCCGACTCCGGCAAGGCAGCCCTCGCGGTCGCCCAGGAGCACGCCGAGATCGACCTGCTGCTGACCGACATCGTGATGCCCGGTATGTCGGGTCGCGACCTCGCACGCGAGATGAGCATCTCGCGCCCCGAGGTCAAGGTGATCTTCATGTCTGGCTATCACCAGCACGCGCCGATGAACAACTCGCAGTTCATCCCCAAGCCGTTCACCAAGGCGGAACTGCTCGACAAGGTGCACACCGCGCTGAACGACGAGCGCAAGCTCGGCGTGCCCTGAACAAGCGCCGGTCCCGGCGGGCCAAGCGCGGCCCGATTCGGTAGTCTCGTCTCGTCCATGCGGTGCGCCGCGACCGTTGTTGTCCTCGTCTCGCTCGTCGCGCAGACCGCTGTCGCCGAGCCGGTGTCGACCCGGCGCCGCGTCGCGGCGACTGTTGCCGCGGTGTTCCCCGGCGTGCTCGTTCGCGGGCTCGGCAGCTGGCTCGTCCGCGAGAAGCGCACCGCGAAGCGGCTGTTCGCGAGCGGGGTGGTCGGGCTCGGCGGCGCCGTGGTCGGCGGTGTCCCGGTCGGCGTCTCCGGCGGCAGTCCGTATACAACGCCGGGCGTGCCGGTGCTGCTCGCGGGCACCGGCCTACTGCTGACGACCTGGATCGCGGACATCGCGGTCGCGGCCGGGCTCGATCGACCGGGGACACCGCGCCCGCCGGCGCCGTGGTCGGTCGAGCTCGGGACCACATGGCTGCACGACGCGTCTCGCGAGCGCGGGCTCGCGCGCGCGAAGGGAACCCTGGAGCTCGGCCGGCTCGGCTTCGGGGCCGGTGCGCTCGTCGATCCCGAGGGCGACGCGCTGACCATGGATGGCGAGCTCCGCGCTCGCATCCTCGGTGCTGCGGCGACCAGCGCCGAGGTCTCCGATGGCAGCCGGCTGGTCGTGCGTGCCGGGCTGCGCCGCCACCGCGATGATCTCGACCGAGGTGACGCTGGTGACGGGCGAGGCCGAGCTGGTGGCCCGGATCGATCTCTTGCACCTCGATCCCGTGCTCGACGGGACGTTCATCGATCTCGCACTCGGCCTCGGGATCGAGCAGGCGCGCTACCCGACCGGCGCCTCCAGCAACTCGAGCCTCCTGCTCGGTGGGTTCGCGTGGGGCGCGTATCTCGGCGCGTGTGGCGAGGTCCGCGTGTTCTACGATCATCGGCGCGACTCGCTCGCGGGCGGGCTCGCGGCCTGGCGCGCGGCCGGGTTCGTCGGCAGCTTCGGCGCCTCGCTCGAGCTCGGGATGACCCGGCGCTGGTCGGTGCGCAGCGAGCTCGAGGTCGGCAATGCCTACGTGACGACGTTCGCGATCCGCTATCGAGGAGGTCCGTGATGCGATCCTCGTGGCTGCTGGCGCTGATTCTCGGGTGCACGCGACCCGCCGAGCAGCGCGCGCTCGAGAGCTCGCGGTCGGCGAAGCGTCGCGCAGCGGATCGACGTCCGCGTCGCCGGCGGGCTCGCGGCGATCCGTTCGCTCGCCGACGGCCAGCTCGAGCTGTGGGCGGGCGCGCCTGCGATCGAGCTCGCGTTGACGCTCGACGCGAGCACGGCGGGCGAGTGGAGGTTGGTCGCCCGCAACACGCTGCCCGACGCGGTGCTGGTGGTCGACGGGCTCGTGGTGCCGCGGGTGGCCGAGGATCCGTTCTCGGCCCGACCCACTGTCGCGACGTTCGCTGTCACGCTCGGCGCCGGCCCGCACCAGCTCGCGATCGAGCCGCCCGATGCGCACGTGGTCGAGCGCTATCACGTCGCGGCGATGGCCGACATCCAGACCGCGCTGCCCCAGGTCGACGACGTGTTTCGCGCGATCTCCGCGGTACCCGAGGTCCGGTTCGTCGTCGGGATGGGAGATCTTACGGAGCGCGCCGATACCGCCGAGTACGATCTGTTCGAGCGCCAACTCGAGTACCTGGCGGTCCCGTTCTACACCACGCTCGGCAACCACGAGCTGTGGTCCGAGCCGCAGCGGTTCTTCGAGCGGTTCGGGCGCGCCAGCTTCCAGTTCGTGTTCAAGGGCACCGCGTTCACGTTCGCCGATTCGGGGGACGCCGGGCTCGATCCGCTGGTCGAGTCCTGGATCGTCGACTGGGTCGCCGAGGCACGCGACCGGCCGCACGTGTTCCTCACCCACATCCCCCCGATCGACCCGGTGGGCGTCCGGTACGGCGCGTTCCGCAGCACGCGTGATGGCCAGCGTCTGCTGTCCCGGCTCGCCGAGGGCGGCGTCGACCTGACCCTGTACGGTCACATCCACACGTTCGATGCGTTCGAGAATGCCGGCATCCCGGCGTACATCTCGGGTGGCGGTGGCGCGATGCCGATGAAGTGGGACGGGATCGATCGCCACTTCTTGGTCGTCGAGCTGACCGGCGACGCGATCGGCGAGGTCACCGTGGTGCGTGTCGATTAGCGAAACGTGCTGATCATGAGCTCGGAGATCTCCTCGGCCAGCGCGGGCAGCTTGGCATGCGCGCCTCGTGTGATCTCGCGCATCGCGAGCGCCTCGATCCCCTTCGAGAACACGTAGACCACGCGCTCGGTCGGCAGGCGGGACAGCTGGCCTTGGTCGTAGGCTGCCTTCAAGGACTCGAACAGCAGCTCGGCGTACTTGTCGCTGTCGCGCTGGTACCGCGCCTCGTACTCGGGGCCAGCGAGCCGGTACTCCTCGAACATCACGCGCGCGACCTCGGGATACGCGGCGACCGCCTCGAAGTACGTGGCGGCACCGAGCCGCACGCCGAGCAGCGGATCGGGCTCGGCGCGGACCCGGCTCGCGACCATCTGGAAGCTGATCGTCGCGGCGCGGTCATAGA
>JBBJLY010000367.1:0-6639 GCA_037720695.1 Kofleriaceae bacterium | reverse complement strand
CGCCGCTGCCGCCGCCCCCGGAAGATGCGCAGCCGCGCGCCACCGGCTGCTTGAAGCCACGCTGGACCGAGCGCAAGTGGGCGATCCGGACCGGGTTCTGCCGCAAGGCGGAGCCGGTGCTGGGCCCGCGTTGCACCGCAAAGGTGATCTGGGATCGCGCGATCGCCGCCGGTGCGCCGCGAGACGCGCTCGCCGTGCTCGCGATCGAGGGTCCGAGTCGCGCGCTGGGGAAGCCGATGTGGCGGTTCGCGATCAGCGATCGCCTGCGCAAGGTGAACTTCGATCGCTACTTCGAGGATGACTGCCCGCTCGCGATCGAGACGGGTAGCGCGACGCCCTGACGCTCGATCTTGCCGAGCTCGACGGTCGCACCGTCCTGCTGGATCACGAACGGCCGATCCTCGACCGTGACGGTGCCCGCGCCATCGTGCCGGATGATCTGGACCGTGCCTGCGCCGAGGCCAATCGGGCCCATCCTCGCCGCGCGCACGCGCACCTGATACGGAAAGCCAGACGCGTGATCGACCGCGAACACCTCGGGGCCATAGCCATTCGAGATGTTGGCTTGGACCTCGCCACCCGAAGCCATGCCCGTGAACCACGAGGCCCTGTTGCCGTAGCGATCGACGACCTCGAGATCGAGATCGCTCGCGTCGCTCTCCCAGGTCAGCACCACGCGCATGCTGGGATGACTCGGTGGCGAGCGGCCCATCCGGTTCGTCAACTCGGTGCGCCTCGCGGGATCGCCGGCCGCGAGGTGCGCGGCGATCAGGAGCGCCTCCGCACCGAGTGCCTCGTGCACGCCCTCCTGGCGATTGCCGTATCGGGTGCCCTGGAGGATCACATCGAGCGCCTCGTCGGCGCGATCGTTGCGGAGCACCGCGAGCGCGAGCAGGCGATAAGACGTCGGGTGATCGGGACGCTCGCGCAGTGCGCGGCGATAGCTGTCGATCGCGAGCTCGCGCATGCCGGCGGGGTGCGCAGCGCGAGGCGCTCGAACCGCTCGCCGGCAAGCCGCACCAGCTCGACGCGGTTCGGATACAGATCGACGAGCGAGCCATAGGCACGGGCCGCGAGCGCATCGGCTCCACGCGCCTCGAGCGCCTCGCCGAGCGCGAGGATCGCCGCGACCTCGCCAGGGTTCGCGAGCTGCCACCGCGTCGCCAGCACGAGGGCGCGGTCGCGCTGGCCGGCGCGCAACGCGACCATCACGTCGTGAAACTTCCCCGTGTGCGCGGCAGGAGGTGGAGGCTCCGGAGCCGGTCGCCGGGCCGCGTGATCCGCCAGCGCGAACGCGTTGGTCTTGATCGCCTCGGCGATCTGGTGCTGCGCGAGCGAGCTACTGACGCCGGTTTCTCCGGGGACGATGGCGAGCCGCCCTGACTTCGAGGCGACCACGTTGGCTCCGGTCCGCCAGAGACCGGCGTGGAGGATGATGATCGCTTCACCCGCGGACTCCCCGTACAGATCGTTCTGGCTGCCACTGACGGGGACGACCACCGACGCGAACGCGCGCGCTATGGGGAGGTTCTGCAGGGAGTCCCTGTCTTCGATCACGATGCCCTGCTTGGTCGAGCCCTGGTCGATCGTCGGCGGATCGTGGCGGGTGCCGAGCATGCGATGCTCGTCCGCGTCGGTCTCGAGCACGATCAGCGAGGTCATCGGGGAGACCAGTTCGTGTGCGAGGGCGAGCTTCTCGATCTGCGCCGCGAGCGCGGGCCGAGCCTCCGCAGTCGCGAGCTGGAGCTGGGCAGTCAGCTCGGCGAGCTCGGCACCGGCGACCACGCGCCGGATCTGCGCTGGGTCGCCAGCGCGTGGAACGACCGTGATCTCTCGGCCCGACAGGGTAACCGCGAGCGATCCAGGCTTGTCGCGCAAGCCGAACACGTCGATCTGATCACCTGGCGCCACGCCCGCCGTGGTCTCGGGCCACGACTTCGCGCCCGCCACGCGGATCGAGCTCGGAGGCGCGAGCTGGGTCGCGAGCTGGATCGCGAGCCGAGCCGGATCGCGCGACGTCAGGAGTGCCCCCGGCACCGCACCGGAGGCGACAACCTGGCCGAGCGTGTCGCGGTCGAGGCTTTCGCCGACCTGGATCACATCGACGCGCTCGATCGGCGAACGCTCGATGATCTTCGCGAGCTGTGCCGGCTCGGTCTCGCCGAGCGTCGGCGCACCGTCGCCGATCACGACCACGCGACGCAGCCCCGCAGCGCCAGCACGCGTGAGTGCGCCGCCCAGATCCGAGCCGCCGAGCGCACCGTGGTCGAGGATCGCAGGGAGCGCCTCGTGCGCCCGACCCGCGGGTCCGCGATACAGCTCGCTGAAGCGATGGTCGAACGTCGCGACCGCGACCGGGGTCCGGTCCGGCAACGCGGCGAACAGCGCGCGCAGGAGCTCGGTCTGGTTCGCCATCACGGCCGCACGTGACGCGCTGGTATCGACGAGAAACAGCGTGCTGTCGAGCGAGGCCGGCTGCCCGGTCGCGGGCACGTCGACCCGCGCGACGAACGCACCGTCTCCGGCGACCGCATCCTGACCCGGCGCGATCGCGACCTTCACGTCCGCAGGTGCGCGGCCCGAGACGTCGAGCTTGCGGGTCGTACCGTCGTGATCGATCGCGACCCGGCACGCCGGCACCGCCGGCAACCCCGTCAAGCCGAGGCGGTACGGCGCGCTCGCCGACACCAGGTGCTCGTACGCGATGATGATCTCCTTGTCCTCGCGCGGCCCGATCGGAAAGATCCGCGCGGAGAACTGGTTGCCGAGGTCACGCTCGAGCAACGCTGGATCGACGCGCTGGTGGAGGAACGTCTCGTAAACCTCGCGCCCGCGCGCCCTGGAGACCACGCGGGACTCGCGCCACACCCCGTTGATCTTCATCGCGAGCTTCCCCACCGTGGCACCCGGTGGCAGCGCGATCGCGAACCGGCCCTCGCGGATCCGCGGCTCCGCGTTGTGAAACGTCAAGCTCAGCTCGGTGCGAGCAAGTGGCCCGGTGACCACGACCTTCGCGTCCAGCACCTTCAGCGCGAGCTCGCTGCCATCGCTGGGTACGAGTGCCAGCGGTGGCTCGACGTTCGCGAGCTCGGCGCGATAGCTGCGCTGGACTTCGAGCGAGAGCGCGCGGTCGAGCGCGCCGAGTCCGATCCGACCGTCGCTCGCCGGCCCCACCGCCACGACTCGCTCGCCCCCGAGGCTCGGAGCGCTGGCGCTACACCCCACACACGCGATCGACAGCACGATGGCTCGCATGCGGTCACGCTGCGCGCTGCGCCGCCCGCCCGCTACCTCCCGCTGACAACACTCGATCGCGAGGCGTCACCCGGCGTCGCGTCGCCGGTCGCATGCGACCCGCGATCCGATGCTGCGGCCTCTACTTGCGGACGAGCTGGTAGATCGTGCCGGTCAGCTCGACGATGTAGAGCTCGCCGTCGTGATCGACGCCGAATGACGAGATCTGGGACAGGAGGCCTGTGCGATCGAGCGAGCGCTTCCAGTCCCAGTGATCGCGGATCCAGCCCGGTGCCGTGCCCGACGACGGATCGTGCGTCCAGGTGAAGCTGCGCAGGAGACCGGTGCAGTAGTCGGCATAGAAGTAGCGGCCATCGAGCTCTGGCAGCGCCTTGCCGCGATACACGTGACCGCCGGTGATCGAGCAGCCCTCGTCGTGCGGATACTCGGCGACCGGCGGCGTGAAGCCTGCCTTGTCACATGACCTGGTTCCGAAGCAGTGACTGCCCTCGACGACGTTCCACCCGAAGTTGCGAGGGGCGCCATCGCGCGTGCTGGCGACGAACACGTACTCCCACAGGTTCTGGCCGACGTCGGCGATGTAGAGGCCGCCAGTCTTGGCATCGAACGAGAACCGCCACGGGTTCCGCACGCCCAGGTGCACGATCTCGGGCACCGGCTTCGCCGCGCCGACATCGAACCGCAAGATCTTCGCGAGCAGCGCGGTCTTGTTCTGGCCGTTGCGTTCCGGATCGCCGGCGGAGCCGCCATCACCCATCCCGGTGTAGAGCTTGCCGTCGGGACCGAACGCGAGGTGACCGCCGTTGTGGTTCGAGTACGGCTGTTCGATCTCGATCAGCTCTCGCCGCGTTGCGGGATCGACCGCGTCTGGATCGCTCGCCGAGACCCGGTACTCGACGATGTGCGTGTCGTCATCGTCGGCGGTGTAGTTGACGTAGAGCTTGCCGTTATTGGCGTAGTCCGGGTGAAACGCGAGCCCGAGCAGGCCGTTCTCGTTGCCGGTCGACAGCCCACCGAGCTTCAAGAACGGCTTTGCCAGCAGCTTGCCGTTCTCGACGATCCGGATCCGCCCGACGTGCTGCTCGAGGATGAACCAGCGCTTGCGCGGATCGCCGGGCGCGACGACCAAGAGCACGGGCCGCGACAACCCACGCACCACCTCGCGCAGCGCGAGCTTGCCGACCACATCCGCCGGGACCGGCGCCAGCTTGTCGCTGCCGGGGGCGCGGTGACCGCGGTCGCCGGCTGGCTCGCGGACCCCGCCGGTCCGGATCCCGCAGCGCCCGCGGGTGCCGGATCCGGGACCGCGCCCGATCCGGAGACGTGGGTGGCGCCGTCCGGCGCGCGTTTACAGGCGACCCAAACGACCAGGACCGCGAACGTGACCATCGAGCGCAACGGCATCCCGATAGGTCGCGCCACGGGCCGCGGCGTTAGCCAACGGCAGGTGGCAACAGTCCTGGCCGCCGAGCGCGCGCATCACCGGGAGTTGGACGTTGTTCGTCGCGCGGCGGGGGAAACTTCGAGATGGTGCTCGCAACCCCATGTCGAACCCGATCGCTGTAGAAGACGACAGGACGCGCAAGGTCCCGCTCCAGGCCGCCTCGATCGAGGACCCCGGGCTCGCCGAGGCATGGTTCGGCGAGTACCTGGTCGACCAGGGCGTCGTCGACAGGTTTCAGCTGTTCCAGGCGTTGCAGCTCCAGGACCGTTCGCGCGGCGTGCGGCTCGGCGAGGCGATCACGACGCTCGGCTATGCCCCGGCGGGTGCGATCGAGCATCAGTTCGCGCGGTTCCAGCAGCGCGACGCCTGAGCCTCGCGCGTCGGGTCCTTCACGCACCCATCGCGCGGATCACGCCGTCGGTGAACCCGGCCGTGTTGGCCTTGCCACCGAGGTCGCCGGTCCGTGTCTCCGCGTTGCCGAGCGCCGCATACACGCCCTTGCGCAGGCGCTCCGCTGCCTCGCGCTGCTCCACGTGATCGAGGAGCATCGCGGCCGACAGCATGAGCCCGGTCGGGTTCGCGATGCCCTTCCCCGCGATGTCCGGCGCGGTGCCGTGCACGGCCTCGAACATCGCGACGCCGGCCGCGTCCTCCACCGCACCGATATTGGCCGCCGGCGCGACGCCGAGCCCGCCGACGAGTCCCGCTGTCAGGTCGCTCAGGATGTCGCCGAACAGGTTCATCGTCACGATCACGTCGAACCGCTCCGGCGCGGTCACCAGCTTCATCGCGGTGGCGTCGACGATCATGTCCTCGAACGCGATGTCCGGATAGCGCAGCGCGATCTCTTTCCCGCAGTCGAGGAACAGCCCGTTCGACATCTTGAGGATGTTCGCCTTGTGGACGAGCGTCACCTTCTTGCGCCCGAGCCGCCGCGCGTACTCGAACGCGTAGATGATCACGCGCTCGCTGCCGAACCGCGTGATGATCGCGATCGACTCCGCAGCGGTCCGTCGCGGATCGACGTAGTGCTCCACTCCCGCGTACAGATCCTCGGTGTTCTCGCGCACGATCGTGAGATCGACGTCGGTGTAGCGCGAGGGCACCCCGGCGATCGTCCGCACGGGACGGACGTTCGCGTAGAGATCGAAGTGCTGGCGTAGTGTCACGTTGACCGACCGGTAGCCGCCACCGCTCGGGGTCGCGAGCGGGCCCTTGAGCGCGAGCTTGTTGATCTTGATCGACTCGATGGTCGCGGCCGGTAGCGGATCCTTGTGCCGCTCGACCGCGCCAGCGCCTGCATCCACGCGCTCCCAGTCGAGCTGCCCACCGGCGGCCTCCACCGCGCGCACCGTCGCCGCGGCGATCTCCGGTCCGATGCCATCCCCTTCGATCAAGCTCACGGTTCGTCGTGTCATCACATCTCCTTGGTCAGAGGCCGCGGATCGACCTCGATCTGATCACCGACCACGCGCACCGCGTAGGTCACGAGACAGTACGCAGCCGCGAGCTCGTGCTTGCCGGTGGCGGTCGAGAATCGCCAGCCATGATTTGGGCATACCAGGTGCCCGCGCGCGATGATGCCCTCGGCGAGGTCACCACCCTGATGCACGCACCGCCGCTGGGTCGCGAAGTAGCGATCGCCATCGCGGCCGACGACGAGCTCGAGCCCATCGATCTCGACCGCCACGACATCGCCGCGCTTGACGTCCCCGACCCGCGCGACCGCTCGCCAGTGCTCGCTCATCGCGTCCCGACTGTCGCAACAAGCGAGCAGCGGGTCGAGCGAGCTCACCGCTAAACTACTCCGCCGAGGTGCCATCGCCCGTGATCCCGTAGGTCTTCATCTTGGTGTAGATGCTCGCGCGACTGATCCCGAGTCGGCGCGCGGCGAGTGCCGGGTTGCGATCGCGGCGCAGCGCGGCGACCAGCGCGGCGCG
>JBBJLY010000148.1:0-20822 GCA_037720695.1 Kofleriaceae bacterium | reverse complement strand
CTCATCCTCCGCGATGTTCACGCGCGTCCCCACCATCATGGAGTGATGATGAAGCGCGCGATCGCGATTGCCATGATGGTGCCGCTGGGCTCGATGGCGGGGGCAGCGCCCGGGCCCGGCCTGTCCCCGCCTTCGCCGGCGAGGCCGACGCCCGCGCCTGCCGCACCGACCGAGCGCTGGTACGGCAAGAAGATCCTGATCTACGACCTGATCCTGCTCGGGCTGACCGTGGGTGCTGTCGTTGCCGATGCCGGCGTGCCCGCGCTGATCGGAACCGGTGCGCTGTGGGTCGGCGCACCGCTCACCCACCTCGAGCACCACGAGCCCCGGAAGGCGGCGGCCAGCTTCTTCGCGATGCGCCCGGGCCTGTTCGTGCTCGGGGCGTACGTCGGCTGGCGCGCGCAGGGCTGCGCCCACACCCGGAATGTTTTTTGCGGCCTCAAGGGTGCGGGCTATGGCGCGCTGGCGGGGCTCGGTGCCGCCACGATCTTCGATGCCACGCTCGCGTACGAGCTGCAGGTGGCGCCGATCGTCCAGCCTCACGAGCAGACCTACGGGCTCGGCCTGGCAGGCAGCTTCTAACTCCGGCAAACAGCGGCGCGCGTGGTGCCGAACCCGGCGTTCGGAGAGATCGTGGTCGCGATGATCCGCGCGATCGCGATCGCCGTCGTGCTGGCCGTGCCAACCACGGCGCTTGCGGAGCCCGAGCCGCTGACGCCGCCGTCACCAGCGCAGCCAGGGCTCCGGCGCGACCTACGGCCTCGACGTCACGACCGCGTTCTAGCTGTGGCGCCGGGCGCGCGGCAGGATCGCGGCGAGCACGCTCAACGTGCGATCGATGTCGTCGGCGGTGGTCGTGCGACCCAGGCTGAACCGGACCGCGGAGCGCGCCTGCTCGACCGCGAGCCCGAGGCCGAGCAGCACCGCGGATGGCTGCACCGATCCGGACGTGCACGCGGATCCTGTCGACGTCGCGATGCCGGCGAGATCGAGCGCGATCACGATCGACTCGCCACGCGCGCCCGCGAAGCCCGCGTTGATCGTCCCGCCGACCCGCGGCATCTGGGCACCGTGGATCGTGACGCCACCCAGCGCGACGAGTCCGCGCTCGAGCCGATCGCCGAGCTTTGTGATCGCGGGCCAGGCCGCGACGTCGACCGCTCCCGCCGCGGCGCCGAAGCCGACGATGCCGAGCGTGTTCTCGGTGCCCGGCCGGCGACCGCGCTCCTGGTGGCCGGCGTCGATCGGTGGCGCGTCGTCGAGCGCGAGGATGACCGCGCCGACGCCCTGCGGACCGCCGAGCTTGTGGGCCGAGATCGCGATCGCGTCGGCGTCGAGCTCGCCCCGCGCGCGCTTCGCGATCCCCTGTACCGCATCGACGTGAACCAGCGCGCCGCGGGATCTGCCCCATGCCGCGAGCGCCGGCGCGATCAGGCTGCCAAGCTCGTGATTGACCCACGCGGCCGCGACCACGCCGGGCGTGACGTCGGGGAATGCCAGCGAGCCATCGGCGGCGACCGCGGCGACCTGCACCTCCCAGCCAAGCGCGCGGATCGCTCCGGCGAGCGACGGATGCTCGAGCGCGGTCGTGACCACCACCGGCGGCAGGCCGCGCGCCGTCGCGACCCGGGCGAGGGCCTGGATGCCGACCGCGTTCGCCTCGGTGCCGCCACTCGTGAACACCAGCTGTTCTCGGGGGCGCCCGACGAGCGCCGCGATCCGATCCGCGCGCGCTCGACCCGATCCCGGGCCGCCCGGCCCTCGGCATGGATCGAGGACGGATTTCCGCCCGCCTCGGCAAGCGCCTCGGCCATCGCCTCGCGCGCGGCGGGCAGGAGCGGTGCCGTGGCATTGAAGTCCAGGTAGATCCGCGGGTTCGTTGACATGATGGCCGGCCTGTCCGCATGATCGCCGACGGCGCGGGTGTTGTCCCGCGTCTGCATGGCCGACGACGCAGGCGCGCTCATCGTTCGCTCGGGGCTGGTCCCCTCCAGCGCCCTGGACGATGCACGCGTGGTCGTCGCGAGCCGGGGCGGCACCCTCGGGGAACAGCTGGTCTCCGCGGGCGTGATCGGTGACGACGAGCTGACTGACTTCTATCGCTCGCGCCTGCTCGTGCCTCAGGTCAACCCGAACACGCTCGCGCGCCTGCCGGTCCGCGTCGTCGCGACGATCCCGGGCGACATGGCGATCGAGCTGCGCGCGATCCCGGTGTCGCTCGACACCGACAACAACCTGACGGTCGCGATGAGCGATCCCTCGGACCGCCACGCCGTCGACGAGATCGCGTTCTTCACCGGCGCCTACGTCGTCCGGGCCGTCGCGACCCAGATGCAGATCGCGTGGTGCCTCGCGCACTACTATGGCCACGTCACCGAGCTTGGCCAGCGGCTGCTCCAGCCGAGCACGCCCCCGCCGCCCGTCGCCCGCGCGGCGCGGCCACGCACCAAGGGCGTCACTGGTCGGGTGGAAGCGACCCGCCACCGCGCGGTCGCGCCGGTCACCGGCCAGTTCGATCTCCCTCGCCCCAACAGCGGCGAGCTCGATCTCGCGACGATCGAACGCGAGAGCCAGCGCGAGACCGAGACCGTGGCGCCCGAGGCAACGCCGGTCCGCGCCGCGGCCCCGACGCCGATCACCCAGCCGATGCCGGTGGTGCCGCCGCCGGCGAGCGATCCCCCGGCTGCAATCGACGGCGCACCGGACCGGCCACGTGCGCGCAGCGTGTCGGGCGAGATTCGCGTGCCGTATCGCCGGGCGCCTTCGATCAGGCCGCCGATCGCGCAGCTCGACGAGGACGAAGCAGCCACAGACGATAGCGGCCCCGTGATCGAGATGCAGGTGTCCTCGGCGGACGAGGACGAGACGATCCGGCTCGCACCGCGCCGCACGCGTCCCGCGCAGAGCGATCCGCCCGAGCTCGCGGCACGCTACGGCGAGGTCGACATCCGCACCGGACCCGTCCGGCGGGTGGATCTCGACGAGCCACGCATCATCATCGAGCCTGACGAGCCGTTGCCGCCCGACGTCTCGGGTGAGATCTCCGGGATCGCGCATCGCGACGACGCGCACCTGCCATCGTCGACGATCGAGGTGGCGGAGGACACCGGCGAGGGCGTCGTGATCCGCGATCTGCCACCGCGCGAGTCGGAGCCCGTGCTGCTCGAGCGCCGGCGGCCCAACGACGCCCCGATCCGGCGGGCACCGACCAGCGAGGATGGCCAGGACACCACCGACGACGAGGTCGTGGTGCTGGACGCGCTGAAGCCGCGGTACCAGCGCAAGGAGAAGACCACGCAGGTCGGGATCGGTGCGGTGCCCGCGATGACCCGGCACTTCCGCGATACCGAGACGCATGATCTCGATCCGACGGAGATCGACGCGGCAGCTGCCCCACCGAACGAGGACGCGCCCGAGGATACCGACGAATCCCTCGCGGCACCGCCAAGCCCATCGAGCGAGCTCGATACCGCGCCACTCGCGACGCCGCCGCGCGCCCTCGCAGGCAAGGCGATCGCGGTGCCGCTCGCCGCGCGCTCGAGCGCACACGACGAGGACAACGACGAGCCGGCGCCACCACCGGCCCCGCAGCGTGGCGAGGCGACGGACTCCGTGCCGATCGGGTACGACGCGGTCGACGACGGCTGGGGTCCGCCCGGCACGACGATCCCGCCGCCGCTGCTCGGCGCCATCCCCGGCACCGAATCGGGTGGAATCCCGGTGCCGCGCGGCGAGATTCCGGTTTCGGATGTCGACTCGGCACCGCTGATCGTCGCGCCGCCCTCGCCGCCCGAGCCCGCACGCGGGACGCCTGGGCTGGCGGATGCGTCCGGCGGCCTGCTCGTGCGTGCGCTCGAGACCTCCACCTCCCGTGCGATCGAGCTCATCCACTCGCTGGAGCGCGCCGAGTCTCGCGATGACGTCGTGAAGCTGATGATCGGGCATCTCGGTGAAAGCCATCGCCGCGCCGGGTTCTTCTCGTTGCGGCCGACCACGCGTCCCGGACCCAAGGCCAACGAGCTGTCGGTGTTCTCGATGCAGCCGACGCCGCCGACTCCCGCGCTCGCCGTGATCACCCTCGATCGACCCTCCACGCTGCAGGATGTCGTGGGCACGCGCCTACCGTATCGCGGGCCGATGCACGACGATGCCAGCCGCAACTTCCTCGCGGCGGTGCTCGGTGCGTGCCCGCCCGAGATCCTGCTTGTCCCCGTGGCGATCCGGGAGCGAGTGGTTGGCGTGCTGTTCGGCGAGCATCGGATGAGGCACACCTTTGAGGACCAGCTCGCCCGGGCGGCGCGCGCCGCCGGGATGGCGCTCGAGCGCATCCTCAAGGCGAAGCGCGGATAGGCGCTGGCGGTTCACGCCCGCGCGGTCGTCGTCTGAGCTAGTCGCTGTCCGTGTCGCTCGTGTGGCGATGCTCGAGTGACTTCCAGAGCGCGGGATACTGGCTGGCGAGCTCGTAGAAGTCGCGCGCCGCGAGCACCAGCAGGTCGGCCTCGGTCGCGGTGACGAGTGTGGTCCGCGCCGGCGTCCGGCTCATCAGGCTGACCTCGCCGTAGAAATCGCCGGCCTCGATGCGCGCGAGCGTGATCGGCTCGCCCGCGTCGACCCGGACCTCGAGCACGCCGCGCTCGACGATCACGAGCGGGTGCATGGTCTCGCCGGTTCGGATCAAGGGGATCCCGTCGGGCACGGTGCGGCGCTGGAACCGCTCGAGCACGCGGCGGCGGCGGTCCACGGGAATCGCGGCGAAGAACGGACTGCGCAGCACGTCGGTGGTCGCGCCGGGCGCATCGCGCGGGATCGTCTTCTCGTCGTCGGCATCGCCGGGAACGCCAGACAGATCGTCGTCGCCGAGATCGACCAGCATCACCGGCACGGTCGGCGGCGGGCCGGAGATCTTCGCGAGCTGCCCGGTCTCGCTCTTCGGCCGCCGGCGGGTGTCGAGCTCGGCCGCGAGGTCGTCGTGCACCACGTGGCGCGAGGTCGTGCGCGAGATCTCGGGACGCGTGACCTCCTCGACGTCCGGTCTCGTGCTGGGCCGCGACGGCAGCTCGAGCTCGCTGGCGGAGATCTTGTCGAGCAGCCGGGTCGTCGGATCGGCGACGTGATAGGGCATCGGGACCGGCAGCGGGGTCAGATCCTCGAGCTCGCGATCGCTCGGTTTGTCGAGCAGCACCTCGAGCAACGCCTCACACACGGGATCCGCGGGCGCGATCTCGAGGATGCTGCGACACACGGCGACCGCCTGGTGAACCCGCCCCTGATCGCGATACGCGATCGCGACCGAGCGATAGAGCTCGACGGCATCGCCGACGCGTCCAGCCTCGCGCAGCGCACCCGCGACGGTCACGCGCAGGCCGAGGTTGTCGGGCTCGTCGCGCAGCCGCTTCTCGAGGTCGCGGAGCGCCTCCTTCTTCACGATGGCGTCAGCGACACCGAGGCTTTGAACTGTTGCGCCGGCGCATTGCCGTTCAGGACCCAGCGGGTCGCGACGCCCTGGATACACTGATCGAACGCATCCCCGAGCGAGGGCGAGAACGATGCGTTCTTGTAGGCACCGGTCTGCGCGAAGCTCGCGAATACGGTCAGCGTGATCGTCTTGCTCTGCAGCCCGGAGTTCTTCTTGAGTGCCTGCTCGTAGCACTTCTGGATCGCGCCGCGCGATTTCTTGACCAGGTTCTCGAACTCCTTGGCCGCCGCGGTCGCCGCCGTCGGGTCGATCGGCGGGCGCGGATCGCCGGGCTTGCCGGCCTTGACGGTCATCAGGTCGCCTTCGATCACCACCACGACCTCACCACCGCTGCCCTGCATCTGGAGCTTGGTGTTGGCTGCCTCGAGGTCCTTGATCAGCTTGTCCTTCTCGAGGCTGTTCTTCTGGCAGATCTCGAGGTCGGACTTGGTCTGCGGATCCGGGACCATGACCTTGTCACCCTTACATCCCGCGCCCAGCAGCGCGCCCATCACGAGGAGGCCGATCGTTGTACGCATCATGATCACTCGCTGTCTTTCAAGTTCACGGGGTCCGATGGATGAATTCCCGGCCGCTCGACGTACTCGCGGACGATCTGTCCGTTCATCACGTGCGCGGCAACGATGTGCTCGGCTCTGAACGAGTCGACCCGATTATACAGAGCCGTCGTACCGCGCGGGCCCGGGAGGGTCGCGAAAGTGCCCGTGATCGAAGGCGGTTCGGCGGTAAGGATCTCGCGCACCAGCACGTTGGGCCCCTGCGTACACCGCCCGAAGCAACTCTGCCACACCAGCTCGGTCAGAGGCGCGTCGGGCGTGCGATTGCGCGCACCCTGCGCCTCGAGCGCGGCGCGGAACACCTCGTGAAGCGTGGCCGATCCGCGGCGGTCCCCACACTCGGGTCCACGGCAAATCACGATGCGGAAGCGGCGACCCAACCCGTCGAGCGTGACCCCGCACCCGCGCGGTGTCAACGGTGCCGGGTTTCAGCTACAACCGGTCCCCCGTGGACCAAGCCGTCCTCCAGATCCTGGCGTGTCCGCGGTGTCGCGCCGAGGCGCCGTTCAAGAGCACGCGCAACCCGCGCTGCGCGACCTGCGGGCTCGAGCCGGTCCTGCATAACCCAAACGTGCTCGATCTGATCGATGTCGCGATCGGCGAGCCGACCACCGCCACGGCCGAGCAGCGGCTGATGGAGAGTGATCTGGTCGCGCGGATCTACGATCGATTCTGGCGGCCGACGTTCGTCCGCCTGCTCGCGGGCAAGGGCGCCGGGGCGTCGGTCGGCGGGCTGTCGGGCGAGCTGTTCATTCACAAGCACGGCCTGTCGCTCGACGATCGTCCCGGTCCGTGGCTCGATCTGTCGTGCGGGCCCGGCGCGTTCGCGCGTGCACTCGCCGCCTCGGCACCGGGCGCGCTGATCGTCGGGCTCGATCTGTCGCGCGCGATGCTCGACGTCGCGGCGCAGCGCACGGGCGGTTACACCAACGTCGTGCTCGTCCGCGCCGATGCGCACGCCTTGCCGTTCGTCGACGGTGCGTTCGGCGGCGTCAACAACGCCGGCGCGCTCCACGCCTATGACGACCCCGAGCTGGTGTTCCGCGAGATCCGCCGTGTGCTCCGGCCGGGTGGGCTCTACGTCGGCTCCACGTTCGCGGAGGCGCCGTCGCTGATGGGCCGGCTCGCCGCGCGCGCGGCCGGCATCCGGCGGTTCGATCCGAGCGAGCTCCGCACGTGGCTGCAGCGGATCGGCTTCGCGGACTACGAGGACGTGCGCCTCGGCGGCGCGCTCGTGTTCCGCGTCCGCCGACCGTGAGCTACCAGCTGCCGGCAAGCACGGGCAGTGACATCCCGGGTTGCGGCGCGAGCTGTCGCGAGAGCGGCTGCAGCGTCAGCGCCCCCATCGACCATTGGCCAGTCGCGCTACGTCCGAGCACCGCGGGCGGCACCGCGTCGTCGTCGCGGTGCTGCCGGGTGTTGAGGTCGAGGCCGCGGTCGAGATCGCGCGTCAGCCGGAACCCGACGTACGCGCCGGCCAGCAGGCCGATCGAGGACAGCGCGCCGATCGTGCGCTCGTCTCCGGCCGAGCTCGAATCGTAGATCGCGGCGTACAGCACGAACGGGGCGGCCGCGCCGAGGCTTGCCGCGCCGGCGACGCGCACCATCCGGCGCGGCGTGGTGTTGGTCTGCGGGCCGGCGACGAGGCCGGTGATCACGCCGGCCGTCGCGCCGAGCATCGAGTTCAGCGAGTAAGCCTCCGTCTGCACGGGCTGCATCAGCATGCCGATCGTCAGGCCCCCGATGGCGCCGATGCCCGCGAACGTGTCGACCAGCGCGATGTCTCCGGGCGTGTAGCGATCCTGACGCGCGAGCGCCACCCCGCCGAGCAGCGCCGCGGTCGAGCCGATGCTGGCGCCGATCAGCACGTGGCGCGACGTCGAGCCCGAGGTCTTGCCAAGATCGCCCGCGAGGCCGCCAACCATGCCGCCCCACACGCTCGCCGAGCCGACCGTGCGGACCTGGCCTTCCGTGAACCGCGAGCGAACGATCCGGCGCGGCACGTAGAGCCCGGCTGCGACGCCCGCGGCGACTCCGAGCGCGACCCCACCCGTCGCGGGTTCCTCGCCGATGAATGAGCCGGCGGTCGCGCCGAGCAGGCCGAAGTACAGCGCGCCATGGACGCCGCTCGTGATCTGGCTCGGTCGATCAGGCCCGTCCGGATAGCGATCCACGGCGCCGCGCTTCGGCGTGAGCGGTACCGGGGCGAGCTCGACGGCAGGCGTGTCATCGACGATGCCGAGCTTGCCGTTGATCGCCTTGATCAGAAAGCGCGCCTGATCGGCGGCGGCGCCACGCGGGCTCTTGACCTGCGCTTCGATCGCGAGCTGCTTGGCATCGAGCAGCAGGTTGGCGTCGAACAGCTCCTGCGCGCGGGCGACCAGCGCGGCGGCGAGCTGCTCGGCGAGCACCGGGTCCGCGGCGCGGGGTGCGGGCGGCGCCGGGGGTCGTGCGGGCGGCGCCACCGGCCCGGCGGGCCTGGGGGCGTACGGATCCAGCGGCTGCGCGGAGGCGACGCCGATCGCCGCGAAGCTCGCGCACACCACAAGTCCGACCCGCATGCTCTACGGGGTACCACCCGTGCGAGGCGGCATCAACCGCCGCCTGCCGTTGCCCGATCGTGTCGGGTGGATCACGACCGGGTCGGCGCGAGCGGTCCCGTGTCGGTCTTGATCGGCGTCAGCGGCCCGGTCTCGCCGCGACCCGGCAGCGTCTTCCAGGTCTTGCGATACAGGAACATGAACACGACCTGGATCGCGGACAGGATTGGCACCGCGAGCAGCGCGCCGACCAGCCCGTACTTGTGCTCGCCGAGGAACAGCGAAAAGATCACGAGTACCGGATGGATCTTCGCGGCCGTGCCGATGATCTTCGGGTTGAGGACGTTGGCCTCGACGAAGTGGATCCCCACGATCCACAACGTCATCGCGACGCCGCGGAACGCGTCGATCCCGCTATCGCCAGAGACCAGCGCGACCAGCACGATCGGGATCGAGGACAGGATCGATCCGAAGATCGGGATGAGGCTCATCAGGCCCGCGACGACGCCGAGGATGAGGCCGTACTTGACGTCGAACACCAGGAGGCCGATGTACGTCAGGATGCCGTTGACGAGGCAGATCACGAGCTGCCCGCGGATCACACCCGACAGGCCGCGATCGATGCCGCCGATGATCACGTCGTAGTCGTCGCGGACGTTGTGCGGGAACAGGCTGCGCAGGAATCCGTGCACCTTCTCCATGTCGATCAAGATGAAGGCGCCGATCATCAGCGTGAAGAAGAACAGGAAGATGCCGCGCACGAACTTCTGGACGAGCGTCTGGCCGAGCCGCACGGCGTCGTTCAGCTTCGATTGCAGCCCGATCAGCCCCTTCTCCGTGAAGCCGCGCAGCTTGTCCTCGAGATTCGCCGGCTCGGGCGGCGCCTCGTTCGCTTGCAGGTGATATGCCCCGTTCGGCAGCGGCTTGATGTCGACGCCGTTCGGGGTCAGCTGGAGCGCCATCCGGCCATCCGGCAGGGGCGTCACGGTGAACGCGGTACCCGGCGGTAGCGGGACGTCGGGCAACGGCTCCGGGTCGACCGGCACTTGCTTGACCGGTGCCAGCGAAGGGAACCGGATCTCGAGCCAGCGCGCGATCTGTGGCGTCCATTCCTCGTCGAGCTTCTTGTAGAGCCCTGGCGCTTCCTTGCCGAGTCGCGCGACGTCCTTCGACAGCCGCGGCACGAGCAGGAACATGAAGCCGACCACGAGCCCCAGGAACACGAGGTAGCAGATGATGATCGCGAGCCCGCGCGGCATCCGACGCGTGCCGTCCTTGCGCTCCGACATCGCGCGGATCACCGGCGCCAGCACGTACGCGATCAGGCCCGCGAACACGAACGGCAGCAGCACGGAGCGACCGATGTAGACGACGAACACCACGAACAGCGGGAAGCCCCAGCGCCGGATGAACCGCCGGAACGGACCGTCCTCGCCAAACAGCGTCTGCGTGCGCGTGCGGCCGGTCTGGATCGGTCCCGTGATCCCGGGCAACGGTTCCGTCGGGCGCGGCACGCCTCCAGACGGTGGCTCACCGGGAGGATCGGCAGGCGGCATCGCCGGGGGTATACCAGACTCGCGCCGATGTTAGGCTGGCCGGGAGGGGAACGATGCGCAGCAGGGGCGCTCGCGCCGCAGCTGTGATCGCTACCGATCGCGGCGCCACAGGCCCGAGGCCCAGCCACCGACCCGGCCGAGCAACGAGCGACGCGCTCCAGCTTCGGAGATCTCGTCGTCGGTGAGCCCGGGGTCGAGTGTCGGCAGTGGCAGCGCTTCGTCCGGCGGCGCACCGAGCAAGCCCTCGGGCCGGGCTGATCGCGGTGCGGCGCGCCGATCGCGCGGTGCCGGCGGCGGGAGCTCGATGCCGGTCTCCATCTTGAGCGTGTTCCAGCGCCGGCATTGCCCGCACCGCCAGCTGAACGGTCCGGGCCGGTGATGACACACGGCGCACTGCCAGCGGCCGCGCAGCGCCCACGCGAGCGTGCCGGTGTCGGAGACCAAGCCGTCGAGCGCACCGCGGATCGCGACCGGATCCTGGGTGCCGAGCGCGAGGCGGCCTGCCGCGACCCGCGCCGCGAGCGCATCGGGGAACTTGGTCGTCAACTCGGTCGCGAGCTCGTCGTCGCGCTTGCTGACCAGCTGCGCGCGGACCAGCGCGAGCTCGAGCCGCGGTCCGGTCTCGGCCTCGATCGAGGCGAGCACGGCCAGCACGCGCGAAGTGATCGGCACGGTGACTGATCCGGGTGGCTGGTGCGCGACCAGCGCGACGCCGTGCGGCGGCGTGGCAACCCGGAACTGGCTCGTGCTGGCGGCGGGAACCAGCGCGTTCACTTCGGTGCCGGCGGTCAGCTGTCGCGAGGCATCGTCGGCTGCGGGCGCGGCATCTTCCACCTCGTCATCTGCGAGCTCGTCGCGGGTCGCGCCGCCCGATGACTCGCGCGCCGCCACGCCCTGCTCCGCCGCGATCACGCCGGGCAGCAGGTGCGGCGCGAGCGCCGGATCGGCGACCAGCGCCTGGCGCAGGCGATCCTTTGCGCCGCGATGATTGCCGCGCGCCGCCGCGAGCTCGGCCGCCGCCGCAAAGAAGTGCGCGCTCTCCTCGTGCTTCTGCGCCGCCTTCAGCAGCTGCTTCGCCGAGTCCAGGTCCTGTCGCCCGAGCGCGGCCTGCGCCGCGGCGACCAGCAGGTGATGCTCGCGCTGGCGCGTGTCCTCGTTGCGGCGCTTGCCGAGTCGGGCCCACAGACCGGCGGCCTCGTTGAACCGCCCCTGCTCCTCGTACAGCGCCGCGAGCGCGCGCAACGCCCCCTCGTGATTCGGCTCCTCGAGCAGGACCTCCTCCATCGCGCGGGTCGCGCGGCGCGGCATGCCGGCGGCACGGAAGTCGAGGCCGAGCGCGTACATCGCGCGCTGTCGGAGCTTTCGCTTGTCACGCTCGCGTACCGCGAGGGCCTGGTGGACGCGGATCGCGCGCTCGTGCTCGCCGCGGCTGCGGAACATCGCGCCGAGCGCGAAGTAGGGCTCGACGTCGTCGACATTCTCCTCGACCACGCCACGCAGCTCGCTGACGACAGTGTCGTGATCGCGCGCGATCAGGTGCGAGAGCGCGCGCATGTACGCCTTGCTGTGGCGCGCGGTGCGCCGGAGCTGGCGATCGTCGGGCACGTAGTAGCGACCGAGCAGGACGCCGGCGGCCATGGCGCCGAGGCCGACGAGCAGCAAGAGCAGCGCCGCACCCATCGCGAACGACTCTACACGAACTCGATCAAGCCCGGCGCTCGTCGGCCAGGTCGTCGTCGTCGTCCAGCGAGCTCATCACGCGCGCCGCCGCCACGCTCGGGGTCTCGGGCAGATCCTCGAGCGGCGCGGGCTCCGTGAACGGCAGGTTGCGCAGCTTCGCGAGCTCTCTCTCGAGCCGGTTGATCAAGGACTCGTACTGCCGGCGGCGCCACACGTAGAACATGCTCCACAGGATCAGCGTCGCGAACAGGACCGCCACGGCGAGCCAGCCGGCGATCAGCCCCGGCAGCCAGACCTCGTGCGGCTTGTCGCCGAACAGGCCCTGCAGCCACGGCGGGATCTTGACCGCGATCCAACCCGCGTTCGCGACCAGGAACAGCCCGGCGATCACGCCGAGCCCGATCAGCGACAGGATGACCGTCGCGGTCGCGATCAGACGGAGCCAGCGCAGCACCGGCCCAGGATACTAGAACGCGCAGCCGTACGTCATCGCCGAGAGCCCCGACTGACCGGGCGCGCCCGAGGACCCGCCCGCGCCGCCGTTGCCGCCGACGAGCGTCGACGCGACCTGGCTCGCGACCGTGCTGCTGGTGCCGAGGCCACCACCGCGACCGACGGACCGCCACCGCCGCCTCCACCGTCGCCGCCGCGCCCACCGTTGCCGCCCGGCCCGCCCGCCGCGCCGTCTCCACCGTCGTCCTGCTCGCCGTTGGTGCCGTACGGGCCACCGGGACCACCGCCGCCACCACCGCCGAACATGCCGCCGCTGCCGCCGCGCCCCCGACACCGCCGGTTCGCCCCATCACGGTCGAGGCGTCGATCACGAGCTGGCTGTCGAGCGCGATCACGCCGAACGAGCCTCCGCCGCCGCTGCCGCCGGAGCCGCGCGTCCCGCCGCACCCGCCACCTCCACCACCACCCCCGGACGAGCCGTACGAGTCACAGCTGTCGTTGCCGCCGCCGCCGCCCCCCCCACCGCCGCCGCCGTTGCCGGGGCTGCCGCTGGTGCCGATCATGCCAGCAGCCGGGAGGTAGGTCGCGCCGCTGAACGTCCCGATCTGGACGCCGGCCGCGCCGTTGGATCCCCACGCACCCTCGGCGCCGCGCTCCCCCACGGTGCCGTCGCACGTCCGCTCGCCACCACACGCTGCACCTGCGCCACCCGGTGCTCCGAGCGTGCCATCGCTCCCACGACACCCGCGCCGCCACCATGACCGGGCCAGCCACCGAGCCCACCGGGCCGCCCGCACGACGACGTGCCTGCGAGTCCGCGCGCCGGGCGGCTGCAGCTCGCGCAGCCGAGACCCGAGTTCTCGCAGCCCGTGGTCCCGATGCCGCCCCAGCCACCGGTCTCGCCGATCGTCCCGTCGGTGCCGGCATTGCCGGCCGCGCCAGCGCCGGGATCGACGAGCACGCCGCGCAGCTCGATGCTGGTCGACGCCGTGACAAGGACGCCGATCGAGCTGCCGCCCGGCGACGTCGCATTCGCGCTCTGGACGATGACGTCGTCGAGCCAGGTCGGCTGGGTGAGGCCGTCGAACCGGACGCCGATCACGCCGCCGTTGATCGTCACCGCGTGGCCGGGATCCGAGTGCGGCGCGCGCTGCCAGTTGAAGTTGTAGCCGCCGAAGATCGAGACACCGTTCGCCATCGTCAGGCTGCCGCTGTAGACGCCGGACTGGACATAGACGTGCGGGCGCCCGGTGGCCTGCGCGCGCGTGATGGCGAACGGGATCGTCTGACACGGGTTGGTGTGCAGGAGCCCGCAGGTGCCGGTGTTGACGCCGCCGCCGGCGACGAAGATCGCGCGCTCCATGTCGCCATCGATGCCGTCGCAGTTGGAGTCCTCGTAGCCCGCGTCCGGATCGTCGACCTGCGATGGCGGCGCGCACGCGCCCCACCCGTCCGCGCCGGCGCAGGTCTGCGCGCCGATGCAGACGCCGAACGGCGTCGGGATGTTGCACGGCTGCATCTGGCCCGGATTTGCCGCGCTGCAGTCGCACGCGCCGCTCGTCGGGATGCACTGCTCGTAGTTGACGCCGGCGACGACGACCGTGTCGCACTCGTAGCCGACCGGGCACGTCACCGTGTCGCAACTGCGCGAGCAGTACTTGTCGCCGTCCGGATAGTCGACGCACAGGTCCATGCCGACGAAGCTGCACTCCGAGTGCTGCGTGCACGGCGTGCACAGCTGGTTCGATTCCGGTACGCACACGAATGTGACCTGACCTTCGACGTCGACGCCGGTGACCCCGAGGCAGCCCCAGCCAGACGGACAGTCGCCGCACGTCATCGTGCACACGCCCGACGTACCGACGACGACACACAACCCGCTGTCGCATTGATCGCGATCGCTGCACTCCTCGCCGAAGCCGCGTCCCGGGATCGCGTCGACGCTGGCCTCTTGTGGAAGAGAGGCGTCGACCTCCTCGCAGCCGCTCCCGGTCTGCGGATCGCATTGCGCGCTCGGTCTGCTCGACGCGCAGCCTGCGAGCACCCCGAGGACCCCGACAGCAACGATCCCCGCGAGCTTCATACGCGGAGCCTAACATCGGTGCCCAGGCGATCTCGGGCGAAACCTGTGGCGCACGGATGTGGGCGCGCGTGCGATGCGCCGAAACGCAAAAAAACGGCCCACCATGCGATGGGCCGGTTGCCGTCGTCAGCGGGTGACGACTGCGACGACTACTGCTGCTCTTTCGGCTTCAGCTTGTCGAGCTTGCCGCGGAACTTGTCACCGAGGGTGGCACCACCCGCGTTGGACGAGTTGAAGCCCTGCGCGTCGGCAGACTCCTTCGCACGGTTGGCGCTCTTGATCGACAGCCCGATCTTGCGCTCCGCGCCGTCGGCGTGGAGCACGGTCACCTTGACCGCCTGGCCCGGGGTGAGGACGGTGCGCGGATCCTCGACATGCTCCTCGGAAATCTCCGAGACATGCACGAGGCCCTCGACGCCCTTCTCGAGCTCGACGAACGCGCCGAAGTCGAGGACCTTGAGGATCTTGCCATCGACGACCTTGCCCTGCGGGTAGTCGTGCGGGATGCGGTCCCACGGATCGGGAACCAGCTGCTTGATGCCGAGCGAGATCTTCGGCTTGTCGCCGTCGCCGGTATCGATGTTGAGCAGCACGGCCTCGACCTCGTCGCCCTTCTGGAACAGCTCGCTCGGGTGCTTCACGCGCTGGGTCCAGCTCATGTCGCTGATGTGGACCAGGCCGTCGATGCCTTCCTCGATCTCGACGAAGATCCCGAAGTCCGCGATGTTGCGGACGTGGCCCTTGACCACCGTACCCGGCGGGTACTTCTCGGTCAGCTGCTCGTACGGGTTCGGCTCGAGCTGCTTCATGCCGAGCGAGATCCGGTTCTGCTTGACGTCGACGTCGAGGACAACCGCCTCGACCATGTCGCCCACGGCGACCATCTTCGACGGGTGCTTCACGCGGCGCGTCCACGACATCTCGGAGACGTGGACGAGACCTTCGATGCCCTCTTCGAGCTCGATGAAGGCGCCGTAGTCCTTGAGCGAGACGACCTTGCCGCGCACGACGGTGCCCGGCACGTACTTCTCGGCTGCGCGGCTCCACGGATCTTCCGTGATCTGCTTGAGACCGAGCGAGACGCGCTCGGTGTCGGCGTTGAACTTCAACACCTTCACGCGAACGTGATCACCGACCTGGAACAGCTCGCTCGGGTGGTTGACCCGGCCCCAGCTCATGTCGGTGATGTGAAGGAGACCGTCGATCCCGCCGAGGTCGATGAACGCACCATACTCGGTGAGGTTCTTGACGATGCCCTCGACGATCTGGCCTTCCTTCAGGCGCTCGAGCGTCGACTCCTTGAGGGCCGCGCGCTCCTTCTCGAGCAGCACGCGACGCGACAACACGATGTTGCCGCGCTTCTTGTTGAACTTGATGACCTTGAACTTGAAGTTCTGGTTCAAGAACGCGTCGAGGTTGCGGACGGGCCGCAAGTCGACCTGCGAGCCCGGGAGGAACGCCTTGACGCCGCCGCGGATCGTGACCGAGAGGCCACCCTTCACGCGTGCGGTGATGACGCCTTCGATCAGCTCGTCGCGTTCGCACGCGGCGCTGATCTCGTCCCAGACCTTGAACCGATCCGCCTTCTCCTTGGAGAGGACGCACATACCGGCGTCGTTCTCGCGAGACTCGAGCAGTACGTCCACCACGTCACCCGGCTTGACGCCGATCGTGCCGTCCGCGAGGCGGAACTCCTCGAGGGGGACCTGGCCTTCACTCTTGTAGCCGACATCGACGATCGCGTAGTCCTTGCCGACTGCGATCACGGTGCCGCGGAGGATTTCCCCCTCCTTCACGCTGTCCTGGCCGAAGCTCTCTGCGAGTAGCGCCGCGAAATCTTCTTCGCCGTCGTTGCCGTCTTGCGTAACCATATTCAAGCAGATCTCCTGAAGCCGCCGAGCTGGATTTGACTGCCGGAGCAGCCCTCGGCGCAGGGGCGAGTTGGTACCGTTCGGAACCTGTTTTGTCAACCGCGGCGATGAGTTGCGCGAGACTCGACTTGCTGAGCCAGCGAATCCACAACCTGTTCGAGGGTTTGCGTCGAGCTGTCGACGAGCACCGCATCCGCAGCGGGGACCATCGGCGCGACGTCCCGGCTGGCGTCTCGCTGGTCACGCTCCCGCATCTCGCGCAGCGTGACCTCGAAATCGACCGCCATCCCGCGCTCCGCCAGCTCGGCGACCCGGCGTCGCGTGCGCTCTTGATCGGTGGCGGTGAGGAAGAACTTCGCACCGGCCTCGGGGAACACCACGGTGCCAGTGTCGCGTCCCTCGACCACGACGCCGCCGCCTGCCCCGAGCCGGCGCTGCAACTCGAGCAGCCCGGCGCGGACCTCGGGATGCGCGGACACCTGCGAGGCACCCTGCGAGATCTCGGGAGCACGGATCGCGGCCGAGACGTCGCCTCCCGCGACGAACACCTGGTTGTGATCCCCGGCGAGCTCGAACCGGATATCGAGCGTCCGCGCGAGCTCGCCGCACGCCGGGCCATCGGTCCACGCGATGCCGCGCTCGCGCGCGACCAGCGCGACCGAGCGATAGATCGCCCCGGTATCGAGCAAGCGATACCCGAGCTGCTTCGCGAGCCGCTTGGCAACAGTCGATTTGCCGGCCCCCGCGGGACCATCGATCGTGACGACGAGCTTGTTCACGGCATGCATCATGCCTCACCGCGGGCACCACGCGGCCTCACGTTGTACATTCGACGTCCGTGGCGGAGGTCATCACACTCGCGAATCGCGAACGCCGCTGGCGAACGTTCGCTGATGTGGTCGCGTTCGCGCTCGGCACCAACGTGTGGATCTCGATCGTCATCCTCCCGGCGATCTTTGTCGGTGCGTTGCGGACCGGCAGCCAGATCGCCGCGGCCGCGCTGCCGTTCGTGGTGCTGCTGCTCGGGCTCGCGCGGCGTTCCGAGGCCGTGCTGCTCGGTGTGTTCCCTGCGGCCATCCTGATCCCGGTCGCGCTCAACGCGCACATGGCGTCGTCGCACGTCTACGGCCCGGTCCGGTTCACGCTGGTCGCGGTCGGCGTCGTCGCCTACCTGTTCGGCGTCTCGTTCTTCACCACGTTCCACGAGCCGCCGGCGCCGAAGTCGATCCGCGGCCTGTCGTCGGCCCAGGGCGGACCAGCCGAACGCTGGCAACGCCGCGAGCGTGTGTACTGGATGCTGGCCTCGATGTCGGTCGTGATCCCGATGGTGCTGATCGCGTGGGTCAACTTCGATCCCGCGATCGAGGAGTACCTCGGCGAGATGTATCCCGGCCGCGTCGCACTGATGACCACCGCGCTGACGGTCGGCGCGATCGTGCTGTGGCTCGGGATCTATCATTATGCGTTCCTCGGCGTGCTGCGCCCGCACCGCACGGGGGACCGCGACCTCGTCAACGCGCTGTCGCGCGCCCGCACCGATGCCAAGACCGGCAAGCCGCGCCCTCGCTTCTACATCGCGGTCGCGCTCGCGCTCGGCGCGATGCTGACCTTGATCCTGCTCCGCCATGTGAAGGGGTGACCGACGATGCGCCGCTACTTCTTCGAGATTCTCGCCGTTGCCCTGATCGGCGGAAGCCTGTTCTTCTTCAAGGAGACGCTCGACTACCTCGCGCGGCGAGACTACGTCGCGGCGCTGCTCGTGATGGTCATCGGGGTCGCCGTGATCTCGGTCGGCAAGGAGATGGCGCGCCTGGCCCTGGTCCAGCGCGACTGACGATGCGGCGGCTCTCCTTTCTCCTGCTCGTGGCATGCGGCAGCCGCGACGAGCGCCCGGTCGCGGTCGTCGAGTCGACCGCGCCGATCGCAACGCCGGCCGCGACGCCCGACGATGCCGTGGTCGCGACGGTCGACGGGATCCCCGTACGCGCGTCGTGCGTCACCGGCCAGCTGCACCGGGGTGCACGGGATCGCAAGCTCGCGCTCGACGAGTGCATCCAGTTCGAGCTGCTCGCCGCCGAGGCCGCGCGCCGCGGGCTGGCGACCGCGCCGGAGGTCACCGAGGCGACGAAGCAGGCAGCCGTCTCGCTGCTGGTCGCGCGCGAGTTCGAGGCCAAGCACCAGACCCCGGACGACATGCGGCAGCTGATCGACGCCGCGATCGCGCGCAATCGCGACCAGGTTGACCGCCCGGAGCTCCGCGCGTCGTCGTTCGTGCGGGTCGAGGCGCCGCAGAAGACCACCACGGCCGAACAGGAGGTCAAGGCGAAGGCGCTCGCCGACGCGATCTACGCCGCGCTCGCGACCGAGACCGGCCTGTTCCCGAACCACCTCGCGGAGACCGGCAAGCGCCTCGCTGCCGGCACCGGGCTCACGATCAGCGACTCCTCGTTCCGGGCGTCGACCCGCGAGGGCGTTGTCGCCGCCTACGGCGAGGCCTTGTTCTCGATCCCCGAGGTCGGTCGAGTCGCGAAGCCCGCGCGCACCGAGTGGGGCTGGGATGTGATCCTGTGGTCCGGCGGATTTCCAGCGCAGAAGTTCACGCGCGAGGAGATCGCGACCCAGATGTTCCCCGAGGCACGGCGCGCGCTGTTCCAGCGCTGGTCGCTGCAGCTCGTGCGTGCGTCCGGTGCCAAGATCGAGATCGATCCGGGCGCGTTGCAGGCGCTCGACGAGGCTGGGCCGTGACGCCGTTCGGCGAGATCATGAAGCGGGTCGTCGAGCAGACGCCGGGCGCGGTCGGTGGCGCGTTCGCCGATTCGCAAGGCGAGATGGTCGACGGATTCTCGAGCCGGTTCGACGCGCATGACTGGGCGGTGATCACTGCGCAGTACGGCGTCGTGCTCAGCCTGCTCAAGTCGGTGCTCGGGATCTGGCACTACGGCGGACCCGAGTACTTCGTCGCGCAGCACACCCAGCTGTCCCTCGTGATCGTCTCGATCAGCAAGCACTACTACGCGCTGGTCGCGGTCACCGATCCCGCGCAGATCCAGGGCGCGATCACCAGCATGTGCGAGGCCGCCGGCGCACTGCAGCAGGAGATGGCGTGAGGCGCCTCGCGATCGTCGCGCTACTCGCGCTGTGCGTGACCCCCGCTGCGGCCGACGAGGACGACGACAACGACTACAACCCGTACTCGAGCACGTGGAACGGGATGGCGAGCTTCGTCGGGCTGGCCGAGGGCATGGGCTTCGAGGTCGACTCGGTGAGCGCGCTCGAGTGGGGCGATCTGTCCGCGTCCGACATCCTCGTGCTGGTCTACCCGCTGCAGCGGGTCGACCCCGCGCGGCTCGGCTCGTTCGTCCAGGCCGGCGGCAACGTGGTGATCGCCGATGACTTCGGCGAGGGCAAGGACGCGATGCAAGCGCTCGGCTTCCTGCGCGCCGAGCTGACCAGCATCCGCGCAGCCAAGTATCAGAACGGCCAGCTGTGGGCGCCGATCGCGACCGCGCGCGGTGATCACCCGATCGCAAATGATGTCGGCGAGGTCGTCACCAACCACCCCGCGGCGCTGACCCAGATCCAGGGCGCGACCGTCGTCGTCGGGTTCGAGCAAGGTGCGCTCGTCGTCGCGGGCGAGCGCGGCAACGGCCGGTTCGTCGCGATCGCCGACCCGAGCGTGCTGATCAATCGCATGCTGCAGTTCGGCGGCAACGTCCAGCTCGCGACCAACATGCTGCGCTGGCTCGAGCGTGGGGGCCGCGCGCGCCGCGTGGTGCTGCTGCGCGGTGACGTGCCGATGTATGGCGAGCCGCGCCCGCTGATCGACGACGCGAAGTCGGGCGAGCTCGGACGCACGATCGCGGACCTCAACTTCTGGCTGTCGCAGCGCCGCGAGTGGCTGCTGACGCCGGGCGCGATGAAGGGGCTGGCGGCGATCCTCGCGGTCTCGCTGCTCCTGCTCGCGTTGATCGCGCTGCCGGTGCGCCGTGGGGCAAAAATCGATGGCGCCTGGCTACGGTTCGGCCGCCCCGCTCGCCGCGACGAGCCGCACGCACTGGTCACGGCGGCCGATCGCGGCGCCGGTTCGAACCTGGTGCTCGCGTGCATCCTCCGTGATCAGACGCAGGTCGTGCTCGCCGGCGTGACCGGCAAGCTCGAGCCGCTGTACACGGTCTCCGAGGCGCAGCTGGTCGCGGAGGTCAACCGGCTGCGCGGGCCGCAGGCCGGCGCAGCGCTGACCCGCGTGTATCGCCGGCTGCGCGCGTTACCGAGTCGCGGCCAAGCCGCCGCGCCGTGGAGTGCCGGGCATCTACCGCGGCGCGAATTCGACCTCCTCTACAAGGACGTGGCCGACCTGTGTCGTACTCTTGGCAGCGAGCTCCCCGAGGATGGATCCGCGCCGCCACCGATCTCGGTCACGCGAGCGAGCCCGCCCCGGCAAGAAGCCTAGAACCTGACGATGCCATCTACCCTAACGCCCGATCGAGTCGCTCGCGTCAACCAGCTCGCCCGCACGATCACCGAGGAAGTCGGGCGCGCGTTCATCGGCGCACCGGCCATCACCGAGGCGCTGATGGTCGCGCTCCTCGCGCGGGGCCATGTGCTG
>JBBJLY010000366.1:0-6674 GCA_037720695.1 Kofleriaceae bacterium | reverse complement strand
GGATCTCGATCGTCGCCTACAACGCGATCGCCGCCGACGGCAGCGATCCGTTCCGCCGCTCGACCCGCGAGGCCGCGTTCCGCGCGACGCTCGCCGCGGCGCACCTGCCGTCGCACCGCCGCTACTCGGGCGGCAGTGATGTCGGCGCAGCCTGCGGGCAGCTCGCGAACACCCAGTGAGCTATCGTGCGGCCGATGCATCCGGTCCATGACATCGAGGTCCCGCCCGACATCGCCGCGTTCTTGCCGGCGGTGATCGAGATCCCGCGCGGCTCTCGCCTCAAGTACGAGGTCGACAAGCCGACCGGCCTGCTCCGTCTCGACCGCGTCCTCTACTCGGCGGTCCACTATCCAGCAAACTACGGGTTCATCCCGCGCACCCACGCCGACGACGGCGATCCGCTCGACATCCTGGTGCTGATGCAGGAGCCGGTCGAGCCGCTCACGATCGTCCGGGCGCGTCCACTCGGTGGGCTGCGCATGGTCGACGACAAGGGCGGCGATGACAAGATCATCGCGGTCTGCGTCGACGATCCGGCGTACGCGCACTACCACACGGTCGGCGCGCTGCCGCCTCACATCATCCGCGAGCTCGACCGGTTCTTTCGCGACTACAAGACGCTCGAGGGCAAGAAGGGCGAGGCGGTCGAGGTCGGAGAGATGTACGACCTGACGCGCGCGCTCGAGGTGATCCGGACGTCGCGCACCGCCTACGACCGTGGCGAAGGTCGTTAGGCCTTCGCGGACGGGCGCGACGACACGCGCTGATGCCACGCCGCGAGGTTCGGGTGGGTCTCCGCGTTGATCCGGATGTTGCTCACCTTGCCGAAGTCGATCGCGCACAGCGCGGTGATGTCCGCGACGGTGAACCGCTCCCCCGCGAGGTACGGGCGCTTCGCGAGCTCGCCCTCGAACCAGTCGTAGCGACCGCCGATGACCTCGCGCATGATCTCCGCGAACTCGGGCGACTGCTTGATCTTGCCGACCCAGAACGGGTGGCTGTTGCGGAACACCTGCGCGATCGGGAACAGCAGCTCGAGCTCGGCGTGACGATTCCACTGCTCGATCTGCGCGCGCTCCCAGGCATCGGCGCCGAACAGGTTCGGCTCGGGATGGGTCTCCTCGAGGAAGCGACAGATCGCCATCGACTCGCGCAGCACGCGCCCATCGGCGAGCTCGAGCACTGGCAGCAGCGCGATCGGATTCTTGCGGCGGAAGTCGGGCGTCTGGTGGGCCGCGTCCGCGATCAGGACCTCGATCGTGTCGTAGGCCACACCCTTCTCTGCCAGGAAGATCCGGACCCGTCGCGGATTCGGCGCGCGGGGATCGTGATAGAGGAGCATCCGCGGACCATACGTCATGTACTATCGGCGGTGATGCGGATCGCGGGGATCCTGATAGCCGGACTGCTCGCCTCGGCGGGCTGCAAGGACAAGAGCAACGCCGCGGCGTCGCCCGATCCCGCCGCGTTGAAGGCGCAGCAGGAGCTGCTCAGCAAGCGCGACGAGCTGATGGCGCAGCAGAAGAAGCTCGAGGGTCAACGCGACAAGCTCGACGAGGAGATCGCGGCGGTTTCGGCCACCGGTGGCGATGTCAGCGAGCTCGCGAAGAAGAAGGCCGCGATCGAGACCGCGCTGCAGGGTCAGAGCACCGACCTGACCTCGCTGACCAGCAAGCTCGACCAGGTCGTCGCGCAGGGCGGGGCGTCCGCCAACATCGCGACCCGCGAGGCCACCATGGCGTCGCGCGAGAAGACGGTGGCCGGCCGTGAGAAGGAGCTCGGCGATCGCGAGCGCCAGCTCGCCCAGCGCGAGGCCGGGCTCGCCCAGCGCGAGAAGGAGACCTGTGGGGCCGCGGCGCCGATGATCATCCAGCAGGTCGCAGCGCCCAAGGGCGACAAGTACACGCGCAAGGAGATCGAGCCGCTGCTCGGGCGCGCGCGCGCGAACATGCAGAAGAAGGGACTGCTCGCCGGCGACCTCCCGGCGCAGGTCCAGGGCCTCGAAGGCGAGGCGACCCGCGCGATGGGCGACGGCGACTGGGGTAAGGCGTATCTCGCCGCCGCGCAGCTGTCCGCGACGGTCGATGCGATCAAGGTTGACCGCGGATTCATCAGCGCGAAGTACGCGCGGCTGCAGAGCCGCGTCAAGAGCGCGAAGGTTGACGAGAGCGTGCGCAAGCAGCTCACCGAGGGCATGGGTGACGTGCTGCAGAAGTACGGCGATGGCGACTTCGCCGCGGCGAACAAGAAGCTGAACCAGCTGTTCAGCGCGGTCCGCTGATCAGCAGGGGTCGCCGCCGACCTTGCGGCACGGCTCGCTCGGCAGATCGTGCACGAGCAAGCCGACGACGATCCCGGTGACGAGCGCGATGCCGACCGCGGCGGGACCGGCGACGTACCACCGGCGCCACAGCGGCGGCTCGATGTACTCGATGGCGTCGCTGTTGCGCGGCTTGCCGAGCACGTCGCGCTGCAGGATCGGGAACTGCTGCATGCCGATCGCGACGTCGGTGGTGCGCGCGTACGGGACCTCGACGAACCGCACGAAGTCGCGATACGCGGGATGGGTCACGCGCACCGCATGCGTGCCGACCGGCAACGCGACCTCGGCCTTGGCATCGAGCGTGACGCGCGTGCCGTTGACGTAGACGGTCGCCTTCGTGACATCGATCGCGAAGTGCAGCTTGCCGCGGTAGCGGTCGGGCTCGAGCAGGCGGACGATCGCGCCGTCCGGGCCGCCAGCCTGATCGTTCTTGAGGCCGACCGCGAGCGTGGTCGAACGGAGCTCCTTGCCAGTCGCGACATCGGTCGCGCCGAGGTAAACCACGCGCGACTCCGCGAGGCCGCCGACCTCGCCCGAGATCACGATGCTCGCGTTGACCAGCCGGCCGACCTCGGCGAGGCAGCCCGGATCACCCTCACAGGTCCGGAGCTGGGGCTTCTTCGCGCGCTTGATCGCGTCGGCGACCTGGGTTGAGGTCACGACCTTCGTGCCTGAGACCGCGCGGAGCGCGGTCTCGATCGCCGCGGTGATCTGCTTGGTCCCGCTCGACGTATCCTCGGTGCCAAGGGTGGACAGCGGCGCGACCGCGATCACCCGATCGGCATGTGCGGGCGCACTCGCGAGCAACGCGGCGAGACCGAGAGCGACGGTGCGCGCTAGCAATTGATCTAGCAACCGATCTGGCTCCCGGTCCTGCCGTCGATGCACTTCACGCCGCCGGCCGCGTAGCCGATGCCCGCGCCGATCGCGACCGCGGCGATGCCGAGCCCGACCAGGAACCAGGTCCTGGTATAGACCGGGCGCTTCTCTATCCGGCGGAACTGCCCGGTGCCGATCACCTCGGTCGACGGCAGCAGACGGACGACGACCTGGCTGACCTTCTGGAAGTTGACGACGACCTCGTCCTCGAACATCGCGTAGCCGGGCGCCTGGACCTGCAGCTTGTGCCTGCCGAGACCTTGCTTCGCTCTCACACCGAGCCTCGGTAACGGCGTCTTGCCGATCACCTTGCCGTCGAGCTGGACCTGGGCGCCGACCAGATCGCTCTGGATCTGGATCGAGCCGTGGAGCTGTTCGGGAGCGAGCAGGCGATACGCGGCGACGCGCACGCCCTCGATCAGATCGTCGGGGCTGCCGCGCAGCGGGTCGCTCTGGATCCGCTGGACCTGCGTGCCGGTGGCGGCCTCCACCGCCTTGATGTTGAGCACGAAGCTGTCGGCCAGCGAGCCGACCGTGCCGGTGACCACGATGTCGACACCGAGCTTCTTACCGATCGCGGCCAGGCACTTCTCCTCGCCGGTGCACTCGCGCTGGTCGGCCGTGATCACGCGCTCGATGTCGCGGCGCGACGGCATCGGCTGCTTCGCGAGCCGGTCGAGCTCCATGCGGAACAGGGTCTCGAGCCGCGCGACCAGCTCGGGCTCGATGCCGAGCGCGTCGAATCGCCACACCGCGATCCGCTGGGTCAGCAGCTCCTCCGGACCGCCCTCGGGCGTGGCCTCCGGACTCGCTTGTGCGTGGGCCGTCGAGGTCAGGACCACGAGCACGCTCGTCACGAGCGACAGGATCCTCCGCACCACGAGGAAGACCTTATCATCGTTCCTCGTGTTAGCGTCCGCACATCATGAAGCGCGCGCTGGCCTTGCTGTTGGCCACCGGATGCTCGACGGTCTCGACGGTGCGCGTGCAACCCGATAACGTGTATGTCGGTCCCAACCTCAGACCGATCGCCGTGATCCACGCACAGGTCACCAGCGGCTACCTGTTCTTCATCCCGCTGCCAGGTCGCGTCGATCTGGATCGAGTCGTCAACCGCATGCTGCTGCCCGCGGCCAAGGCGATGGGCGCGGACAAGGTCGTCAACATCAAGGTCGACATCACCCCCGAGACCGGGATCTGGACGCTCCGCAAGTTGATCGGCTGGCGGACCGCGGAGGCCAGCGGTGTCGCGGTGGTGATCGAGCCAGCGCCGGCAGGTGCGCCATGATACTGCCGCCGTGGATGGATCGCCGGTTGATCCTGGTGGTCGGCAAGGGCGGGGTGGGGCGCAGCACGATCGCGGCCGCGGTCGCGCAGCGTTGCGCGCAGGCCGGCAAGCGCACGCTGCTGTTCGAGACCAACGCCAACGACCGCTTCGGTAGCTACTTCGATAAGCCCACGGTCGACACCACGGTGGCTCAGCTCGGGCCCAACCTGTTCGCGGTCAACGCGACCCCGGCCAGCGCGCTCGCCGAGTACGGGCTCATGATCCTGCGCTGGAAGTCGGTCTATGAGATGGTGTTCGAGAACCGCGTGACCCGCGCGTTCCTGCGCGCGATCCCCGGCCTCGACGACTACGCGATGCTCGGCAAGGTCTGGTACCACACGACCGAGGACAAGCGCGGTCGCCCGGTGTGGGACACGATCGTGTTCGACATGCCGGCCTCGGGTCACGCCGCGTCGATGCTGCGGGTGCCGTGGGTGATCGACGAGACAGTGCCCGATGGTCCGCTGACCAGCGACGCGCGCACGATCAAGGCGCTGCTCACCGATCCGGCGCGCACGTCGCCCGTGCTGGTCACGCTCGCCGAGGAGATGCCGGTCAACGAGGCGATCGAGCTCGAGACCAAGCTGACCGGTTACGGCATTGTTCCGCAGCAGCTGGTCGTCAACCAGGTCTATCCCGATCACTTCCCGCACGGCTCGCCAGTCTCGCAGGTGCTGGACGCGCTGCAGGCCGCGACGCTCGCGCCGCCGCTCGCCGAGTTGACGGAGCATGCGAGCCTGTCGCGCGATCGCTGGCACCTGAATGCCCGCTACTTGATCGAGCTCGGCAAGCGCGCGAAGACGCCGCAGCTCGCGCTACCGATGGTGTTCACCGATCGACTGCGGCTCGCGCATATCCAGGCACTCGGCGAGCGCCTCGCCGGCGTCTGAGTCGCGCGAACTACTACGACTAGTCGCCCGCAGCGCGCATCGGGAACAGCGGCTCGCCGTGGATCTCGAGCCGATAGACACTGTTCTCGGTCTCGACGTAGATCATCTTGCCGCCGGGCTCGCCGAGCACGCGCTTGACCGGTGTCGTGATCATGCGATGCCCGTGCGGGTCGCGAAAGATCACCATGCCGCGTCCGATGTACGGGTACGAGATCAGGTAGCCCGTGTACAGACGTCCGTTAGCGCCGGCGGGTCGCTCGGTGCTTAACTCACGAATCTTGCGGGCCGTGACGCTGACCATGGGGTCGCTACCTTGTAGTCTAGGAGATGCTCGCGCCGACGTCATCCACTTTGCAAGACGTCTCTAGAGGATCAGCGGGGCGTGCCGAGGTGGGTCGTTGATGAACAAGCTCACGATCGAATCGCTGTACGAGGAGGTACGCGCGACGGTCGGCGTCCATTCGGACGACTTGCCGCCGGCACTGGTTCGGGTTGCGCCAGGGATCCGCGTGCTTGCGCTCCGGACCCCGACCCTTCCGCCTGCCGCCCACACCAACGTCTACCTGGTCGGGCCGGACGACGGCCCGGTCGCCGTGGTCGACCCGGGCAGCCCGTATCCCGACCAGCAGGCGGTGCTCGACGACGTGCTGGCCCAGCTGCCGATCAGCCTGGTGCTTCTCACGCACCATCACGGCGATCACGTCGGTGGGGCCACAGCGCTCGCCGCGCGCTGGGGCGTCGAGATCGCGGCACATCCGGCGACCGCGCGCCGGCTCGCCGGCCGCGTCGACGTCACGCGGCTGATCGAGGATGGCGAACAGGTCCATGGCGCGATTGCCGTGCATACGCCGGGTCATGCCGAAGGTCATCTATGCTTCGAGCTCGCTGGGTCGCTGATCGCGGGCGACATGGTCGCTGGGCTCGGCACGATCCTCATCGATCCGAGCGAAGGCGATATGGCGCAGTACCTGGCGTCGCTCGAGCTGCTGCTCGCGCGACCCGCCGCGCAGATCTTGCCGGCACATGGACCGGTGATCACGGATGGTCCGGCCAAGCTTCGCGAATATCTCTCACACCGGCGCGCGCGCGAGGCCCGGGTCGCCGCTGCCCTCGGCGACGAGCCCTGCTCGATCGGTGAGCTGGTGGCAGAGGTCTATCGCGACACACCGCGCGTGCTGTGGCCCCTCGCCGAGCGCTCGCTGCTCGCGCACCTGGTGAAGCTCGCCCACGACGGTCGCGCACGCGAGCATGGCGA
>JBBJLY010000365.1:0-6675 GCA_037720695.1 Kofleriaceae bacterium | reverse complement strand
CGTTCGTAAACAAAACTCACAGCGACCGTGTTAGCGATCCGGTTCGCGGCCGGTGGCGCCCTCAAGCTCGCGCAGGCCCAACTCGCGATCCCGTACCGACTCCCGCCCGACGAGCTCGGCGTGCTGGTGGTCGCGCTGTTCCGGCTGTTCCAGCCCGAGTTTCCGATGAAGACGGTCGACGCGGACGCCGTGCCGGCACAGCTCCAGAAGCTCAAGCGCTTGATCCCGACCAGCCTGGTCAACGAGCTGCGTCCCTACGCGATGGCGATCGATGCCCAGCACTTCGACCACCGCGCGCTGGCCCGCGACCTCAAGATCGCGTCGCTGCGGGCCGGGCTCGTCGCCTCGGGGTCGCTGCTCGCCGGGCTGCGCATCCTGGCCTCGCAGGCTGCCCAGGGTGCTGCGCCGGGTGAATTGCCGGGCTTCCTGGCGGATCCGGTTGCGCAGGGCCTGGTGGCGTTCGCACTTGGCGAAGATCACGCTGCCGTCGCCAGGTAGCTGCAAACACTCGAGCGATCACGCTCGGTCCGACGCGGCGCGCTGTGGCCCAACCGTTGCTGTGCAACCCAGCTATCCGACAGCCATCGGATTCACGCTCGGAGGATCGTCATGAGGTTACAGCCACTCACCGGCAACATCAGCCGTCTCACCCTGATCGGCACCCTGACAGGCATGACTTGCCTGGCTACAACAGTAGCCTGTGGCAGCGGCGGCTCTCCCGAGCTCTCGGGACTGACCGACCAGGTCGCCCAGGTCGGGACCGAGCTGAAAATCGACCTCAACGGGACCGATCCGGACGGTGACCAGCTGAGCTACGGGTACCGCGCCGCGGACCTCCCGGAGATCACCGCGGACGTCACCGTGTCGCCCAGCGGCGCCGGCGTGTTCCGCTGGACCCCGCTCGGACCCGACGTCGGCGAGCACGCGTTTGACTTCACGGTCTCGGACGGTGGCAACACCACGACCGTGACCGTCAACATCGATGTCCGCTCCGCGATCGGCTCCGCGACCGCGCCGGTGTTCCGTCAGCCGCTCGGCAGCGGCACCACGATCGACCTCGCACGCAAGGAGTGTGTCGAGCTCGATCTCGTGATCGAGGATCAGGACACCGCCCAGGTCACGCTCCTCCAGGAGGAGCCCGTGATCGTCGGCGCCACCCTGGACCAGACCGATGGTCTGTCGGGCAAGTGGAAGTGGTGCCCGACGAAGGAGCAGGAAGCCGAGTCGCGCTACACGCTCGTGCTGTCGGCCGATGACGGCGTCAACCCGAAGACGCTGAAGAACTATCTCGTCGTGTTGCGCGGCGGCGGCGGCACCAGCTGCCCGGGCGGCGCCCCGGCGATCGCACACACGCCGTCCGACGTGTCGACCGTCGTCGACCTCACGGTCGACGCGCGGGTCACGGACGACAAGGGCCTCAAGGTGGAGCCGCTGTTCTATTACTCGTTGACGCCGCCGGCGACCCCGCCGGACCTCGGCCAGATGATCCAGCTGTCGACGATCCAGATCGACGGCACGCCGACCAACTCGATCTATGCGGCTGACGTCCCGAACCCGGTCGCGGGCCTGCCCACGGGCACGCAGCGCACCCTCTACTACGTGTTCGTCGCCGACGACGACGACGACGAGATGGGCAGCTGCGACCACTCGACGATCTCGCAGGTCTACACGATGACGGTCACCTCGACCGGCCAGGCGGACCTTCCGCTGTGCGCGTCGTGTACCTCGGATGCGCAGTGCGGCCCGGGGGACCTCTGCACATATGTCGGCGCGACCGGCAACAGCTACTGCATGCAGGACTGCGACGCCGGTTGCCCGAGCGGCTTCAGCTGCACGGCCGGCACCGTGTACTCGGTCGATGGCGCCGAGGCCGTGCAGTGCGTCCCGCAGAGCGGCTCGTGCCAGATGCCGACCGGCACCTGCATGGACGACGAGAACGAGGACGATGATTCGCGCAGCGAGGCGTCGGCGAACCCCCCGGTCGAGCGGGACCGGTACTATGGCTTCACCAGCTGTCCGAAGGCGGTCCAGACGAGCGGCTCGAACACCGATGATGACTGGGCCAAGATCGTGCTGGCGCAGGACGCGATCATGAACGTCGGGATCATCGGAGGCACCACCACCGACCTCGATCTCCACCTCTACAAGTCGGATGGCACGGTGCTGTCGCGCTCGACGCAGATCCCGGTCCCTGGCGACGACACTACCTACGACGAGGTGATCATCAAGTGCCTCAAGGCCGGCACGTACTACACGAAGGTCAATGGCTACGGGATCGCGCGCAACGAGTACGTGTACTCGTATTACACGGAGGCGCCCACCGGTGGCTCGTGTGCGACCGCGTGCGTCGACGACGGCCGCGAGGATGACGACAGCTACAGCCAGTCACGGACGACGGTGCAGCCGTTCTCGTCGACCGCAAACTCGATCTGCCCGAGCGACGATGACTGGTACCGCGTCACCTTGACGGCTGGCCAGAAGCTCACGGTCAACCTGCTGTTCGAGCAGAACGCGGCGACCGAGGATCTCGACATCCACATCTACAACGCGTCCGGCAGCGACCTCACGCCGTGTGATCCGGGCAACACCGCCGGCTGCACCGATGACCGCGGGCAGGGCATCGACTCGAACGAGCGCACCGTGTTCACCGCGCCGTCGACTGGCACCTACCATGTCGTCGTCCACGGCTACGACGGGGCGTCGAACACGTACAGCATCAACACCTCGGTGCAGTGATGCGGCGCCTCCTGTTCGTCGGGCTCGCCGCCTGCGCGAGCTCGACGCCTCCCGATCCGGGCCTCGAGGCGCTCACCCTCGACAAGGTGGCGCCGGACACGATCATCCCGGGCACCAAGGTGGTCGTCACCGGTGCGTCGTTCGTCGATGCGCAGTGGGGCGCAACGTCGTTGCACCTGACGGGCACGTCGGCCGGCAAGGCGATCGACGTCCGGTGGCCCGCGACGTTCGTCGACTTCAACACGATGCATGTCCCGATCGACGGGGCGAAGATCGCCGAGGTCGGCACCACCGCCGACTTCCGTGGCACCGCACAAATCGAGGTCGTGTCGGCGACCAACGACGAGACCTACACGACAGAGGATCTCACGCTCGATCTCGCGTTTCGTGATCAGCTCGTGCCGACCACGGTCGAGTACGACGGCAACGGCGTGATCTTCGTCAATGATCAGATCCAGATCGACGGAGACGGCTTCTTGCTCGGCGGTGACGAAGGTGTGACGGTCGCGAAGCTCGTCGGTTGCTTCACGCCCGAGGGCGGCGGGCCATGCGCAGCGATCACGCCGATCGAGATCCCGATGTGCCGGTCGAGCCGCTGTCGCGCAAGCGGCGGCATTTCCGTTCTCCCCGAAGATCGCGGGCATCAAGCCGGGCGCGTTCACCGGCACCGTCACGCTCGAGAACCGCCAGGTCGGGATCGCGCCTGTCACCGCAGTCCCGTTCGACGTCAGCTACGATCTCGTGACGTCGCAGATCTTCTCGATCGAGCCGACCGCGGCGAGCCTCGGCCAGTACGTGTTCGTCAAGGGCGGCGGCTTTGTCGGCGGTGACCCTGGCGCGGTGACCGAGCTCGAGCTGTCGGGCACGTTCCATCGCACGGGGTCGAACCCGGCGACGATCTCGATGACGCTGATCCCCGAGTACGCTGAAGGCCGCCTCGTCCGATACGTGGTCAACACCGACGACGAGCTCGGTCAGGCGCTTGATCTGCGCACCGACACCGGCCAGTTCACGGGCACGATCACGCCGATCGTCAGCTACGGCGCCGATCGCGTGCGCGGCGTGTCGAAGGATGCGTCGTTCTCGATCGCGCCGGTCAAGCAGGTGATCCACCTCCAGTACCAGCCGACCTACGTCGAGGGCCTGCGCGACTTCGGCCTGCGCGCGGTCGACAGCAAGATCCGCGAGCGCATCCTCGAGGTCTGCAAGCGGACCTACGCCGGCATCAACATCGAGTTCCGCGCCGATCCGCCGACCGACTACGCGCTGTACGAGAACGTCGAGCTGGTCGGCGTCGATCCCAACGGCACCGGGCTGTTCGGCTACGACAACTCTCCCGGCAAGGACAACGGCAACATGCGGCTCTACGACCGGCTCGGTGGCGTCAACGCGCTGACCCAGCAGGACGGGTATCCCGGGTTCGGCGGCGTGTTCATCCGGTCACTGATGGGGTTCTCGGAGCATCCGGGCAGCTTCGCGACATCGGTGCCTGGCGCCGACCCGCTGTTCGATCAGATCTTCGATCCGTTCCGCCCCGACCTCGGCAACTCGCAGATCACCTCGGGTGATCTCGCCGGCGGCATCCCCGTGCTGACCAGCGCCGAGTCGTGTCCGGCGAGCGATCGCAAGGGCCGGATTGCGTGTGCGATCTACGTCCTCGGGAACTTGATCGGCGGCACGCTCTCGCACGAGATCGGCCACTCGTTGGGGCTCGCGAACCCGTACGCCGAGGGCTTCCACAACGCGGGAGATGCGCCGGCGCGGATCATGGACGGCGGTGGTGATCGTCCATTCCTCGAGCGCTCCGAGCTCGAGAACACACCGCCCGGCGTGTTCTGCGACGACGAGTATGCATACCTGCGGCAGATCCTGCCGACCGACCAGGCGAATCCGCCGGTTCAGCGCCCGGGCTGCTTCTAACGCGCGGCGCGGCTGGCGTCGACCCGGATCACGCGCTGCATCGCGTGTTGACCACAGCGACCGACGCGTGGCTCGATCGTCCGCGTCGGCGCGTGGTGCGGGACCGGGCGGGGCAGGGCCGCCGCACACGCGAGCGCGAGCGCGACCACGGTGAGTGCCCAGGCCGGAAGGCCCAGCCCGCGAAGCGAGTCCTCGGTGGCGAGGTTCGACTGCATGTCGGAACAATACCAGCGTCGGCTCGGCATATGCTCGCGAACCTCATGGCACGCGGGTCGAAGTCGAAGTCCAGGCCGAGGCCTGCGGTGAACAAGCCGGGGCTGCCGGTCGCGCGTACGCTGCAAGAGCCCACGGTGCGGCGCGTGATCGACCGCACGACGCGACGGCAGGCGGTGGTCGAGATCGTCGGCGGCAGCGTGCTCCTGGTGGGTGCGGTGATGTACGGCGCGCTCGCGGTCGATCAGCTGACCATGAACACCGGCGCGCTGGCGTTCGGCACCACGCTGCTCGGCCTGCTCGGGATCGCGATCGGCGCGTGGCGACTCGGACCGCGCAGCGAGCCGGCCGCGCGGTCGGATCCGCGGCGCTGGATCTACGGCGTGCTCGGACTCGCGTTCGCGCTCGTCTACGTGCTGTGCCTCGTGTACGTGATGCCGAACCGGCTACCCGGTGCCGCGCTGCACCTGTGGTGCATCCCGGTGTTCACGTTCGTGATGGCGCTCGGGACGCTCGCCGGTGGGCGGCTCGGCTGGTGGTTCGGCGTGCTCGGGGGGTCGGGGGTGCTGCTCGCAACCACGTTCGCGATCGTGCGCATCCTCGCGAGCGCCGCGTTCCTCGCCGGTGTCTACGGCGCGTTCGGCAAGGCGGCCTCGACGTTCGCCGTTGTCGCGGTCGCGCTGATGGTCGAGGCCGTCGCGCTGGTGCCGATCTGCCTGATCAAGTGGCTGATGTCGCGAACCGGACGGCGCACGTACGGTGTCGCGAGATGACCCGGGGACGCAAGCTCGCACTCGCGGCCGTGTGGATGTTGCCGAGCGCGACGTTCCTGCTCGTGACCGCGCTCGTCTACCGCGCGTATCGTATCCCGCCGCCGGATCGGCTCGACGACGCCGCGCGTGCCGTGGTGATCGCGCCGCTGCGTGCGGCGATCGACGACCGCGAGCCCGGCGGACCAACCCCTATCCGCGTCCGTCAGGCTGGGCCGCTCGCGATCACCGTGTGGTCGAATGGCAAGCCACTCGCGCGCGTCGACGCGCCGGGCGCGGACCTCGGCGCGAGTGTCGATGCCGCCGCGCTTGCACTTCGCACAAACCCGGCCGTCCGCGCGCTCCCCGCACAGGATCGCGAGCGCGCGCGGGTGCAGGTCGACGTCATCACCGGCACGGGACCGCTCGGCAACAACGACGCGTTCTTCGATCTGATCGCGGTGCCGGGAATCGGCCAGATGCTCGCGGTCAACTCCGGGGTCGAAGGCATCGGGGCGACGATCGCGGGCAAGACGACGCTGCTCCTGCCGCACGAGCTGGTCACGACCAAGGTGCTGGCGGCCAAGCGCCCGTCCGAGACCCTGCAGGACTTCGCGATGGGCGTCGATCTCGACAAGATCCGGATGAACCTCGCGGCGCGGGCAGGCGCGATGAAGGGGCTGCGTCCGGACCAGCTGTTTCGGTTCCGCACCGATACGTTTGTCGAGCGTCCGGCGGGCCAGCGCACCGGCGCGCCGCTGCAGCTGTATCGGGGGATCCCGGTCGTGCCGAAGCTCGACGCGCAGACGCTGCGTGCCGCCGCGCTCGATGGCGGGCGATTCCTCGTCGCGCACATGGCGCCGAGCGGCCGTTATATCTACGAGCACGATCTCGCGACCGGCATCCAGACCGACCCGCGCAGCAACAACTACAGCATGCCGCGTCACGCGGGGACCACGTACTTCCTCGCCGAGCTCTACCGGATCACGAAGGAGGCCTGGCTGCGCGAGCCGATCGAGCGCGCGTTCGCGCACCTCGCCGAGCTGATGTCGAACGG
>JBBJLY010000364.1:0-6677 GCA_037720695.1 Kofleriaceae bacterium | reverse complement strand
AGTGGGTCGCACCCGGTCGGCCGCTGATCACGCTCGTCGATGACCAGCCGCTCCGCATCGAGCTGTCGGTTCCGGAGGCCGCGGTCCGCGCGGTCAAGCTCGACCAGCGCGTCGAGCTCGTCGCGGTGGCGCATCCAGACAAGAAGTACGGCGCGAAGGTCACGCGGGTCGGCGCCGAGATCGGCCGCACGCGCAGCCTGATCGTCGAAGCCACGCTCGATCCTGGCAACGACCTGGTGCCCGGCATGTTCGCCGAGGCCCACGTCACGATCGGGCAGACCACGCGGCCGGTGGTCCCCGCCGAGGCTGTCGTCAAGCGCGGCAAGCTGTGGCACGCGTTCGTCGTCGTCAAGGGCGAGGTCCAGGATCGGATCGTCCACCTCGGACCTGACCCTGGGCCGGGACAGCGGTCGATCCTTCAGGGGCTGGTGAAGGGCGACAAGGTCGTCGCGAAGGCGACCGATCAGGTCGTCGATGGCATTCGCGTCGTCGAGTAAGGGACCCGCACCATGCAATGGCTAACCAACATCTCGGTGAGACGGCCCGTCTTCGCGACGGTGCTGATCCTCGTGTTCGTCGTCGTCGGACTGGTGGGCTACCGCACGCTCGGCGTCGACAAGTTCCCCAAGATCGACTTCCCGCTGGTCACCATCGTCACCCCGTACTCCGGCGCCTCGCCGGCGGCGGTCGAGACCGACGTCACGCAGAAGGTCGAAGAAGCAGTCAACACCGTGACCGGGCTCGAGACCCTGACCTCGGTGTCGACCGAGGGCGTGTCGCTCGTGATCGCGCAGTTCGCGCTCGAGGTCGATCCGAAGAGCGCCGCGAATGACATCAACGAGCACCTCGCCAGCGTGCTCCGCGAGCTGCCGCCGGGCTCGCGGCCGGAGGTCCGCCGCGCGGATCCCGACGCCGCACCGGTCATCGTGCTGTCGGTCAAGGGCCCTGCCGGGCTGCCGACCCGCGAGCTGACGCGATTTGCCGAGAAGCAGGTCAAGCAGCGGCTCGAGCGTCTGCTCGGCGTCGGTCAGATCGTGGTCCTCGGTGGTCAGGAACGCCAGATCAACGTCAACCTCGACGCGATCCGGCTCGCCGCCGCGGGCGTCTCGGCGCTCGAGGTCCAGCGCTCGATCGCGACCGGCAACGTCAACGTGCCGGGCGGACGCATCGAGTCGGGCCCGACCAACACCACGCTCCGCGTCGAGGGTCGCGCGCTCGAGCCCGAACAGATCGGTGCGATCGTCGTCCGCCAGAACGCCGCGCATCCGATCCGGGTCCGCGATGTCGCCGATATCGTGGATGCCGAGGAGGATGCCGATACCGCGGCATCGCGAAACGGCATCCCTGCGATCGCGCTGTCGGTGCGCAAGCAATCCGGCACCAACACGGTCGCCGTCGTCGATCTCGTGAACCAGGCCGTCAAGGAGCTCGATCTCCCTGCCGGGTACTCGGTCGACGTCGTGCGCGACAACTCGCTTCAGATCCGCACGTCCGCGTCGCAGGTGCTCGAGCACCTCGTGGTCGGCGCGCTGCTCGCAGCGCTCGTCGTGCTGCTGTTCCTCGGCAGCTTGCGGTCGACGATCATCGCCGCGATCGCGATCCCGGTGTCGGTCGTCTCGACGTTCGGCCTGATGATGATCGCGGGCCTGACGCTCAACATGATGACGCTGCTCGCGCTCGCGCTCGCGGTCGGCATCGTGATCGACGACGCGATCGTCGTGCTCGAGAACATCTACCGGCACATCGAAGAGAAGAAGATGAAGCCGTTCCCGGCCGCGATCGCCGCGACCCGGGAGATCGGCCTCGCCGTGCTGGCCACCACGCTGTCGCTGATGGCGGTGTTCCTGCCGGTCGCGTTCATGAGCGGCATCGTCGGGCGCTTCTTGTTCTCGTTCGGTCTCACGATGGCGTTCGCGATCTTCGTGTCGCTGATCGTCGCGTTCACGCTGACGCCGCTGATGGCCTCCCGCATGCTCGCGCCGCCGCCGCCGGCCGGCGAGCATCCGCGGCGGTCTTGGCTCCAGCGCGGCAGCGACTTCATGTATCGCCCGATCGCGCGCGTCTACTCCGGGATCCTGGCGTTCTGCCTGCGCCGCCGTTGGGTCGTCGGGCTCGCGATCTTTGGTTCTTGCGCGTCGCTCGCCGTCACCACCAAGCAGGTCGGTGGCGACTTCCTGCCGCCGAACGACGAGGCGCAGTTCGAGATCTACATCCAGGCCCCCGAGGGCACCACGCTCGAAGCGACGACGCTTATCGCCGAGCGACTGGCGCGCAAGACCCGCGTCTATCCCGAGGTCGACTCGACCCTGGTGACGATCGCCGATGGCGATCAGCGGCAGTCGAACGTCGGCCGGATCTACGCCCGGATGACCGACCCCGAGAAGCGGGTGCGCAGCCAGGCTGACGTGATGGAGCTCGTCCGCAAGGAGGTGTTGCAGGATGTCCCGCCGGGCACGCGCGTCGCCGTCCAGCAGGTCAACGACTTCTCGATCGGCGGCCAGAACGCCGTGGTGTCGTACGTGATCAGCGGACCCGACCTCGACAAGCTCGAGGCCTTTGGCAAGCGGGTGCTTGCCGAGATGAAGAAGATCCCAGGCGTGGTCGACCTCGACTCGAGCCTGGTCGATCCGATCGACGAGGCGACCGTCAAGCCCGACCTCGACCGTGCCGCGCTCCTCGGGGTCGATCCGAACGACATCACGATGACGCTCGGCGTGCTCGTCGGCGGCAATGCGGTGTCGACGTTCGAGGACCGTGGCGATCAGTACCCGGTGTTCCTGCGCGCCGCCGAGCGGTTCCGCAATGACCCGTCGGCGCTGTCGTTGATCGCGGTCCCCTCACGCACGCTCGGCCAGGTGCCGCTGTCGGACGTGATCTCCGTCGGGCGCGGGCTCGCGACGTCGAAGATCACCCGCCAGAGCCGCGAGCGCGCCGTGACCATCACGATGAACGTCTCGCCGGGTTACTCCGAGCAGGCGATCGTCGACTCGCTCAAGAAGACGATCAACGAGCTCGACATGCCGGCCGGCTATACCGCCGCACCGTTCGGTCGCAGCAAGGAGATGGCGAAGATGCAGGGCGCGTTCATGTTCGCGATCGCCCTCGCATTCATCTTCATGTACCTCGTGCTCGCAGCGCAGTTCGAGTCATGGCTCTACCCGTTCATCATCATGCTGTCCCTGCCACTGACCTTGCCGTTCGCGATCATCTCGCTGGTGATCACCGGCGGCTCGCTCAACATCTTCTCGATGCTGGGACTGATCGTGCTGTTCGCGATGGTGAAGAAGAACGCGATCCTCCAGGTCGACCACGCGAACAGCCTGCGCCGGCAGGGCCTGCCGCGGACCGAGGCCGTGCTGGCCGCGAGTCGCGACCGGCTCCGCCCGATCTTGATGACGACGTTCGCGTTTGTCGCCGGCATGATCCCGCTCGTCACCAGTCAAGGAATCGGCGCGGGATTCTCGAAGGCGATGGCAAGTATCGTCGTCGGTGGTCAGATCCTGTCGCTGCTGCTCACGCTGGTCGCCATCCCGGTCATCTACACGTGGTTCGACGACCTCGCGCGGTTCGGAAGCAAGCTGGTACGCAAGGTGTCGCGCAAGGAACCCGTCGATCGTGGTGCGAGCGAGCTCGGAATCGTCGACATGCACAAGACGTGAGCGGTTGCGCTCCGGAGCATCGCGCTCCGCACGGGCTCGTCACGGGGTCGCGGTGAGTTTGCAGCGAATCGGGGTTCCGATCTCGATTGGCGTTTGATATGACGCGTCTCCCTCTACGACGCTCGCGTTCGTACCAATGGCGAAGACGACTCGTACCGCAGCCCCCGGCAGCCGTGATCTTCGCGCGCTGTTGCACGTTCCACAGCACGACCTTCAGGCTCAGCTCGCGAGCCGGCTGGAGCGACTGGGGTTCCCGGCTCTGCGCGCGGCGCAGGTCCAGGTTCTGTCCTCGATCGGGCCGACCTCGGACTCGGGTGTCCGGCTTTCGGACCTTGTGGCCGATGTCTCGCTCCCCAAGCAGACGGTCGGCGATCTGCTGGACGAGCTCGAGGACATGCGCATGGTCGAGCGCTTCCCCGACCCCGACCACGGCGTGATCAAGCGCGTCCGCCTCGGCCCCAAGGGCAAGGTGTGGGCTGCGGAAGTGAAGCGCGTATCGGCCGCGACCGAGGCCAAGTGGGCCAACCGGCTCGGTTCGAAGAAGATGCGGTCGCTGCGCGCGCTGCTCGAGGAGCTTGCTTCGACCGTCGTCGAGGACAGGCCCGCCGCCAACGGCGCGCGTCGCTCGACCAAGTAGCTGTCCGCGATCTAGAAGATCGTGTAGATCAGCGACGCCTTCATCATCGTGTCGAGGCGCGACGCCTCCGGCACGAAGTCGATCGCCAGGTTCTTGATCGAGAGCGGGGCAGGCGCGTGATCGTACTTCGCCTCGAGCGAGGTCTGGATCGCGAGGTTCTTCCCGATCTTCGCGGAGAACCCGACCTTCGCGATCACCCGGGTGTCCTCGGCGAGCTTCGCCTCGGGATTGTCCGTGGTCGGGAGGGTCTCCTTGTTGAGGTTCGTCAGGCCCTCGAGCGAGGCGTCGAACGTCGCGCCCTCGGTGAGCTCGGCCTTGAAGCCCACGAACCCACGCGCTGACAGGATGTGGACCGCATCACCGGCGACCAGGTCCTCGTGCGAGTAGTCGATGCCGGCCTCCGCGACCGCCTCGGCCGTCTTGGTCTTGTAGATCCGCCGGCTGTAGCCGACCTGACCACCGACCACGGCCTCCTTGCCGGCTGGCAGATCGCGCGCGGCGAGCGCCGCCGCATAGAGCGAGTTGGCGTCGGTCAGGAATCGGTCGTAGCGGAGCTTGGACGTCACGGTCTCGGCGGTGGTCGAGGACACGCTCTCGATCTCGGAGGCGTCGTCGATCGTGCCGTTACCGTTGTTGTCGACCAGCTGGCGCACGCTCGAGCGCGCGTAGGTCAGGCTGGCGTCGATCGCGAGCTTGTTCTGGCCGGTCTTGCGCGCTGCCTTGAGGCCGGCGGTGACGGTCGTGGTCTCCGAGTTGCCGGTCGTGAACACGAGGCCGACCTCGGCACTGGCGTTCCATTCCACGCCCGCGACCTTCGCGACCTCGTCGGCCTTGCCGTACTCGAACTTGGGATTGTCGGCGGACGCCGCCACCACCGTGCCGAGCAGCACGGCGACCACAACGATTCGGGACATCAATCACTCCGCGCGAGGGATCGCGCGTAGACGATAGCCGAAGCGGTGGCGGGATTCGATCAGGTCGCCGATCTCGGCCTTGATCAAGGCGCGCCGCACACGACGCACCAGCTGCTTGACGTGGTTCTCGCTCGGCTCCCGCGTGTCCCACGACAGGTCGGCGATCAGCTCGGACGAGCGCACGAAGCCGCGCACCAGCTCGGGCTGGTGAAGCTCGCCCCCCATGCGCCGGATCATCAGCGCCATCAGCTCGAACTGGGTGGTCGTCAGCTGGACCTGCTTGCCGTTGACCTCGACGAGGCCGCCACCGCCGCCGGTGGGCTCGTGGAGCTTGAACGACAGCGTCGGCAGACCGACGTCGGTGCGCTCCTCGTCCTGCTCGACCGGGAACAGCGGTGGCTTGACGCCGGGGCCGGCCGCGGCGATCGCGGCGGCGGCGATCGCTGGACGGATCGTTGCGGTGGCCGTGCGCGGGGTGCGCGACGGAGCGGGCAGGCGAGTCACGTCCTCCACGAAGTAGAACGCGATCTGGCCGAACCGGACGCGGTCGCCGTCGTGGATGCCGAGCGGTTGTTCGATCAGCTTGTCCTCGACGTACGTGCCGTTGGCGGAGCCGAGGTCGCGCACCGTCCACTGGTCGCCGTCGAGCGTGACGTGGGCGTGGTGCCGCGACACCGAGGGCTCGAGGATCGCGAGGCCCTGGTTTTCGATCTGGCGACCGACGATCGTGCGCGGGTCCAGCCGGTGGGGGCGTCCCCACAGATCGACGAGCGCCGCCATCGTCGGGCGGCCACCATGCTGCTGCAATTGTTCCGGCATGATGCGAATCGGGCTCGAGAGCTCGTCTCGACACTCCTCGCAAAGCACCCCGATCTCCGCGGGACGCTGCCGGCAGACCGGGCACATCACGGAGTCCATCTTATCATTCATCGAGCGCGACACTCCCGTCTCGTCGGGGAACATTCTCGCATGTTCTCCGACGGCAAACGGTGCTCGTTTGCGTGGCACCTCTCACCACACCTCGCCCGCCACATCGCTAGGCGCATCGCTAAGCGCATCGCTAGGAACTATTCCCATGCGACGTAACGCCGACCCTGGACGGGCTCCTCTGCGCGCTGCGGTGCGACGGCGAACCGGAACGGGAACGAGCGGGACGTGGAGCCATCGATCACGGCGGTGATGATCCCGAAGTGGAGGTGCGGCACGGACGAATACCCCGTGTAGCCCGAGCGCGCGAGCGGCTGGCCACGTTCGACCCGCTGGCCGGCGACGACCTCGACGCTGCTCGGCGCGAGGTGGAGGTATTCGCCGAGCGTGCCGTCGTCATGCAGCACGAGCACGAAGTTGGTCCGCTTGTAGTCGAGATAGTCGGGGGTGGTGCCAGCACCCTGCGCGGAGGTGTTGCTCGCGACGACGAGCCCCGGGCGGGTCGCGAGCACGGGCGTCGCGACCGGACAGTCGAAGTCG
>JBBJLY010000147.1:0-20902 GCA_037720695.1 Kofleriaceae bacterium | reverse complement strand
GCGTCGCCCAGATTCGAGGTCATGCGCCGAGTGATCGCGATGGGTGTGGCAGTGGGGGGGTCGCGTGCTCGGGGTGACCGCGCTCGGGATCAGCATCGATCAGGCGCGCGACAAGGCGTACGACGCGGTCGATCGGATCGAGCTCGACGGCAAGCAGGTACGACGCGACATCGGCGCCCGCGGCCGATAGCCGGTGCTACGTTCCGGGGCGTATGGCTCAGATCGCCGGTCTCAAAGGAGTGGTCCCCGCTGCGGGGAAGGTCGCGGAGGTCGTCGGGACTCCGTTCGTGCTCGGCCAGGCACTCGCGGCGCAGAAGGTGGAGCGCGATCCGTCGCGCGCCGTCTACCGCTACCACCAGGTGTTCGCGGGGCCGGGGCGCACGTTCACGCGCAAGAACCTGATCCTCGCGGTCCGGCTGACGCCATGGAGCGAAGGCGCGGTCCGCCCGCATGAGGCGACGTTGCCCGCCGGACGCGAGCGCGCGCTCGCCTCGATCCGCGCCAACGGAGGCCACATCGAACCCCTGCTGCTCGGGTTCCGCGATCCACCGAACGAGGTCGAGCGCCTGATGCGCAAGGCCGAGGGCGCGCGCGCGACGCTGGAGCACACCACAGCCGACGGCACGATCCACCGGCTGTGGCGGGTCCAGGATGCCGAGGTGCTCGGCAAGCTGCGCCACCACTTCGCGCCGAAGAAGCTGCACGTGCTCGACGGTCACGATCGCTACGAGGCGATGCTGGCGTACAGCGAGGAGCTCGCCGGCAAGCACGCCGTGCCCATGTACTCGGCCGCGAACTACGGGCTCGCATGTCTGGTCAACATCGAGGACCCCACGCTGGTCACCGCACCTCGGCACCGGATCCTGCGCGGTGGCGAGCTCGACAAGGCGGCCGTGCTCGCCGCGGCCAAGCAGCACTTCATCGTCGAGCCGCTCGCGGGCGCGGCCAAAGATCTCGGAAAGCTGGTCGCGGCACTCGGCCAGACCATCGCGCATCAACCTGCGTTCGTCGTCGCGTTCGCCGGCGACCCCGACGCCTGGAAGCTGACGCTGTCGCCTGACGTCAGCCCTTACGCCGAGGGCGTGGTCGTCCACCGCGCGCTCCAGAAGCTCGATCCGGTCGTCGTCGACAACCTGTTCATCGCGCGCACGATGCCGGGCCTCGAGCTCGCAACTGACATCGATCCCGGCGCGGCGCTGGCGACGCTCGACGAGGGGGCGCGCGCGGTGATCCTGATGCGGCCGCTGTCAGTCGAGCAGATCGCGCATGTTGACGAGCTCGGCCACCTGCTGCCGGCAGGCTCGACGGCATTTCACCCGCCGATCGCGAACGGCCTGGTCAGCTTCGCGATCGATCCCGACGAAGACCTCGTCTAACGCAGGCGCCGCAGCTCGAGCGGCTGATCGGCGTACGTCGAGTCGGCGATCGCCTGCTCCTTCGGCGTGTCGAACAACGTGTGCATCATCAGATCCTGGTCGTCGAGCACGCCGAGCTGGCCGCGGTCCGCCGCGAGCACGCCGACGTGGCGCGGGAACAGCACGAGATCGCCGACCCGGGTGAACGGCAGCGGCGTGCCGTCCTTCGCGCGGTAGGCGCCACCCGCGCCACGGCTTCCCGCGGCAAGCAGCTTCGAGACCTGGGGCAGGGCGCCGGTCCACGTGTACGCGAGCTTCTTGCCCATCCGGCGCGCGCCGTAGACCACGAAGTCCGCGCAGTCGGAGCCCTCGAGGTGCTCGCTCTGGTGTTGGTTGTCGGACAGCCCGGCGGAGGCCCAGACATACGGCTGGCCATACATCTCGGTGAGGAAGCCGAGGTAGCTGTCGTCGCGCCGGATCGAGACTCGTGCGACCGCGTCGGTCAGGCCGCCCGAGCCCTTGCCGCGCCGCGCCTCCGGGCCCGCGCTGGCGATCATGCGATCGCCCTGGAGCGCGACCAGCTGGAACCTCATCGTGCCGACGCCGTGGCCGTGGTCCGGCGTCAGGGTCGGCCGGACATCTGCGGTGATCGCGGGCTTGCCGGCGGCGCCGTCGATCGCCGTGACGCGATAGTCGATCGGCTCGAACCGGAACTCCGCCGGCGTGTCGCCGTTGGTCATCGTCGCGAGCGCGGGCTCGATCCGGTTCCACCGCAGATCGACGCGCGGTGCGCGGGCGAGCGGCTGCGGCGTGACCAATGTGCCGCCGAGCCGCAACACCTTCGCGTCGCTGTACGTGAGGCGCGTCTTGCCCTCCGCGACCACGATCGCCGCGTACAGCGTGACTTCTTGATCGGCGCGCGCGTACCCGGGGCGATCGGTCGGCACGGTATCGCCGACCGCGATCGCGACATGCGCGGAGATCACCCGACCCGGGGTGGCGAGATCTCCGACGCTGGCTGGGACTGGCGCAGCCACTGGCGTCACGGGCCGCACCGTGTGCGCCGTGGTCACCACAGGAGGCTGCGCGCTATTCGTCGAGCTACAGGACGCGAGGAGGGTCGTGAGGAGCGCACGGCGCATGCGGGATCGAACGTATGACCTCGCCGGTTGATTTCGCTGACGGTGAAAAAAACCGCGACCCGAAATCTGATTGTCGGACCGGAGGGCGCGTGACAACGTGGTCGTCAGGTCGAGTGATGTGGAGCCTTGCAGAGAGGGTCGTACGCGCGGTGTCGGATGTGACGGTCGGGACGGTGATCGTCCTCGTGCACGTCGCACTGGCAGATCGCACGCGTCGCATCGAGCCGCGGCCTCCGCAGCGCCTACCGTCGTAGCGACGTCGCACCAACTTGACCGAGATCCCGCGCGCGCGTGCGGACCGGTTGCGAGTTGAATAAGGAGACGATCAGACCCATCTGATAGCGATCGAGTACATGGAAACCACCCAGCTCGCGGTCTCCGTCCGTCGCGCCCGCACGTCCGACGCCGCCGCCCTCGCGCAGCTCGTGAACCGTGCCTACCAGGTCGAGGGGTTCTTCGTCGACGGGGAGCGCACCACGGACACCGAGATTGCGAAGCTGATCGACTCCGGGACCTTCCTCGTGCTGGAGGATGGCAAGGGTCCAGCGGCGGCGGTCTACGTCGATCCGGTCGGTTACTTCGGCATGCTGTCGGTGCGGGAGGATGTCCAGGGCATGGGCCTCGGGACGCGGCTGGTCCGGGTCGCGGAGGCCGTGTGCGAGGCGATGGGCGCCACCACGGTACGGCTCAAGATCGTGAACCTCCGCGAGGAGCTTGGGCGGTGGTACCGCAGCCTCGGCTACCTCGAGGTCGGGACCGCGCCGTACGACCACCGGCCGGTCAAGCAGCCGTGTCACTTCGTCGAGATGCGCAAGCACCTCGCCGTCAGTGCCGCCCCGGTGTGACGCGCATCATCATCCCAAGCCCCGCGCCTTGTTCGGCGCGCGGGTGCCCGCGGGATTTATTCGCGGCGCCGCAGCGAGCCGACAGGCGAGCAACTGCTCTTGAGGTACGATGGGCGCACGCGATGTCCAAGCTCTTCGTCCTCTCGCTCCTTGCCGCCTGCGGCTCTGGTGGTGGCTTCATCGATGCCGCGGAGCGCGACGACGCACCGCCTCCCGGCGGGACATTCTCGGCGCAGTGGACGGTGACGGATGCGGATGGCATGCCCGTCGGATGCAGCCAGATCGGCGGCCAGTTCGTGACGGTGACGCTGCGCAATCGCGCGACTCCGTTCGGCACCAACCAGGTGTTCTCGTGCACGAGCCTCGGTGGCCAGTCACCCGTGGTCGATGTCGGGATCTACGACATGCGCTTCGAGCTGTCGGGAACCACCGGCGTGCTCGCGACGTCGGTCGAGCAACTCGGCGTCGAGATCGTGTCGGCGCAGAACACGCCGCTCGCGCCGCTGACATTCGCGGTCGACGCCACGGGCGGGCTCGCGCTCAAGCTCGACGCCGGCAAGGCCAGTAACTGCGGCGCTGGGCCGGCCGGCGCCGGCATCACGTCGACCACGATCACGCTCGAGCACGCCTCGAACCTGGCCTGCGAGCCGGTGACGTTCACGATCTCGGCGGGCGCGACGAAGCCCGCGACCACGTACACCGTCAACTGCGCGACGCCGGTGGTCGGTCCGTGTATCGAGGACGATCAGACCCTGCGAGTGACCCGCATGCCGTCGGACGGCTATCGCATCCACGTGCGGGGCAGGATCGGCGCGGTCAGCTGCTTCACCAACGATGACAGCTTGCAGGTCCCCGCGATGTCGATGGTGTTGACGCGGACACTGAATCTCGCACAGCAAGTGACCCCGGGCTGCTGATGTGTACCCCAAGGGCACTTGCTCGCCTGGCGGCTCGCCGGCGTATGCTCCGGCGGTGACGACCGTCGACCACTACAAGGCCAACCTCCGCGACACGTTCTTCCAGCTGTTCGAGGTGCTCGAGATTCAATCGAGCGTCCTTGGCAAGCCGCCGTTCGACACGATGGACGAGGCCACGGCGCGCGCGTCGCTCGAGGGCTTCCTCGAGGTGATGCAGGCGACCTGGTCGCCGGTGTTTGCTTCGGGTGATCGCGAGGGCTGCCACTTCGACGGCAAGGGCAACGTGACGTTGCCGAAGGGCTACAACCGCGCGCTCGACGCGCTCTACGACGGCGGCTGGAACAAGCTCGAGCTACCCGAGCATCTCGGTGGGTACGGGGCACCACCGTCAGTGCAGTGGTCGGCATTCGAGCTGATGGCGGGCGCCAACCCCGCGATCTGCTTCTACGTGCTCGGGAACGTGATGGTGAAGATCATCGACAAGCTCGGGACCGCCGCGCAGAAGCAGCGCTACGTGAAGCCGATGCTCGACCAGCGGTGGGGCGCCACGATGGTGCTGACCGAGCCGGGTGCGGGCTCGGATGTCGGCGCGGGCACGACCAAGGCGACGCACGTCGCGGGCGACGAGTACCGGCTCGAGGGCGTCAAGCGCTTCATCACCAATGGCGACTTCGACCATCCCAAGAACATCGTCCACATGGTGCTCGCGCGCCCCGAAGGTGCGGGCCCCGGGACCAAGGGGCTGTCGCTGTTCATCGTGCCGAAGTACTGGGTCGAGGACGACGGCTCGATCGGCGAGCGCAACGGCGCCGTCGTGACCAACGTCGAGCACAAGATGGGCATCCGCGGGTCGGCGACCTGCGAGCTGACGTTCGGCGATGGCGCGCCGTGCCGGGGCCTCCTGCTCGGCGAGGTCCACCAGGGCATCGCACAGATGTTCCACGTCATCGAGTACGCGCGGATGGGCGTCGGTACCAAGTCGATGGCGACGCTGTCGACCGCGTACCTGAATGCGCTCGAATACACCCGCGCTCGCAAGCAAGGTGCCGATCTGGCGCGCGCCGCCGACAAGTCGGCCCCACGCGTCGAGATCATCCGCCACCCCGATGTCCGCCGGATGCTGATGCTGCAGAAGTCGTTCGCCGAAGGCCTGCGCGCGATGACGCTGTGGACCGCGAACGTCCAGGACCGCGTCGAGCTCGCGGGCGGTCACGGCAGCCCGGATGCGCGCCAGCTCGAGGCGCTGAATGACTTCCTGCTGCCGCTGATCAAGGGCTACGGCTCCGAGAAGGTCTACGACCTGCTCGCGGTGTCGCTGCAGTGCTACGGCGGCTCGGGCTACTGCGAGGATTATCCGATCGAGCAGTACATCCGCGATCAGAAGATCGATTCGCTGTACGAGGGCACCACGCACATCCAGGCGCTCGATCTGTTCTTCCGCAAGATCGGTCGCGATCGCGGCGCGACGCTGCAGCTGTTGCTCGGTCAGATCAAGGCGACCACCGACGCGCTCCCGGCCGAGCTCGCGGTCGAGAAGGCCGCGCTCGAGACCGCGCTCGCCGACACCCAGGGCATCATCGGCGCGATGCTCGGCAAGCTCGGGCAGTCGGTCTACCACGTCGGCTTTCAGGGCAACCGCATCCTGTTCGCGCTCGCCGAGCTCGTGATCGGCTGGCGGCTCGCCGTCGGTGCCGAGGTCGCGCAGCGCAAGCTTGCGACTGGCGGATCCGACGATGCGTTCTATCGCGGCAAGCTCGCGGCGGCGCGGTTCTACGCCCGCAACGTGCTCCCGGGCATCGGCCTGACGCGCAAGCTGATCGAAGCCGGCGACCTGGATCTGATGGAACTGCCCGACGACAGCTGGTGAATCATGCGATGGTCCCGAGATGGCGGACTCGAGGACGGCCGAGGACAAGATCGCGATCCTGCAACGCTTCGTCGATCGCTACGGCGATGACCTGACGACCGTCGGGTCGGCCCTGGGTGATCCATCGACACCGCCGCCCGCGCAGCGCCTGTTGATCGGCGCGCTCAACTACGCCCTCGACATGCTCGACATGTTCCCCGATCACTACAAGGGGCTCGGCGTCGCCGACGACGCGATGGTGTTGCGGCTCGCGGCCAAGCTCGCGGTGACCGCCGGCGCGACCAATGCTCCGCTCGTCACGCTGGCTGGTGAGGCGAGCGACGTCGCCGCGGTGTTCGAAGATCTCGCCGCACCGCTCGAGAAGCTGGTCGAGACGTTCCCCGCGCGCGAGGTCCGCGGGCGCACCGCGGACAAGATCCTCGGCCACAAGGACACGCTCGTGATGTTCGACGCCGACGTCTCGCGCGAGGCCAAGCGCCACACGCCGCAGCCGATCGATACCAAGGTCGAGGGCCCGGCGCGCGCGCTGATCGAGCTGCGCAAGATGATCGAGCACGCGGTGACAAAGGCCGGAATCCCACGTTGACCGGATAGCCCCGAGGCCGTCTGGCCGAGGGGGCTGCGGAGGTCGCAAGTGACTACTTCGAGAACGAGCGGACGTTCGCCTCGAGGTGATCGATCCGGCTCATCCCGACCAGCGCGACACCGTTCCCCGGCTGGCTGCGCGTCCATTCGAGGCCGCGATCAAGCTTGCCCTGGTGGATCGAGGCCGAGGACATCACGAAGATGCCTTGCTCCTTGGCCGCTTCGAGCGAGGACCGGCCCTGCTGGGTCGGACGCGTCGCGGCCTCGGGCATCGCGCGGTTGAGCGGGACCTGGATGAACTTGAAGTGGTGATCGTCGCCGGCGATCTCCTTGGCCAGCTTCACCATCTCCGACAGGTCGAGGTGAGTCTTCATCGCGCGCTGTTCGCGGAACCCGCCCCACGTCGCGGCGCCGTAGTACCGGATGTGCCCCGCGGTGACGGCGTCCTCGAGGAACTGGAACGCGAGGCGGACCCGCTTCATGAACAGATCGCGCGCGACCTCGGCGAGCTGGGTCTCGGGGTTGTGGAGGTAGAAGACGTCGATCGTCTCGAGCCCGAGGTTGTCGCGGCTCTTCTCGAGCTGATCGGCGAGGAAGCGCCGGTTCAGGCTGTGGCAGCCCTGGACCAGCTCGTCGGCCGGGATCAACCCGGTGTCGACGTAGGTCGCGCGCATGTAGCCGCCCGGATCGGCGGGACGGTCGGTGTCGAACGGCAGGAGCCGGCCTTGGAGCACACGACGATCTCGTCGCGCGGCAGCCCGGCGATCGCCTTGCCGACCGCGCGCTCGCTGCGCTGGGCCCGGTAGTTGACCGCGGTGTCGACGACGTTGATCCCGAGCTCGTAGGCGCGCTTGATCGCCGCGATGTAGCGAGTGTCGGTGGCGTCGTCGAGCTCGCCGAGGTAGGTGCCGATCCCGAGCGAGGACACCGACATCCCGGCGGCATCGCGGACGTGGTTCGCGACGACCTTCGGCGCATGGCGATCGTGAAAGCGCCGCGTTCCCTCCACCGAAGCGTGACCCTGCCTACGCATCTTGGCAGCATCGCACGTCGCGAGCGTTCAGTTCGGCATGCGGGCCATCGATGTCGTCACAGCGCTTCGAGGAACGGCACGATGGCGGCGGCGACCCGGGCGCAGCCGTCCTGCGTGTAGGTCACCGCGTGCGAGGTCTCGAGCTGGATCCCGGCGTATTTGCAGCCCGCGCGCTCGCGGCGGAACGAGGTGCAGATTGCCGGGCCGACGCCCGTGTACGGCTGGTTGGCCCTCACGCTGAGGCCGGCGGCGCGCAGCTGGAACAGCAGGCGCTCCGCGAGCGCGGCCTCGAACGCGTGGCCTGGCTCGTACAGCACGCCAACGTCGAACGCGCGTCCCGCGAGATCGAGCGTCGGATCGAACGTGTGACTCGACAGGTGGAGGACCGCGGCGCGATCGACGAGCCGCGCGGCGACGTCGCGACGAACCGCGTCCCAGTACGGCGCATGAAATGTGGCGATGCGCTCGGCGCGCACGGCTTGCGCGAGCGTCCCGTTACCCGGGACCTCGACGCCAAAGCTGTTTCGCGGGATCACGTCGGCGTGCAGGGCATCGCGGTTGAGGTCGACGAACATCCGCGAGAACAGCCCGGTGTGGACCTCGATGCCGACCGCCTCCGAGAGCTGATTGGCGATCTCGAGCGCGCCGTGATCCCAGCCTGCCTGGGACTGCAACAGCTCGCGCGGCACGCCGAGATCGACGCCCGGTGGCAGCGCCCACGAGGCGTGCTCGCAGGACAGCACGAGACCGACGCGGGTCATGGATCAGTTGGGCTCCCTGATCGGCGCGACCGGCGGCTCGACGGGCTGCTCGATCAGATAGATCTCGTGGCCGTCGTACAGCACGAGCGCGCCGGGCTGATACGTGACCTCGCGCAGGCCGCAGCGCTGCGTCCAGCGATGGACCAGACGGCCGATGTCGGGCCAGTCGCCACCGCTCGCTGCATGTTCGAGCGCCGGCGTGCGCTCGATCGTCGGATCCCACGCGATCGTCGCACCGGTGATCTCGTCATGCGTGTAGATCGAGAACGTCACTTCGTGATCTCGCGCAGCAGCGCGAGGACGTGCGTCCAGGCGTCCCCCGCGCTGGTCTGGTCGTAGATCGGGTTCGATGGATTCGCGAACCCGTGCTCGGCGTCGTAGCGCTTGACCTCGGCGCGCACGTTCGCCTGCTTCAGCGCGGCCTCGAACGCATCGAGTGACGCCTGCGGGAGTCCCTCGTCGCGCGTGCCGAACACGCCGAGCAGGCGCGCCTTGATCGCCGACAGCTTGGCCGGGTCGGTCTCGAGCTGGCCGTAGTACATGATCGCGCCGTCGAGCTCGGGGTGCGCGAGCGCTGCCTGCAGCGCCCAGCCGCCGCCGAAGCACCAGCCGATCACGGCGCGGGCGGTGGCCTGGATCCGCGGATCGGTCTTCACGAACGCGAGTCCGTCGGCGATCACCTTCGCGGCCTTCGCATCGTCGACCGCCTTCATCGTCTTCATCGCGACGTCCGGATCCGCGGTGACGACGCCGCCGTAGAGATCGACCGCGAGGGCGGCCCAGCCCGCGCTCGCGAGCCGATCCGCCCAGTGCTCGATGTTCGCGTTGAGACCCCACCACTCGTGGATGACGACGATCGCGGGAAACGGGCCGGTGCCGCTCGGCAGCGAGAGGTAGGCCTTGGTCCCGTTCAGATCGACCGCCTGGCCGTTGCGCACCGCGGGTCCTGCCGTCGGCGGCGCGTGCATCGCCTTGAATTTCGCCTCGGTGACGGCGCCGGTGTCGGAGGGCCGGTGACTCTCGGGCTTCGCAGGATTCGCAGGAGAGGAGCAGGCGACCAGCATGAGGAAGGCGAAGAGGCGCATATGCGGCGGTTTTACCCGCTGCGGTCAGCTGTGGCCATGGGGACAGCCGGCCCGGGGACAATCGAGCCCGGCTCCGGCGTGGGCGCGTGTCGGTTCCCGTCGACGACCCGCGATCGTACCTCTGGCGCGGTCCCTGCTTCGTGCACGATCATGCGCATGTTCACGCTGTGCCTCGTGTGGCTGATCGGTTGCGGCAGCCCGGCTGATCCGGGAGACGACGACCCGCTCGCCGGCCTGGTCTCCCTCTCGATCGAGCCCGCCGGCAAGACGCTCGTGATCGACAACGGTCAGCCCGCGTCGCAGGCGTACACCGCGATCGGCACGTTCGCGGATGGCCGGACCCAGGACGTCACCGCGCTGGCCTCGTTCTCGCTGCAAGACGGCACCCTCGGCGCATTCGCCGCGGACCAGCTGACCACCGCAACGACGCACGGCGGCCGCACCGAGGTCACGGCGACCGCGGCGGGCGTCTCCGGCGCGACCGGGCTCACCATCCGATTTGTTCGCACGTGGAACGACCCGGGTTCAACAGTACCCGCTGACCCGGGTGGCCCGTTCGGCGGACCGCCGGATACCGGGCGCGCTCCGGTCGCCCTGTATCCGAACCGAGGCGCGGTGGTGCCTCCAAACCTCGGCCGGCTCGAGCTCCACTTCCGGCCGGGAGCCGGCAATACCTTGTTCGAGCTCGCGTTCACCAGCCCCCTCGTCGACATCAAGGTCTATCTGCGCTGCACGCAGCCGCTCGCGGGCGGGTGCATCTACATGCCCGATCCGCAGCTGTGGTCCTGGCTCGCGGAGACCAGTCGCGGCGATGACGCGGTCGCGTGGTCGATCCGCGGGACCGACGACACCGGCTCGGGCGTCGGCACCTCCGGAGACCTGTCCTTCGCATTCGCACCCGACAACGTGACCGGCGGCATCTACTACTGGACGACGACGCTGAAGGCGATCATGCGCTTCGACTTCGGGTCCACCACCCAGACCCAGGCCGAGCTGTTTGTCAGCCCGTCCGCGACCGGTGGCACGTGCGTGGGTTGTCACGCGCTGTCGCGCGACGGCACGAAGCTGGTCGCGGAGGCTGGCGGTCAGAACGACGGGCGCGTGCTGCTGCTCGATGTCGCCACCACGACGCCGATGGTGCCGTTCGGCTCGACCGAGAAGAGCAACTTCGAGAGCTGGAGTCCCGACGGCTCGCAGTTCGTCGGCGTCTACGCGGACGAGGGCGCGACCAACTACAATTTGATGTTGTTCGACGGCAACACGGCCCGCTTTCAGTCGACGATCGACGTCGGTGGCACCGCGACCCATCCAACAGACCATCCCGACTGGTCGCAGGACGGCGACCGGATCGCGTTCGTCCGCGTCGGCGAGCACCAGACGCTGCAGCGGATGTTCAACGGCGGCATCTCGACCGTGACGCGCGCGAACGGCGCCTGGGGCGCGCCGGGCGTGCTGGTGCCGGCCGCACCGGGGAAGAACCGCTACTACCCGGCGTTCGCGCCCGACAGCCGGCTGCTCGTGTTCGACGAATCGAGCTGCGCGTCTGGGAACCGTGGCTCGGACTGCGACGGCGACACCGATCCCACGGCCACGCTGTTCGCCGTCGACGGCGTCGCGGGCGGCACGCCCGTCGCGATGACGGCCGCGAACGCGCCGGGCATTGCCGACGGCACGACGACGAAGCTCGCGAACTCGTTCCCGCGGTGGAATCCGTTCGTGTTTGCGCGCACGCGTGACGGCGGCCGGCTCGCGTGGGTCACGTTCTCGTCGACCCGACGCTACGGTCTGCGCGAACCGAACGGGACGCTATTGTGGATGGCCGCCGTCGATCTCGATGCGCCGGCCGGCAGCGATCCGAGCGCGGCGGCGTTCGTGCTGCCGTTCCAGGACATCGCGACGTCAAATCACATCGCGCAGTGGACGACGAAGATCGTCGTCGTCCAGTAATCCATCCAGCACCAGCGGGTGCACGAGATCATCGGATGTAGACCGCGTAAAGGCGTACGGGCTGCCTGGCACTCCGTGCGCGCGAGCACGCTTCGGTCGGTGGCTCCTGGGAGGAAGTCGTGCATCGCGCGGTGTTACGCCGCGCGCACATCCGCGACCGGCTGGCTCGGTTGTCGCACCCGGCGCCTTCACTAGATGAAGGCCGCCGCGTGCGGTTACTCGATCCCACCACAGGAGACGCAGATGGAACCGACGAAGAATCGTGCGACTGGCAGCAAGCCTACTTCCGCGATGCAGTCCACGTCCGAGGACGCAGGCAGCCTGGTCGATGATGCGAAGGGGCTCGCCTCGCAAGTCGCAGATCGCGCGAAGGATCTCGCCAGCGAGCGAGTCACCGGCCAGCAGGAGAAATCGGCCGGCGAGATTGGCAAGTTCGCGAGCGCGCTTCACCGCACCAGCGACGAGCTCTCGGACTCGATGGCGGGTCCGTACATCGCGAAGGCTGCAGCGATGCTGGACAATTTTTCCGGCACTGTACGCTCGGCCGACCTCCGCGGGGCCGTCCGCTCCACCGAGAGCTTCGCGCGACGCGAGCCCCTGCTGTTTCTCGGAGGTGCGTTCACCCTCGGGCTGCTCGCGGCGCGCTTCCTGAAGAGCTCCGCGCACGACGACGACGGTGATGACCTCGACGCCGACCTCTACGCCGGCGGCACCACGGGTGGATACGCCCAGGACGACGCCTCTACCGGATACACCGGTGGAGGCAACACCATGCGTAGCGATTACGGTGCGCAGCGCCAGGGTGGTCGCCAGGGCCAAGGCGGATCCAGCAATCGTGGTGGCCGTGGCGGACAGCAGCGCCGGGGTCAGGGTCAGGGCAACTACGGTTCGGGTCAGCGGTCCGCCGGCGGCCAGGGCGGCCAGGGCGGCCAGGGCCAGCGTGGCCAGGGCGGCCAGAGCGGGCAGGGGTCCGGCTCGCAGGGGCAGTCGTTCCGTTCGTCGCAAGGCGGTCAGTCCCAGACCACCGGCTCGCAGACGACCGGCTCGCAGACGACCGGCTCGCAGACCGGTTCGCAGTCGACCGGCGGCTCGCAGACCGGTTCGCAGTCGACCGGCGGCTCGCAGACCGGTTCGCAATCGACCGGCGGCTCGCAGACCGGTTCGCAATCGACCGGCTCGCAGACGACCGGTTCGCAGACGACCGGCACCATGGGTACCGGCGGATCGGGCACGCAGGGTGATGTTCCCGCCGGAACGAGGAGGTCCTGATGGCGGCGACGACTGACATCGCCACCAAGCCCGAGCGCTCGATCGGCGAGCTGTTCGGCGAGCTCGCCACCGAGACTGGCACGCTGGTGCGCCAGGAGATGCAACTCGCCACCACGGAGATGGGCCAGAAGGCCGCGCACGCGGGAAGACAGTCGGCCTTAATCCTGGCTGGCGGACTGCTCGCGGTCGTCAGCCTGGTGACGTTAGCAGCAGGCATCGTCCTGCTCCTCGCCCGGGTAGTCCCGCTGTGGGCGTCGGCGCTGATCGTTGCCGGCATCTTCGGCGCGATCGCCTACGCCGTCGTGCAGGCCGGGATCCGAGGCCTCAAGACCATGAATTTCAAACCCACGGAAACGATCGCTTCGTTGAAGGACAACAAGACATGGGCAACAAAACAACTTCAATAACTGGCGCCAGCCAGGACGCCGCTCCGGACGATCCCGCGATGCTGCGCGCGCAGATCGCGGAGACGCGGAACGAGATGAGCGACACGATCGAGGAGCTGCACGGCCGGCTGAACCCAGCTGTGCTCAAGGATCAGGCGATCGACCAGTTTCACGAGGCAACGGCGACCGTCAAGGCCGAGCTGAAGGCGCACTTCCAGGAGGCGAAGCAGGCCCTCAAGGACGAGCTGACGGAAGCAAAGGCCTCGATCAAGGCGGAAGTCGTCGAGGAAATCGACGCAGTCAAGACCCGGTTCAGCGAGGAAGTCACCCAGGCCAAGGCGGCCGTGCGCGAAGCGACGATTGGAAAGGTGGAAAACATGGTTCACGGTGCACAAGAACGAGTTCGCGATGTCCGCAGGTCGGTGACCGACACGATCAAGGACAATCCCATCCCCGCGGCGCTCGCTGGCATCGGGCTGGCGTGGCTCCTGATCGAAGCCCGCCGCAAGCGCCAGCGCGAAGACCGCGGTTACCGCCAGATCACGGCTGGCGCGCGCGACCGCTATCGTGGCTCACGTGAAATGGAGCGGACCGAGTACGGTCGCTCCTACCAGGATGACGACGACGGGAGCGACTCGATGGTCCACCAGGCCCAGGGGCTCGCGCAGCGTACCGGCCGCAAGCTCGCCGATGGCGCGCAGGGTGCCGCATCGGCAGTCGGCCACTTCGCGCACGACGCCCGCGACACCGTGACCGATGCTGCGCATCGCGCTCGCGAAGTCGTTGGCGACACGGTCAGCGGCGCCGCTCACCGGGTTCAGGATGTTGCGCATCGCGCTCGCGAAGCCGTCGGTGACACGGTGAGTGGCGCCGCGCATCGAGTTCAGGACACGGCAACCGGGCTCGCGCGCGGGGCGGGCGACGGCGCGCGTCGCGTGGGACGCAGGAGCAGCGAGCTGTATCGCGACAACCCGCTGGCGGTTGGCGCTGCGGTGCTCGCCCTCGGAACCATCGTCGGCCTCGCGATGCCGCGGACGGATCGTGAGGACGAGTGGATGGGCTCGGCGCGCGACCGGGTCTTCGATCGCGCGGAGGAGCTGGCGCACGACGCGATGGAGAAGGTCGGCGAAGCCGTCGAGCAGTTCGGTGGTGAGACCGAATCGTCGAATGGCTCTACCCAGGGCCAGGCCAGCAACTCGCCACGAGTCTGAGCGCCGCTACCGGCTGGACGCGCGCGGCACGATCGCGGCGGACAGCAGTGCCGCGATCACCACCACCCCGCCGTGGACGAGCCCAACGTGGAGCCCGTCCGCGACCCGGCAGTGGAAGTGCAGCACGAGGCCCCCGAGACAGCCACCACCTGCACCGAGCGCCGCCGCGATCCAGCGCGAGCCGATCGGCAGCACGCCGCGCAGGAAGATCGCGCCGACCACGACGGGCACCAGCGCGGTCGCGAGGCCGAACTTGAGGCACGTGTGGCCGTGGCCGAAGCGGTCCCAGCCGTACACGAGGCTGTTGTCACCCATCGGATGGATCACGAGGCCGAGGATGATGAAGCCGATCGACGCGATCACCGCGGCGACCGCGGCAGGTTGCCAGCGTGGCGTGACCGAGCCCGCTCGCGGGACGAGCGCGAGATAGCTCGGGACGAGGAAACCGAACAGCCAGCCAGCTCCGGCGCCAACGAGCCAGCCCATCGGCAGCTGGTGGAGATCACCACGCGTCGCGGTCACCACCACCAATCCGATCGCATAGACGAGCGACAGCACGACGAGGATCGACAGCTGGCGAAGCGGCCGGCGGGTCCCGACCTTGCCGAGGTGCGCGAGCTCGCGCTCGAGCGCACCGCCGATCGCCGGTGGCGGGGCAAGCGGCCGGGCGGCGAGGTCGGAGATCGGGTCGGACACGTGATCGGTCGTGTGAACGCTCATCGCACCCCCCCGGCACGTTTCGCCGCCGGTGTGCCACCGAGCAGCTTGCGGAGGGCCTCGTAGCCGCGGTGGGCGCGGACCTTCATCGCACCGACGGTTGTGCCAGCGATCTCGGCCGCTTCCGCGACCGACTTGCCGTCGAGCTTGGTCAGCACGACCGCCTCCCGCTGCTGGACCGGGAGGGTCGCCAGGGCATCGAGAGCCTCCTGGACCCGCTCGGAGTCGGCCCGCGGCTCGTCACGGCGGTCGTCGGACTGGCCGTGGAGGTCCGCCCGGGTCTCGGGCAGCTCGTCGCCCTCGGCGACCCGGACGACCGCACGGTTTTGCTTGCGGGCCTCGTCGAGGAAGGTGCGGTGGGCAATCGCATAGATCCACGGGACCGGGTCGGCGCCCCGGACATAGGAGGCGCGGGCCCGGTGGACCTTCAGGAACGTGTGCTGTAGCAGGTCGTCGGCGAGTGCACGTTGCCGTGACATCTTCACCAGATAGCCATAAACCCGCGGTGCGACCACGGCGTAGAGCTCGCGGAACGCGCCCGCATCGCCATCGCAGTATCGCGCCATGAGGTCCTTCGCGTCGGCCATTCGACCGTCTCCGATATACGCCAGAACGCGAGGGCGGTTACAGGTACGGGCAACTTGCTCTCGCCGGCTGGTTTGCGGATAACACGGCCCATGGCTACCGGTCGACGCACCAAACGCACCCTCAAGAAGCGCCCGAAGTACAAGCAGGAGCGCCGCCTCAAGGGCCGCAAGATGAAGGCGAAGAAGAACGCCGCCCACAAGCGCGGCCTCGGGCGCAACAAGGCGCGCCGGCGCACGCGTGGCGTGAAGAAGAAAAAGTAGTCAGCGGATCGTCCACGCGATCAACAGCTGCGCGGCGTAGTACGCGGGCAGTCCCCACAGCTTGTTGGTGAACGACCGGCCGACGAAGCGATCGCGCGCGACGGCGAGGTCGGAGATGAAGAACAAGCCGGCCCCGATCGGGAGCCAGCAGTTCTGCGGCTCGGGGAGCGCGCCAGCCCGCGCGGCGGCGGTCGCCGCGATCACCATCGCGACGATCGCGGCGACGTACGCGAGCACCGGGACCTTCAGCGAGCGCAGCCGTGTCCACAGCCCGGCGACCACCGCGATCCCGGCGACCCCGGGCACGGCAGCGAGCCACCCGGCATGGCCGAGCCACGCGGCGGGCTCCACCAGCTGCGCGATCCCGACGACGTAGGCGACGTGCCCGACGAGGAATGCGCCGAGCCCGGCGAGGAACGCGCCCCTGCCGCGCCCGAGCAGGGCGACGTCACCGATCGCGCCGAACACGAGCCCGATGAACATCCACTCGCCGAACGAGCCGCTCGCGGCGCCGTAGCCGACGACGAGGAACGCGATCGACGCGATCGTCTTGGCCGCGATGCGCAGCCCGGCGAGCGCCCGCCACTCAGCAACGACGAGGGTGGCGCACGCGACGGCGCACACGATCGTCGCGATCACGAGGCCACCTCAGTGGCGACCAGCTCCAGCCGGTCCTGCCCCCACAGGAGCTGGGGATCCTTGCCAGGATGGGTGACGATGAAGGTCGGCACGCCGAACACGCCGGCCGCGCGCGCCGCGGTGGTGTTGGCAATCAGCCGCGCCTTGAGCTCCGGATCGGCGGTGCGCTCGACCCAGCTCGCGGGTAGCCCGGCGCCGGTGACGAGCTCGCGTAGCGTCGCGTCGTCCTCGAGATCACGCTGCTCGGCCCACATCGCGCGACCGAGCGCGGTCGCGAGCGTGCCGCCGCGCCCCTCGTCGGCGGCGAGCACGGCCAGGCGCTGTGCCTTGATCGTTCGCTGCGGAAACTTCGCGGGCGGATCGAACGGCACGTTCCACCAGTGCGCCCAGCGCTGCATCTCTCGCGTCACGTAGGCGAGCTTCGGCGGCGGAAACGTCGCGAGCGGCACGTCGGCCTGCCCGATGTCGCGGAACAGACCGCCGAGGAGGATCGGCACCAGCCGGATCTCCGCACCGGTCGCGGCGAGCCCGGTCAGCTGGGTCAGCGCGAAGTACGCGAACGGGCTCGCGACATCGAAGTAGAAGTCGAGCGTGGTCCCAGGCGACGCGCGCTCGCGCGGCGCGAACGCGCGCGAACCTCCCGGTGGTGGCGACGCATCGGGATCCCAGCCGGCGAGCACCGCCTCGAGCCAGGCGGACCGATCCTGGCCCCACACGAGGATCGGCCGGTCATCATCGGCGCCGCCAGGACCGCCCGGATCGTCGCGCCGGATCACGAACGCTGGTGCGCCGAAGATGCCGAGCTCGATCGCCTGTTGCGTGCGCGCGTGCAGCTCGTCTCGGTGCTGCTCGCCGTGGCTGAGCGCGAGCGTGATCGCCTCCGGATCGATCGCCGCGCCGGCGAGCGCGCCCGCGATCACCGCGTCGGATGTGATGTCCTCACCGCGCTGCCAGTACGCAGCGTAGATCGCCTCGATCGCGCGCGGCCACGTCGCGTGGGGCAGGGCGAGCAGCACGCGGAGCGCCCGCACGGTGCGCATCGGATGCGCCGCGGGCATCCGGAACGGGACGTCGAACCGCGCGGCCCAGCGGTGCATGTCGGCCAGGTTGTGAGCGGCCTTGGCCGCCGAGATCGTCGCCATCGGCCCGGCGCCCGCGCCGATCCCGCGGAACACACCGCCGAGCAGCATCGGTCGCCAGTCGATCGGGACCCCCAGCACGGCGGCCCGCTGCGACGCGAGGTACGCGTACGGGCACGAGAAGTCAAACCACAGCTCGATCGTCAAGGCCCGGCGAGTGTGGCCCAGCCACTTGCGGGATCAAGGGGTGTTCCCAGGTAGGCGCCGCGATCGCAGCGACGAGTGTTAGGGCCTTTCCTCGTGCGAGTGCAGCCGTGTAGAATCGCTCCGTTCGGACATGGCCAAGCTGGTCGATGGGTTCAAAGACGGGCGAGCGGAGCTCGGGCGCAGGACGTTCTTGGTACCCGAGAACCATGCCGAGGTGCTCGCGCTGCTCTATCACGAGCAAACCGGCATCGTTGGTGGCTTGCCTGTCGGCCCGGTGACGACCGACCCGTTCGGCTCGCACGGCATCCGCATGTACCCCGATCAGGATCCGATCGTTCTCGAGGAAACGCGGCGCTACTTCGAGAAGCTTGCTGAACGATTCTCGAATGATCTACCGAAGGCATGACGTTTTCGCGTAGCGTCTGCTACGGTCTCGCGCAGTGATTCGGGACGTGAGCGCCAGCCTCGGGCCGGCGGTGGTCGGGATGGTGCTGGCGTGTAGCGGGACCCAGACGCGGTCCCCCGCCTGTAGCAAGGATATCGATTGCCGCGATCCGCGCGTGTGTGAGCGCGGGGTCTGCGTCGATCCGCATCCGGCCGCGACCGATCCGGGCAGCGCGGCCACGACCGAGCCGCTCGCCTCGACGACGCCCGTCCAGGGATCTCCCCCGTTCGCGATGTTCGGTGGCGATGCGCGGCACACCGGGCGCCGCGGCGGTCCCGCACCCGCGAAGTCGCCGCGCGAGCTATGGAAGCTCCCGCTCGGTGGCGTGGTCGCCGGCTCACCGACGCTCGGACCCGACGGCACGATCTATGTGACCTCGCACGATCACGCGCTGTACGCCGTCGATCCCGCCGGCAAGCTCAAGTGGAAGCTCGCGACCGGTGATCGATCCTGGAGCACACCTGCGGTCGCAAAGGACGGCACGATCTACCTCGGCTCCGACGACGATCACCTGTACGCCGTGAAGTCTGACGGCAAGCTCGCGTGGAAGCTCCGGCTCGGCGCGTGTGATCCGAAAGGGTTTGGCCCCGAGTCATCGCGATGTGATGTCGATGGCGGGCCGACGATCGGACCGGACGGTACGATCTACGTCGGCGGCGACGGGATCCACGCGGTGTGGCCGAACGGCACCCTGCGGTGGAAGCTCGCGACCGCCGAGCACGTCGCCTCGACCCCCGCGATCGCCAGCGATGGCACGGTCTACGCCGGCAGCCAGGACGACGCGCTCTACGCGGTCGGCCCCGACGGCGTGAAGAAGTGGGAGGTCCGGACCGGCGGCGACGTCGATGCACCTCCCGCGATCGGCGCGGACGGCACGATCTATGTCGGCAGCGACGACAAATCGCTCTACGCGATCTCGGCCGCCGGCAAGGTCAGCTGGAAGACCGTGGCCGCGGAACCGATCCGCGGCGGCGCTGCGATCGGCCAGGACGGCATGATCTATGTCGGCTCGCTCGATGGCTCGCTCTACGCGATCACCCGCACCGGCAAGGTCAGCTGGAAGGTCGCGGCGGCAGACAAGATCGTCGCGACGCCCGGGATCGCGACCAACGGCACCATCCTCGTCGGTACGGAGGATGACAATCTCCTCGCGGTCTCGCCTGGGGGCACGTTGCTGTGGCTGATCGCGCTCGGTGGGGACGTCGACACGACCCCCGCGATCGCGCCGGATGGGACGATCTACGTCGCCGGCGACGACGCGCATCTACATGCATTTCGATAAGTATTAAGGACTTCTCATGACAACGATCGATCGACAGGCCGTCATGGACTGCCTGTCCCGCCTGGTCACCCCGGGCATCAAACTGACTGCGCTCGCCGACGAGCTGGGCGCCCGCAAGCACGAATACACGGAGCTCCGCGAGATCCTGTTCGACCTCGTCGAGGAGGGCACGGTCCATGTGGTCACCGGGGGCGCGTTCGCGCTGATGCCGACCGGGCGGCCGAGTGACCCGCGCGGCAAGCCACTGCCCGAGCCGAAGCCGGCACCCAAGCTGGTGCAGCAACCGGTGACCACGAAGAAGCTCCAGGTCCGCGCGCCCGGCAAGCCGGCCGGTCGGCGCGGCGCCGAGCTGCCGTGGAAGAAGCAAGACAAGCACGCGAAGCCGCCGGCACCGACGTCCCGGGCGAAGCAGCCGCTCGAGGAATACGATCCGGAGACCGGCGAGACTCGCCCGATCTCGACCCCGGCGACCGCCGAGCGCGCGACGCCGCAAACCGAGACCAAGGCCGCAGCCGCACCGGCGCGCGACGACCGCACGATCGGCCGGATCACGGTCCATCCCGCCGGCTATGGCTTCGTGCAGACCGATGCGGGCGAGACGGTGTTCGTCCCCGCGAAGTACCGCGGCACGTCGCTCGATGGCGATCGCGTGGCGGTCGATACCTGGCCGGGGGTGCGCGGCACGGAAGGTCGCGTCTCGGAGGTGCTCGCGCGCGGTCGCGCCCGGTTGACCGGGATCCTGCGGCGCGTCGGTCGCGCGGTCTATCTCGAGCCTGACGATCCGCGGATCGCGGCAGACTACGGTCGGGTCGGCGTCGAGGAAGGCCCGATGGGCAAGGACGGCGAGGCGATCGTCGTCGAGATCACGCGCTATCCCGATGCCGCGCGACGCGAGCTCGCCGGCCGCGTGCTGAAGGTCCTCGGCGACCCCGAGGATCCGCGCACCGAGATCGAGAAGATCCTGGCGTGCGCCGTGATCCCGATCGAGTTCCCCGACGCGGCCGCGGAGCAAGCCCGCGCCACGCCGCAGGAGGTCCAGGCGATCGATCTCGCGGATCGGATCGACCTTCGCGATCGCCGGTTCTGCACGATCGATCCCGAGACCGCACGCGACTTCGATGACGCCCTCTGCATCGAGAACGGTCCCCACGGTGGCCCGCGCGTGTGGGTCGCGGTCGCGGACGTCTCGCACTACGTGCGATGGGGCGACGCGCTCGACCAGGAGGCCGCGATCCGCGGTGTCGAGGTGGATCTGGCGGACCGCGTGATGCCGATGCTGCCG
>JBBJLY010000015.1:0-63543 GCA_037720695.1 Kofleriaceae bacterium | reverse complement strand
GAGTCCGCGCGTGCGGCGTGGACGTTCGCGCGGTCACACGGCGAGTGGCTGTCGATCGACGATCGCTCGTTCGAGCGCGACATCCACGTCCACGTGCCGGCGGGTGCGATCCCGAAGGACGGCCCGTCCGCGGGCATCGCGATGGCGACCGCGCTGGTCTCCGCCCTGTCCGGCCGACCAGCACGTCACGACGTCGCGATGACCGGCGAGATCACGCTGTCGGGCCGCGTGCTGCCGATCGGCGGGCTCAAGGAGAAGGTGCTCGGCGCCGTGCGAGCCGGCATCACGCACATCGTGATCCCGCGCGAGAACGAGCACGACCTGGACGATCTGCCGACCGAGGTCCGCGATCAGCTGAAGGTGTTCCCGGTCGACACGCTGTTCGAGGCGCTCGCGATCACGCTGCGCGACACCACGATCAGCAACGGCCGGCTGTTCTTCAGCCAGCCGCTCGCGCCGCAGCACCAGCTCGCCCACTGAACGCGTCCCTGCCGTGTCGCGAACCGTGATACGGCATCGGGATGGGAATCCGCTGGTTCGTTGCGCTCGCGCTCGGGGTCACGGCATGTGGCGGGGATGGCGAACCGGAGCCGCCGACCGGGTGGCAGCCGCTGATCACCAAGCGCTGGACGCTCGCGCCGGGCACCGAGCAGACCAGCGCGATCGAGCTGATCTCGATCGACCGTGACATGTACCTGGGCGGCATGCGCCCGATCTCACCACCGGGCACGCACCACACGCTGATGGCGCGCGGCGCCTCGCTCGACTCGGGCAACATCGTCTACGCCTCGGGGGTTGGCACCAACGAGCTGGTGTTCCCGCCGGGCAAGGGCTTGAAGCTCGAGGCAGGATCGCTCGTCGCGCTCCAGCTGCACGTGTTCAACACGACGGACGCGATGCTGGCCGGGAGCTCGGGCATCGAGGTGCTGGAGGTCCCGGCATCCGAGGTGGTCGAGGAGGTCGATCTGTTCCTGCCCGGCCCCCGCGATCTCGACATCCCGCCGATGCAGACGTCGATGGCTTCGGGGACGTGCACGGTGCGCGGTCCGCAGACGCTGTTCGCGCTGTTCCCCCACATGCACCAGCTCGGCACGCATCTCAAGACCACCGTCACCGTCGGTGGCGTGCCGCGCGTGATCCACGACGCGGACTACCAGTTCGACGAGCAGGCGTTCCTCGACATCGAGCCGATCACGCTGGCCGCCGGGGACACGATCACCAGCGAGTGCACGTTCAACAACACCACCGGCAACGCGGTGGGTTACGGCGAGAGCTCGACGACCGAGATGTGTTACTCGATCCTGTTTCGCTACCCGGCGCAGGCCGAAGAATTTTGCCACAACTAATCGGGTGAGCTACTACTCGGCCGCGTCGTGCAGGAACGGCACGATGCGATTCGCCACGACGGTCTGCGCGACCTCGCTGACGCAGTCGCGCACGCCCTGCTCCGTGTCGTCGGCGCGCGTGCTGACATGCGCCGAGCCCATCGCGGTCGCGGTGTTCGTGCCTTCCCACTTCTCGCCGCCATCGACGCCGTACCACGGCGACACGCGGATCCCGACGCGGCACTCGATCTTCGCGCGGCGACCCGAGCGATCGATCTTCACCTCGTGCACGGTCGCGGCAACGATGTACGCGCGCGAGCCGCGCAACTCGAGCTCGGCAGACTTCGGCAGCTCGCCCGGCCACGCGGTCGCGAGCTCGCCCTCGGTGAGGGCCTGCTGCACCGCGCCGGTCACGTGCTCTTCCGCCCGGCCGGGCAATTTGTGCGCGGGATCGGAGATCCGATCGACGTGGACGTACACCGATGGCGGTTCTTGTGGGACTTCGTGGCCCGCCGTGGCGGACGAGCTGAAGTGCCACGCACCGGACGTCGCGACGTGCGTTGATGTCGCGCGTGGCGCCGCAGCTCCCGCGCACGCTGCCAGGCAGCTGGCGGCCGCAATCGAGAGCATGGTGTGCGTGGAATTCGTCATGGGGGATGGTTCGCACCCCGTGCGATGGGCGCGGCGATCGCACGGGCGAGCGCTCCGGCCACACGTCGAAATGGGCGCACGGGGAGGAGGTAAGTCCGCGTGCCACCTCACAAGATCGCGACGTATCCTTTTCGCACCGCCATTCGTTGAGGGTCCATGACCACGCAAGCACGCCGCCTCCACGTCTCGATGCTCGTCTCGCTGGACGGCTACATCGATGGGCCCGATCACGATCTCGGATGGTTCCAGGACGGCAACGTCCAGTTCGAGCGCTACTGCGACGAGATGATCGATTCGGTCGGGCTCGCGATCTACGGCCGCCGCGCCTACGAAGGCATGGTCGCCTACTGGCCGGATGCCGAGGCCAACCCGCGGTCGCCACAGGCTCTCGCGTTCGCCCGCAAGATGAACGCGCTGCCCAAGCTGGTGTTGTCGCGGACGCTCGAGCACGCGACGTGGAACAACACGCGCGTCGTGCGTGACGTCACGGCGATCGCGGAGGCGAAGCAGCAACCCGGTAAGCCGATCGTCGCGTGGGCAGGCGCGAGCCTCGTCCACGCGTTGCGCGAGGCGAACCTGGTCGACGAGTACCGGCTGGTCGTCCACCCGGTCGTGCTCGGTGCCGGCACCCGGTTGTTTCGCGATGGCGCGCCGCGGCTCGCGCTCGAGCAGGTCCGGATCCAGGACCTCGGCGGCGCGGTCTCGGTGATGTGCTACGAGCCGGCGCGATGACGCGCGAGATCGGCGACCTGCGCGGCGAGGTGCGGACGACCTGGCAACACTTTCTCGAGGTGTTCGAGCCGTTGCGGCCCGAGCTCTATCGCTACTGCCGTTACCTGACCCGCAGCCCGTGGGACGCCGAGGATCTGGTCCAGGACACACTCGCGCGCGGGTTCGTCACGCTCGGCACGCTGTTCCATCAGGTCCCCGAGCCGCGCGCGTGGCTGTTTCGCGTTGCGTCGAATCTGTGGATCGATCGCGTGCGGCGTCATCAGCGCGAGCGCGCCGTGCTCGCCGAGCCGAGCCCGACCGACCGACCGATCGAGCCGCGCGAGTCGCGCGAAGCCGCCGGCACGTTGCTCGTACAGCTGTCCGCGCAGGAGCGCGCCGCGGTCGTGCTGAAGGATGTGTTCGCCTTGTCGCTCGAAGACATCGCAGCTGCGCTGTCGACCACCGTCGGTGCCGTCAAGGCCGCGCTGCACCGCGGGCGCGGCAAGCTGCTCGAACCCGAGGCTGCGCCGTCGCGGGTTCCTGCCCCGGGCGTGCTCGACGCGGTGTGCGCCGCGTTCAACGCGCGCGACCTCGGCGCCCTGACCGCGCTGCTGCTCGACAGCACCGTGACGGAGATCGTCGGCGTCGTCACCGAGTACGGCCAGGATGGTCCCGCCGATTCCAGGACCGGCTCGTTCTTCCACAGCCTGACCCCGATCACCGCGACCGATGCCGGTGGGATCGCCGCGCGTTATCTCGAGGACTACCTGTTCGATCCACCGCGTTGCGAGCTCCACGCGTACCGCGATGGTCAGGTGCTGCTGGTCTGGTACGACCACGCAACGGGTCCAGCTGTGCGTTCGGTGTGGACGTTCGAGACCGACGGCGATCGCGTCGCTCACGTCCGCAACTTCTTCTTCACCCCCGACGTGATCGAGGAGGTGTGCCGCGAGCTCGCGGTCCCGTTCCGGGTCAATGGCTACCGGTACTGGTGAGCCCGTGTTCCTGACCCGCCCGCCGCATCCCGCGCTCGCACCGTTCGTCGAGAGCCTGTGGCTGGTCGATGGCGCGCCGCTCGCTCATCGATTCGAACGCGTGATGCCGACCGGCGCGATGCAGCTGCTGGTGAACCTGCACGCGGACCGGCTGGGTGATGGCGAACGTGGCATCAACGGCGCCGGGCTCAGCGGTGTGCACGATCGCGCGAAGGTGATCGATACCGCGACTCAGCGCCGAATCGCGGGCGTCGCGTTTCGTCCCGGTGCAGGTGCGTTGCTCGGCGTTCCCGCGCACCTGCTCGCGGATCGCATGGTCGAGCTCGCGGACCTGTGGCCGAAGACCGGGGCCGCGCTCCGCGAGCGGGTGCTCGCGTGTGACTCGCCCCGTGCCGTGCTCGCGACGCTCGAGGCGTTCTTGCTCGCGCGCGCCGCCGACGTCGAACGCGACGGCGCCCTCTCGTTCGCGATCGACGCCCTCGCCCGCGGCGCCTCGGTTGGCGGCGTCATCGAGGCGATCGGGTGGAGCGAGCGGCGCTTTCACACCCGCTTCCTCGCCGCCGTGGGCACGACGCCGAAGCGCTACGCGCGGATCCGGAGGTTCCAGCGCGTGCTCGAGAGGGCGGTCCGGCCGGATGCGGAGAGCTGGGCCGCGCTGGCCGCGACGTGCGGCTACTTCGATCAGGCCCACCTGATCCGCGACTTCCGGGCGTTGAGTGGCGGCCTGACGCCGGGGCGCTACGTGCCGCGCACGCCAGGAGAACGGAACCACGTGCCGGTCGCTGACGGAAATGTCCAAGACGCCCTCGCGCAACTCGTTAGGCTGCCTGGATGACGACGCAACCCATTCGCCCTCCCACGCTGACCCCGCGCCTGATCATCGAGGATGCTGCACGCGCGATCGACGTCTATCAGCGCGTGTTCGAGGCCGTCGAGCTCGAGCGCTACACCACGAAGCAAGGCCGGCTGGTCCACGCAGCCCTCCGGATCGGCGACGCCGTCGTGGCGCTGGTCGACGCCGCGCCCGACGAGCACAATCACGCCCCCGGCCAGCTCGGCGGGACACCCGTCCTGCTCCAGCTTCGCGTCGACGATCCCGATCTGATCCAGCAGCGGATGGTCGCGGCGGGCGGCACGGTCATCTACCCGGTCGCGGACCAGTACTACGGCCAGCGGGGCGGGCGCGTGGCAGATCCGTATGGCCACGTGTGGATGATCTTCAAGGAGATCGAGACGCTCGATCCCGCGGAGATCCAGCGCCGGACGACCGAGAGCTAAGTCACGTGACGTCCGTGATCTCGAGCTCGCGCGGCTTGCCGGCGATCACGAGCTCGGCGACATCCCCCGCTCGCTTGCCGAGCAGCGCGAGACCGCGCGGCGACGCTGGCGTGATGACGTGGACGTCTCCCGCCAGCACGTTGCCGCCGCCATGCGGCGCGAGGAAGTAGCGACGTGAGGGCGCGGCCTCCTCGGTCACGGTGATCAGCGCGCCGATCGTGACCGCCGCATCGCGCAGATCGCGGAGCTCGAGCTTGCCGATCTCGGAGACCGCCGCTTCGAGCTCGGCCACGCGCTGCGCCTGGCCGCGGGCGATGTACGACTGCTCGAGACCGCGGGTGTCCTTTGCATTCTCCGCGCGGGCCTCGGGATGCGTCGCGCCCTCGATCGCCGCGGCATGCGCGGACCGCGCCGCTTCGAGCGCTGCCGCGAGCTGGACGAGCAGCTCGTCGCGCAAGGCGTGCTTGTCGGTCACCGGGCGGCCAACGTAGCACCCCCGATCACTTCGGCGGCTTCGGCCCGCCGCCCGGCTTCGTGCCGCCGCCCGGTTTCGGGCCGCCGGGGCCTGCGGGACCTCCAGGCGCACCCGGCGGACCTGGTGGCCCAGGGGCACCCGGCGCACCGGGACCTCCCGTCGGTGGCCTCGGTCCACCACCGGGGCCCGGGGATGGCCCGACGTGACCCGGCGGCTTCGAACCACCGGGCGCCGTCGGACCCGAGGGCCCGGTCGGTCCCGTCGGCGCACCCGGCGTCGGTCCGCCGGCCGCGGGTGGTGCCGTCGGGCGCGGCGGCTTGCCGACGACCGTGATGCGATCCGGCTCGCCGAGCGGGAACGTGACCGGGTCGCCGCTCCACTCGTGCGCTGCGACCGAGCAGCCGCCGTGCTTGACGGTGCCGAACGCCGGACCGAAGAACGTGCCAGGCATGTGATAGCCGCCGCTGCCTTCGCCCGGTTTCACCGGGGTTCCCGGCTTGACCTCGGCGACCGGAAACTTCGCGTGCGGCGTGTACGGCACCGGCGCGCACGTCACGCCGCAGACCGAGTAGCCCTTGCCCGGCGTGTAGCCCATGACGACGCCCTCGTGCAGCGTGAAGTCATCGCCCTCCTTGCCGAACTCCTTGCGCCACACCTTCTGGACCTCGCGCCGGATGTAGTCGTTGTACTTGTCGAGCGTCTCGCCGGGCTCGCGCGCCCGGAAGTTCGACGCCGACACGATCACGCACTTGCCGTGGCTCTGATCTGGCAGCCCGTTGTGCGCGTTGCCGTAGCTCCCGGGCGGCCCCTTGATCACACCCGGCTTCACGTCCTCGAAGCCGGGTGGCAGCTTGTCGATGCCCGGGATCGGCGGCGCCTTGATGTCGGACTTCTGGTCGTCCGCCGACGCAGCGCCGCTCGCGACGGCGAACGCGACCAGGGACGCGATCACCACCGCCGCGCAGCGCTGCAGCGCGCGCATGGTCACTCGACTCCTGTCGTCGTGCCCGAGCCGGATCCGGAACCAGAGCCGGAGCCCGAACCCGAACCAGAACCGGCCGGCACCGCGAGCACGGCCGCCGTCGCCTGATCGATCATGCCATTGCGCGCGGTCGTCGAGAGTCTGCCGTCGAACGTGTACGTCCCGGCCCACGTCTTGACTTGCGGGCCCGCGGCACTCGAGATCGCGGTCGGCCGGCCGGCGGCGTCGAGCGCGGCCGAGGCGTTGCCGCCATTCTCGTAGTCGATCCCGACCAGGCGGTTCGCACCGTCGTAGCGCCAGCTGCGGACCTCGCCGCGTGGTGTGATGCGCGTGATCGGCCGGCCCAGCCGGGTCGACGTGAACCGGGTGATCGCGCCGGACGGATCGGTCTGCGAGGTCAGGTTCAGGTACGCGTCGTAGGTGAACGCGGTGCGCCGGCCGTCGCCGTCGCGCTCCTCCAGCACTTCGCCGCGTGGTCCGTAGCCGTAGGACGCGAGCACGCGGCCATCGCTGCCGATCAGGGAGACCAGATTTCCGTTGCTCGCACGCTGGTAGCGCTCGACGCGGCCCGATGGGTCCGTGATCGAGAGCAGCTGGTCGTTCGCGTCGTACGTGTACGCCGTGGCGCGACCGGTGGGATCGATGACCGACAGCACGTTGTGACGGCCGTCGAACGTGTAGCGGGTCGCCGTGCCGTGGCGATCGATCACGTGGGTGACATCGTGCTGCGCGCTGTACTCGTACCGGGTGATGCCACCGAGCCAGTCAGTCACCGTGACCGCGCGATGCAGGGCGTCGTAGGCGTAGCGATCGCTCGCCAGACCATTCGGCGCGATCACCTCCGCGACCTCTCCCGCGGCGGTGTAGCGGTAGGTCGTGACATCGCCGAATGCGTCGGTGATCCGGACCTCGCCTGCGGCGTAGGCGACCGCGGTCCGGCGCCCGGTGGCCTCGGTCCAGCCGGCGAGGCTGCCGTCGGCGTGGTAGTCGTACGCGCCGATCAGTGCGCCGGTCGGCGATCGCTGCTCGACGATCCGATGCGCCGCATCGTGGGCGAGGTTGGTCGTCGCCCCGCCGGGTCCCACGATCGCGTGCAGGTGACTCGCGGCGTCGTACTGCAGCGACCACGCGAGCCCCTCGGCGTCGGTCACACCGACCAGCCGGTCGCCGCTCCATACGAGCTGCGATCGGTTGCCGACGTGGTCGGTGATCGCGGTCTCGCGGCCGGAAGCATCGACGCTGATCGTGAACGCGTTGCCGACGCGATCGATCATCGACGTCAGCATCCAGCTACCGGCCGGCCGCGTGTAGACGAGCCGCGTGTTGCCCGGCACCCGGAGCTCGTAGGTCGTGCCGAGCTGGACCAGGCTCGACTGGGTCTCGGGAGGCGCGTCGAACCCACCATCCGCACGCGCCGCGTACACGAGGGTCTCGCCGGTCCCGAGTACGCGTGTGATCGAGCCATCGGCGTTCTCGATCAGGCGATCGCGGATCGCGAGCCCGATGCCCGTGCCGGCGGGTCCATTGACTCCGTCGCGGCTGTTCGCGACCAGCGTGATCGGCCCGACCTCGAGCTCGAGCGCGAGGTTGCCGGTGCACGGCTGGAAGCCTGCGAGCGCGCCTTCCCACGGCCTGGCACCGAGATGCGGCTCGCAGGGGTGCGGTGGGATGCCGTCGAGCTGGCCGGTCGCGAGCTCGGCCGCGGGATCGGAGATCTGTCCGGAACATGCGGCAAGCAGCCACCCGAGATAGTGCGTTGTCTTCACGGCGGCTCCTTCAGTTCGCCTGCGCCGGCACGGGCACCGGCACCGGGAACGCGGCGCAATCGACGCCGCTGAACGTCGAGTACGAGGCCTGGGCACCGTCGACCCGACACGACACACCGGCCGGCGCGTTGTTGATGTTGCAGCCGGTGAATGCGAGGCGGATGCAACCTCCGCGCACCTGGGCACTCGCGCGCGATTGCATGTCCCAGCGCGAGAACAGCGGCCTGCCCTCCGGCGGGTCGGAGCTCCACGCCTCGGCCTTCATGTGTATCGACTTGACGCCCGCGGTGATCTGCGCGCCACGCGTCAGCACCACCGGGACGTCGTCGACCGAGGCGATCATCGGCTGGTTGCGCGGCGCATCGGCCGCACTCCACGCCTGCGTCGAGCAGGTCGCCGAGACGCCGACCGACGGCATCACCGTTGGGCCACCGGGCCCGACCGACGCGGTGAAGCTGCCGCTGTTGGTCGTCGCGCAATCGCTTCCGACCTGCAGCTCCCCGGTGACGCTCGCGCGGAAGCTCGAGTTGTTGACGTACGCCTCGACCGCACCTGATGCGAGCCCTTTCCACGGCAGGTCAGGCATCACGACGCCGATCGGATTCCACTGCAGGAACGTCTTGCGGAACGACAGGTCGAGATCGCCGACCAGCTGCGACTTGCCGCGCGCGTGGACCTCGATCGCGGGTAGCCAGCCCGGGCAATTCTTCGGGCGCGTCGGATCGGCGGGCTCGGTCGTCGGCTCCGGGAAGCCAGCGGCGACCTGCGAGGTCGCGGTGCTGCTCGTGTTGGCGAGCTGGGTGCACTGGAACGTCAGGCCCGAACCGCTCGAGTGCCAGCCACCGTCGGCGGTCGCGCCCATCGCGGGCGCCCCACCCGTGTAGTGCGACGCGAAGTGGTTCGCGTAGTTCGCGCATGCGCGCGTCGCCGATTGCGTGGTGCGGGTCGCGGGCGAGTTCACCGGTGGCGACGCGTTCATCGTCACCACGTAGCGGCAGTTGTACCCGGTGTCTCCGCTGCCACTGCCGCTGCCGCTACCACTGCCGGTATCACTGCCGGTGTCGCTGCCGCTGCCCTGCATCGCGCTCTCGGTACGACCGATCCCGTCGTCGCCACGCGCGGCGGCGACCTCGCGCTGCTCGTGATTGTCGGGGTCGTAGAGTCCGGCGGCGACCCAGGCGTCGAAGTCGGTCCGGAAGTCGAGCTTGCCCGCGAGCCGATCGGCAAGCATCGTAGGCGCCATCTCGATCACGCCCGACCTCAGGTGGCGCACCGGCAGGTCCTCGGGCCCGACGAGGCCCAGCACCGCGACCCCGGTGTCGTACTGCGCCTGCTGGCCGGCCGTCAGCGTGATCTGGTGGGTGGCGATCCAGTCCTCGAACGTGCGGATCCGAGCCGGTGCCGCGGTGTCGTCGCGGTCGATGTCGCAAGCAGGTGCGCCGAGCGCGGCGCCGAGCAGGATGAAACGAAAGATGCGTGCACGAGTCATGGGTGATCCCTCCAGCGCGGCGGAGTGCAACGACGGGACCCGCCATGCGATCGAGCACATTCATGCGGTTACTCGAATCGCCGCCGCGATCAGCTGCTCGCTCCAGCCTGCACCGCAGGCCAGGGACTGCGATCTTCTTGAACTACGGCGTTGCCGCGACGATGTCGTCGCGGTCGCGCAGCGCGCGTGCAGCCACGGAAGCTTGGCCCGGTTGCGACTCGACCGACCCGCACCAGCGAGCCCGGGTGCTCGGCGTCGCCGTAGACGCTGCTCCAGCCCGGTGGCACGTCCGGGGACGACCAGTGATACAGCCGGCGCGCGTCGCGCGGCGCCAGGTTGATGCAGCCGTGACTGCGCGGTCCGCCGAAGCTGTCGTGCCAGTACGACGTGTGCAGCGCGTAGTTGCCGTCGTAGTACATCGTCCACGGCACGTCGGCGACCGAGCAGACGTCCTCGCCATCGCCGGTCATGTGCGCGCGCTCGTGCTTCGCGGTGATCCGGGTGATCACGGTCGGTGTGTGGTGGCGATACTTCCCGGTCGACACCAGCGTCGCGAACACCGCTCGCTTGCCCTCGTACGCGACCAGCACCTGCTCGTCGAGATCGATATCGAACCATCGCTCGTCGGGCTTGGTACCGGGTGGCGGCGGGGCGACCGTCGCGATCCGGACATCGGTGCGTGCGACCCACGCGTTGTTGGTGACGCGGACCCGCGCGTCCACCTCCTCGAGGATCGTGACGACCATGCGGCGCGGCAACGTGCCCGACACCGCACCGGCCGCGGAGTACGTGGTGATCGGCTCGTACGGATCGCGGCGTGATCGCAGCCACGCCGGCAGTGTCGTCGACGATTCGATCGCGACGCCCTCGAACTTCGACGGTGAGAACGTCGCGATCGACTTCGCATCGATCAGCGCACCCTGACTCGTCCGCCAGTACCGGCGACCTTCGATCGTCACGGTACCCGCGGCGCGGACCGAGTTGTTACCGGTCAGCATGCGGCCGGTCCCGGCCTTGGCCTCCGCCGCGTTTGCATAGGCCTGGACCTCCTTGCCACGCACGACGCCATAGATGCCGCGCACCGGCCGCTCGGCCGCGTCACTCGCAACGGCCTCGGTCGGTGCATCGCGCGTCGGGATCACCACGCTCTCGCAGGCCCAGCCGCGCGGCGCGATCTGGATCCAGCGCGACCTGCAACCTGCGCTCGCAGGTGCAGCGCTCGTCGCGACCGCGCGCGTCCCCTTGCGGATCACGCCGAGCTTCGCTGCATCCAGCGCGGGCCGCGCGCGGAGTGCGGTGGTGGTCCGGAACCGGACCGATCGGATCGCCTTGCCGTAGGGCGACGCGAGCGGCGCGCGTTCGACTGGCTCGACCCGCACGATCGGCTCGACCCGCTCGACCTGGTCGACGCGGATCGCGACGGTAGAATCGGGGATCGGCTGCGGAGCTGGGCTCGACCCGGCACAACCAGCAACGAACAGGAGCAGTAGGCGCATCGCCTGCGCGTCGTGCAAGCGCAACGCCCCTCGCAAGCCATCGTGATCGTTAGCCTCCTACGTTCTGACGCGAGCAAGATCTTGCGTGATCGGGCAACGCTCACGCGCTGACATGACCGCTACGGGTCAGCGGTCGGGTCGTCGAACGGGGTGTCCTCGACCACCGGCGCGCAGTGGATCTCGTGGCCGTCCTCGCACAGCAGCTGCTTGAGGCTCGCCACCCGCTCGGGATCGCGCGGGACACCCTCGCCGCCGGCGCTGTACACGTTGACCAGCAACGCGCACGCCTCCGCGATCCGGGTGTCACACGCGAGCTGGTAGTAGTGCGCCGCGCTCGGCAGATCGGCCGGTGCACCATCCCCGCGCTCGAACGCCAGCCCGACCAGGATGCAGGCCCACAGATCGCCGGCCTCGCACTTCGCGCGCTGCGCGAGAGTCTCCTGCGAGAGCGGCACCGGCGCGTGCGGCCGCGGCTCCGGCGCGACGCTGACCGTCGACAGCGGCGATGATGGAGGCTGCTGCGGGGGAGGCGCCGCGCAGCTGGCGAGCGCGACGACGAGGGCGATCCAGAAACACTGCATGCTGTGGTGAGACGGCAGGCAGCCGCGCGGCGGCACAGATTTTCTGGGTCACGGAACCGGCACGTACTCGAAGATGCTGTCGCCTCGCGGTGGACTACTCCGAGTAATCGTCCTGCCGGACCAGCTGCCATAGCCGGTTATAGGTGTGGCGCATCGAGAACCAGCCGCTGTGGCAGCTGCCGCTGTTGCTCGCGATGTAGCCGTACACGAAGCCGTCGTGGCTGTACGCCTCGAGTCGCGGCGTGCCCGGCTGCTCGCACGGCTGGGTCACGCGCACGCCCTGGTACGCCGCCTCGGCCGCGACTTCCTCGTCGCCGTCGAAGTCGTACAGCGAATGGACGCGCTTGCCGGTGAACGTCCCGATCTGATCGGCCTGGGCGTCGAACGACTGCGTGAGGAACGCGCCGAGCGCGGTCTGCGCCACGGCCTCCGACGTCGGTGCATCGATCAGCCGGTGGACAGCGCCATTGCTGTCGTCGAGCGCGGTGCGCAGCGCAGTGACGCCGCTGCTGATGCCGTACGGCGCGGTGTCACCCCAGGTGAAGCTCAGCGCCTCGCCGGCGGCGAACGCCTCGAGCGCGCACGCGCCACCGACGGAGACGGACTCGACGAGGATGACCTTGCGGAGCCGGTGCTCGGGCTTCATCAGCGCGACGCACTCGTCGCCGGCGAGGCCATCGTGATTGCCGGCCGGCAACACGGCCTCGACGACGTTGTAGATGCGGGTCGTCGGGTCGGTGGCCTCCTGCTCCGTGGAATCGAGCTCCTCCGGGACCTCGCTCGGCATGGAGAGACAACCGCTGACCGCAACCAGCGCGACGCAGATTTGAAGATGGGTACGCATGAGCTGCGGTTCCTAACACGACGCAAGATCACGGTCACGTTGGCGCGCATGCTGCGAGCTATCAGATCCTGAGTCAGGTCCTGAACCAGTCCTGAGCCTCCTCATGGTCCCGAGCTGTGCGCCGAGGTGAGCGCTGGCGCGCGTTCGCAGCGAGCCATGCGCTAGGCCGAGAAAAATCTCGTAGCGTGGCGTACAGCGGATCGCAGCGATTTCAACACGTGCACAGCGTCGAGCTGTCTACGCGTATCCTCGCGATGCATGGTCGAAGCGGCATGGTCTCCACCGAGCGCGTTCGAGGAGTACCGCCTCGTCCAGCCGCTGGGGCATGGCGCGATGGGGCAGGTCTACCTCGCGCACGACTCGCTGCTCGACCGCGCGGTGGCGGTGAAGTTTCCGCGCGCCTCTTCGGACGACGCCTCGCGCGAACGGTTCTTCAGCGAAGCCCGCGCGATCGCGCGGCTCCAGCATCCGAACGTCGTCGCGGTGTATCGCGTCGCGGAGGTCAACGGCCATCCGTACCTGGTCTCGGAGTACGTGCGTGGCCAGCCGCTCGACGAGCTCGCACGACCGGTGTCGTCGTCCAAGGCGCTCGCGCTCGCGATCGACCTCGCGCGTGGGCTCGCCGCGGCACACCGCTGTGGCGTGTTGCATCGCGACGTCAAGCCGGCGAACGCGATGCTGACCGAGGATGGCCAGGCCAAGCTGCTCGATTTCGGGCTCGCGACCGTCGGAAATCTCGTCGACCCCGTGATCGGATCGCCGCCCCCGCGCGCGCTGGCGCCGTCGCGCCACCTCGCGACGATCGATGTCACGCAGTCGTCGTACGCGCGCGAGCCGCTGTCGGGTGATGACGATGGCGAGCGGCCCAGCGTCGTGGGCACGCCGCTCTACACCGCGCCCGAGATCTGGCGTGGCGAGCCGGCGTCGCGACGCTCGGACCTGTACTCGCTCGGGATCCTGCTCTACGAGCTGCTCGCCGGCATCGCTCCGCATCGCGGCGTCGCGATGGCCGAGCTCCCCGACGTCGTGCAGCACCGCGACGTGCCACGCCTCGGCACGGTCGTGCCCGGGGTCGATCCGGCGCTCGCCGCGATCGTGGATCGCCTGATCGATCGCGATCCGAGCGCGCGGTTCGGATCTGCGGACGCGTTGCTGCTCGTGCTCGAGGAGATCGCGGCACCGAGCCGCGCGACCGACGTTCCGCTTGGCAATCCGTATCGCGGGCTCGCCGCGTTCAGCGCAGCACAAGGTTCGCTGTTCTTCGGTCGTCGCACCGAGATCCGCGAGCTCGTCGATCGCGTGCGCACCGAGGCGCTGGTCGTCGTCGGCGGCGACTCCGGTGCGGGCAAGTCCTCGCTGTGCCATGCGGGCGTGGTGCCGTGGCTGGTCGAGCACGACGGCTGGTCGTGCATCGACGTCGTGCCCGGGAAGCGTCCCATCCACGCCCTCGCGGTCGTGCTCGCGACCTGGTGTGGTGTCGACGAGCGCACGCTCGAGACCGCGCTGCGCGAATCGCCCGACGCGGTCGCCCGCATGATCCGGCAGAGCACGCGCAAGCTGATCGTGTTTGTCGACCAGCTCGAGGAGCTGCTCACGCTGTCCGAGCCGGCGGAAGCGCGCAGCTTCGCCGCCGCCCTAGCGGCCCTCGCACCGCGCACCCCCGCGCTCCGCGTGCTCGCGACCGCGCGCTCGGACTTCTTGTCGCGGCTCGCGATGCTGCCCGGGCTCGGCGACGAGATGGCGCGCGCGCTGTACTTCCTGCGCCCGCTGTCCGGCGAGCGGATCCGCGAGGCGATCGTGTGCCCGGCCGCGGTCAAGGGCGTGCGATTCGAGCCCGAGGCGCTCGTCGACACGCTCGTCGAGCAGACCGAGCACTCACCCGGTGGCCTGCCGCTCCTGCAGTTCACGCTCGCGGAGCTGTGGGACTCGCGAGATGTCGACGCGAAGGTGATCCGCGCCGATGCGCTCGCCGCACTCGGCGGGGTCGGCGGCGCCCTGAGCCGCCATGCAGATCACATCCTCGCGGGGCTCGACGTCGCGGGGCGAGCCGCCGCGCGTGACGTGGTGCTGCGCCTGGTCACCGCGGAACGGACGCGCGCACGCCGCAGTGAGGCCGAGCTCCTGGTCGCGGGTGGTGACCGAACCGCACTCGAGGTGCTGGTCCGTGGGCGCATCGTGGTGGCGAACGACTCCGAGGACGGTGCCTACGAGATCGCGCACGAGGCGCTGCTCGCAAGCTGGTCCACGCTGCAGGGCTGGCTCGATGAGACCGCGACCGATCACGTCGCCCGCAGGCGACTGGAGCAGGCGGCGGCCGAGTGGGTCAAGGCCGGGCGCGATCGCGAGCTGCTGTGGCCGCGTCGCAAGCTCGCCGCGGTCAGGGCGCTGGATCGCACGTCGCTCGGTACGCGCCAGCAGGCGTTCCTCTCCGCTTCCCGCCGCCGCGTCATCCGCACCCGAGTCGTGATCGCCGCGAGTGTCACCGCAGTGACGTGTGCCGCGATCGTGGTCGGGCTCGGCCTCCGCGCGCGCGCCCACCGCAAGTTCGAGGCGGTGAGCGCGGAGCAGACCGCGCACGCGACGCGCGAGTACTCCGTAGCGCGATCGATGGCGGGCGCGCGCGATGCGGCACGCACGCGTGCATTCGCGCTGTTCGCGTCGCACAAGTGGCCCGCCGGCGAGGACGTGTGGGACGAGGCCGAGAAGCTAGGCGCGCTCGAAGCGACGCATTACCGCACCGCCTCGCGCGGCTTCGAGAGCGCGCTCTCGCTCGACCCGACGAGCGCGACGCTGCGCGATCAGCACGCAGGCCTGTTGTTCGAGCGTCTGCTGCGCGCCCGCCGCGATCGGTCGATCGATCTCGCGGCGGAGCTGGCGGGCCGGCTCGCGGCGTATGACAACGGCCGGATGGCTGCTCTCGAAGCAGCCGCGCGGATCACGGTCGACGTGCCGGCAGGCACGCAGATCTTTCGCGAGCAGGCCGGCGATCGCGCGCTCGTCACGCCCGTGTTCGACACCCCACCCGGCGCGTTCGTGCTCGCATTCGAGGCACCCGGTCGCGCTCCCGCACGGCTCCCCGTGTACGTGACACACGCCGAACAGCTGGCCCTCGCGGTCACGCTGCCTCCCGCGATGGCCGTTCCGGACGGCATGCTCTACGTGCCCGCCGGGCGATTCTTGTTCGGCAGCGCCGACAGCTCGGACCTTCGGCGCGGGTTTCTCAACTCGCCTCCCATGCACGAGCTCACGACCCCCGCGTACTTGATCGCGCGGCACGAGGTCACGTTCGCGAGCTGGATCGAGTTCCTCGACTCGTTGCCTCCAAAGGAGCGTGGCGACCGCACGCCCAACTCGAGTGACCCGCAGGCATCGACCTCGCTTACCGAGATCGCTCCCCGCCGGTGGCGCTACACGTACGTGCGCGCCAGCAAGACGTATCAGGCGGATATGGGCACGCCCGTCGCATACGAAGGTCGTGTGCAGCGTGTGAGGCAAGACTGGCTGAAGTTTCCGGTTGCGGCGATCTCGTACGAGGACGCGCTCGCCTATGCCGCGTGGCTCGATCACACGCACCGCGTCCCCGGCGCCCGGCTATGCGACGAGCACGAGTGGGAGCGGGCGGCGCGCGGGGCGGATGGCCGCACGTGGCCAACGGGCGAGACGCTCGGCCCCGACGACGCCAACATCGATCTCACGTACGGGCGCAAGACCTTCGCGTACGGTCCCGACGAGGTCGGCTCCCACCCGCGATCGCGCAGCCCGGTGGGCGCCGACGACATGGCCGGCAACGTATGGGAATGGACCAGCTCGGTCGAGACCCCGAACGCCGGTGTCTTGCGCGGTGGCGGCTACTACCAGGAAGCACTCAGCTCGCGGTCGACCAACCGCGAGCCAAGTGAACCAGCCCTCCGGCATGTCTGGCTCGGCGCCCGGATCTGCGCGAATGCGCCGACCAACACGCCGACCGCAACAAGGTGAACATCATGAGGTTGAGCAAGACAGCGGGATGTACGGTCATTGCAGTGGGCTGTCTCGTCGGCTGCGCCGTCGACGAGCCGGCGGAGACCTCGGTCGTGACCTCTGCCGGCATGAACATGCAGGGCATGAACATGCAGGGCATGAACATGCAGGGCATGAACATGCAGGGCATGAACATGCAGGGGTTCGCGTTCGACGGCGCGACGCTGTCCGCGGTCAACCTGCGTGACGTCGAGATCATCAAGGGCGAGCTGGTCGCGAAGCGCGGAGGCCAGGTGGTGCGCGGCACCGCGCTGGTGGGCGCCAAGCTCGTCGCGCACGCCGCCACCGCGGATACGCCGCCGGTCGTCGTCGATGTCGCGTACCGGATCACCGCGATCACGGCGGAGCTCGCTGCCTACGATCCGACGTATACCGGCGGGACGTACCTCTACACGCTCGAGCAATATCGCACCGACACCCAGACCTGGGCGCCCGCATGCGGAGCGGACCAGGACGGTCGGCGCGTCGCGATCCCGATCGCCGCGACCTGGAACGCGCAAGGCGATCGCGTCGAGTCTGCGACGTCGTTCACGTTCGCGTGCACGACGGGCGTGATCGCGAAGTGTTACCGCTGGGGCTACCGCCCGTGGCGCACCGGCTACGGCGGCGCGGACATCGAGAGCATCCACCAGACCTGCACCCGCGTCGCGCGCGCCGACTACTGCGGCAACGGCACCGCGAACACGCACGAGGGCACCTGGATCAACATCTGGGATCGCCTGCCCGCACCCGGGCCGATCCAGAGCCACGGCTTGCTGCCGCCGCTCGGCATGCTATTCGAGGCCGGATGGAACACGGGCGGTGCGGTGTGCCTGAGTCGCGCGCGCTGGCTGCTCGACGACACGGTCGCGCTGGTGTGCCCCGATCGGCTGATCCCACAGGGTCTGCTCGGGAGCACCGTCTGCGATACGGTCACCGAGGTGCTTGGCTACGACAGCAACGCGGTGTTGTTCAACGAGTCGTACCTGTCGCTGTTGTGAGCTCGCTACCGAAGCATCGCGGCCAGCTCGACGTGCCCCGCGTGCGCCGCCCAATCCGCGGGCGTGCCGTCGTACTCCGTGTCGCGAAGCGCGCGGTCGGCACCACGCGCGATCAGCTGCGACCTCGGCGCCGGCATCGAGGATCGATGTGGCGGCCTCGACGATCTGCGGTGGCATGTGCAGATCGCGATTCGGGTTCTGCGCGACGAAGTGGAGCAGCGTCGGACGCGAGAAGTAGCCGGTGGTGAGCTCGCTGTCCGCGAGCACGCGCGCGGTCGCGAGGTGCGGCTGGTCCGCGAGCAGTGTGCGCAGTGCCGCGATGTCGCCGCGATCGATCAGCTCGACCGCGCGGCGAAACGACTCGTCGTCGTACGCGATCTCCAGCACCGCGCACGACGCTAGCACGCGGCCGATGTCGCTCGTCGAACCGTGTGGCGCGAACGCGTCAGCCGTGCCGGCGATTCACGCACCGACCATGCAGAGGCAAGGACTTACCCGTCGCGCGTGGTGGCACTCTCGCTGCATTCGTCGTCGAGGAGTTCGCGATGCGCTTCACACTTCGACACGCCGCCTTCACATTCGTCGTCGCTGCGTGCGGGCCGCGCGTGGTCGCGCTCGAGCCCCAGCAGGTCACGCGCGTCGAAGTGGTCGCACACGACGGGAGACTCTGCGCGAACGACGATGCGACGCAGCTCCGCGCGGTGGTCCGCTATCGCGACGGCTCGATGCTGATGTCGCGCGCCCTGCGAGCAGACGAGCCCGACGCGTTGATCCGGCGCGGCGAGCTGGTATGGACCGCGAGCCCGGGCACCGTCGATGGCAACGATCAGCTGGCGCCGCCTGCGGATCGGATCGCGTGGCTCGACACACCGATCGTGGTCCGCGCCTCCATCGCGCGCGACCCCACGCGGAGCGGGACGCTGACGTTGCAGCCGCGTTACGACTGCGGCCGCGTGATCGCGACGGGAAGATCCGGCACGATCGGGGGCACCGGCGTTCGCGGCGCACACGTGGATGTCGCCCTGACGTATATCGAGGTCGCACCGGGCGGTCGCAGGGTGCTGGCGCGTGTGTCGATCGAGGCCGTGCGCGAGCCGCGCTACTACGTGATCGATCCCGCGCTGCCTGCCCGGTTCACGATCGACGCGCGCGGCGGTCGCGGCGGCGACGGAGCGAGTGGCTCGAGTGGCTCCTCGGGCGTGAGCGGCAGCAGCGGCTCGAACGGCAGCTCGGGTTCCGGCTGCGGCGACGGCGGCAATGGCGGCGACGGCGGCAATGGCAGCACTGGCGGCAGCGGCGGCGATGGCAGCAACGGTGGTAACGGCGGCGATGGCGGCACCGTGTCCGTGCGCTACGACGCGCGGTTTCCCGAGCTCGTGCGGGTGCTCAGCTACGCGACGCAGGGTGGAGCGCCGGGCGCCGGCGGACCGGGCGGCGCTGGCGGGCGGGGTGGCAGCGGTGGCTCCGGCGGCAGCGGAGGCAGCGGTGGCTCCGGCACGAATTCGACGGCAGCCACTGCTCGGGCAGCTCGGGCAGCTCGGGCAGGAACGGCAGCTCCGGGAGCGACGGCAGCTCCGGGAGCGACGGCGCGCTCGGCAAGCGCGGTCGAGCCGGCGAGATCGGCGCGACCGCCGTCGAGACCGAGGTCGTATTTCGCGAGGAGCTCGCGCGCGGCGTGCCGATCATCCCGCACGAGCCGCCTGCAGCCGAGTAGCCTCACGAACAGCGACGCGTCGATTTCGTGCAAATCGAGCCGTGCACGCTCGTCAAGGGGCACCCCTTACAGGAGCTCCCATGTTTCGCAGCCTCGTCATTCTCGCCAGCGTTGCCGCGCCGTTACCCGCGCTGGCGACGCTCGTCGGCGCGTGCCGCTCCGACGGCCAACCGGCCATCCCACTCACCGCCGAACCGGCGACCGTTGCGCCGGTTGCCCAACCACCCGCGCCCACGCAATCGACCGATCTGGTCGGTGCGATGCCAATGCGTCCGATCTCGTTCCCTGCGTCTGCGGACCCAGCGCGCCACCAGCGCGAGCGCAACGCGGATCCCACGTACAAGCTCGCGGAGCTCGGCCCGCATCGCTATCGCGGTCGCGTCGCCGACCAGTGCCCGAGCGGCTCAGCCGTCGTCAAACCCGAGGTCGGCTGGAGCCTGATCGCCGGGGCACTGGAGATCAGCCTGCCTGCGGGCGGTTGCCCGACGTGGATTGGCTACACGGTGGTCGCCGCCGATCGAAACCTGCTCTCCGAGAGCGCACGCGATCGAATCGCTCCAACGGCGCTGCCGTTCTACGTTTGCGCGGATCCTTGGCACGACGTCTGCGAGTCGATGGGCGAGAACACGTGGGTGTTCGATGTCGCGTCGCTGATTTCCGCCAGCCGTGCGAGCGAAGCCGTGTTCGCGCCACCGACGCCCGTCGACTCCAAGCCAGGTGCGCTGTGTTGCTGTAGCGTCAACAACTCGCTCGCCGTGACAACGTATCCAACGTGCGAGGTCCGAGGCGGCGTGTGCGACGTCGAGGCTGAGTGCTACGGGATCACCGGTCCGGTCCCATAGCGACGGCGCTTCTCACAGCGACAGATACGCGCCCGACGCCCAGCCCGTCCTGCCCTGATACGTGACGCGGTACCAGCCGTTCGACGGACCCTGCACGATCGTGACGGTCGAGCCCTGCGGCATCGTTGTCAGGATGCTGTACGCGGTCGACGGGCCACTTCGCAGATTGAGCGCGCTGGCATTGACCGTCGCGGTGTTCGAGGTCGGCGGGGCCGGCGTGTTGTCCGAGAACCACGGCGTCATCCGGCGCGCACCCGCGGGCGTCAGCTCGACGTGGATGTGATCCTTGTGTGCGTAGGGTCCGCCGTACGCGCGCTGCTTCGGCAGCGAGCGGCTCGCGCCCCAGTCATTGCGATCCCAGATGATGAACTGGATGCCGATTGCCTCGGCGTTCTGCACGAGGAAGTTGGCGATCCGATCGCCGGCCGCGTTGTCGGCATCGCCGCCCTTCAGCGGGATCATGATGTCGATCGCGCGGCCCGAGCCGTGGACCGAGAGCTCCGCGCTGTTCGCCGTGTTCTGCCGGCACGCGTAGCCGCCGTAGCCCGACACGCCCGCGTAGGTCGCCTTGACGTAGTCGCCAACCTCGCGCGTGCCGGCGAGCAGGCCGCCACCGCAGTTCGCGCCACCGGCCCAGGCACCGGCACCGGTATAGGCGACCGACTGCTGATCTCCGATCGCGCGGATCGCGGCGGGCAGCACCCAACCACCAGCGTTGAACGCGCTCAGCGCACCCGGTGGCCCATCGTCATAGATCGCGTCCTCATCGTGCAGCACCTCGAGGTCCTGCTCGTCCCCTTCATGCTCGAGATCCTCACCGACGACGCAAGCACCCAGGATCGAGACCGACAGCGAGAGCGCGAGGGGAAGGAACTTCATGTTCCATCCTGCAGCAACGCTTGTGCCACCGGAACACACCGTGGAATCAACCACCTACATCGGTCCGCGCATCCTGGGTGGGGGAGCACCACTCGGTTCGACCCTCCACCCCGACTGCCGCGGACCTCGAGCTTTCGCGAATTGTGCAGCGCGGTGCGCAACTGGTACTCGGCTGCGGCGTAACGATTGTGAGCGCGCTTGCGGCGGCTGCAGCTAAGCGTAGCGATTGACGTGCCTCCCTTGCCCGTCCGGGCCGACCGGCGGCGTCGCCTGCTCGATCAAGTCGACCGCCTGTTGACCCTGCTGCTTCGCGGAGTCCTGCGCGATCTTCTCGACCCGGACCTGATGTTCTAACGACGGGCATGCGCCCGAGATTGGCTCCATGCAGGTGTCATCGACCGCAGGTGCGATCACGAGAGACGCGATGAGCCCATCCCACTCGTTGCAACCGCGGTGGTCCACAAACGCGTGGAATGGCCGAACCATGCCGACATGGGCACCGTCCAGATCGCGAGGATTGGATGCGCCGGGACCACGATCGCGATCGCGGTCGCGGTGCTCGTCGGTTGGGCGACGGGCAACTCTTGGTTGATCGCCGTGGTCCCAGGGTTGACAGCGATGAACCCGCTGACCGCGGTTTGCTTCGTCCTGATCGGAACGGCGCTGGTCGGGTCTCCGGTCGGTGCGACTGGGTTGCGCCGCGGCTGGTTCGTCGGCGTGGCGCTCGTGATCGGCAGCATCGGGGTCGTCCGGCTGAGCTCGTACATCTTTGGATGGGATCCGGCGCTCGATCAGATCCTGTTCTCGACCCGGCTCGACATCTCTGGACCTCAACCCAACCGGATGGCGCCGAACACGGCGCTCAACTTCGCATTGCTTGGCTTCGCCTTGGGTTCGCTCGTGAGCAGGCGCATCAAGTGGGCGCAGGTCTCCGTGGTCATGGTGTTGTTGACGTCGGGGATCGCGCTGCTCGGATACGCGTATAGCGTGACCTCGTTGATCCGAGTCGCAGCGTTCATCCCGATGGCGCTGCACACGGCGGCGCTGTTCGTGATGGTCGGTGTTGCCGTGTTGTGCACGACGCCCGAGGCCGGCATCATCGCGATGGTGACCCGTCGCAGCCCGGGCGGCCGCGTGATCCGCATGATGCTGCCGACGATCGTCATCGGGCCGCCGGCGTTCGGTTGGCTCCGGCTCCAGGGTGAGCTCGCCGGGCTCTACACGCAGGCATTCGGCGTCGCGATGCTGATCGGGATGACGGTCGTGCTCGGCCTCGCCTTGGCCTGGAAGACAGCGCGCGCGATCGACCTTGGAGAGTCCGAGCGCCAACGTGCCGACAAGATCCTGGTCGAGCTGGCGAACTACGACAGCCTGACTGGCCTGCCGAACCGCCGGCTCCTCGCCGATCGGCTCGAGCAGGCCCTCGCGCGCGCGCAACGGGACGGCGATACCGTCGCGCTCCTGTTCCTCGATCTCGACGGGTTCAAACGGGTCAATGACACGCTCGGACACGCGGCCGGTGATCAGGTCCTCGCGGAAGCCGCGCGCCGGATCCTGTCGGCCGTGCGCGTGGTGGACACCGCAGCGCGCCTCGGCGGCGACGAGTTCGTCGTGGTGCTCGAAAAGGTTAAGAACGCCGCGGCTGTCCGCGTGGTCGCCGCGCGGCTCCTCGGTGAGCTCTGCCAGCCGTACGCCGGCATCGAGTCAGCGCTGTCGGCGAGCGTTGGCGTCGGTCTGTTTCCGGCGGACGCTCGAACGCCGGAGGATCTCCTGAAGGTTGCAGACGCCGCGATGTACCGCGCGAAGCGTTCGGGCAAGAATCAGGTGGCATTCCACGCCGCGACCGCGCCCACCGATGCGGTCACCGCGTCCGAGCCAGCGGTGCAACGTGATCCGACGGACCTGTCGCCCTGGTCGCGACGCGTCGCCTGACCGCGAGCCGCGGCCCGCGAGCAGGCCCCCCGCGGCCGCGATGGCTGATTCCGAGAACTCTCTGCGTCGCCATTCCCAACACCTGCCGCGGAACACCACAAACTTGCGCGGGCATACGCCCTGCTATTCCAGCGTAGATGTCACGGGTCTCAACGATGATCGCGCTCTTCCTCCTCGCCGCCGGCTGCGGTAACGACCGCGCGGGCGACATGCCCGACGCACCGATTACCGGAACTGGCCCGCGGTTCTACGAGGACGTCGCACCGATCTTTGCCGCGCAGTGCGTGAGCTGTCACCGCGAAGGTGGCGTGGGTCCGTTCGAGCTCGTCACCTACGAGGACGCGCGTGCGGTCGCGCCCGGCATACCGGCGGCAGTTACCACACGAGCGATGCCGCCGTGGGGCGCCGACAACTCGGGCGAGTGCAACACGTATCAACATGCGCGCTGGCTGACCGACGCCGAAATCAAGACCGTCGCGGACTGGGCGCGCGGCGATCAGCTCGAGGGCAATCCTGCTGCGGCGCCACCGTTGCCGCCGTCCCCACCGGGCCTCGCGCGCGTCGATGCGACCGCGTCGATGGCGGAGCCGTACTCCGCGGACGCACAGCTCGACGATGACTACCGATGCTTCGTCGTCGATCCGGGCATCGCCAGCGACGCCTTCCTGACCGGCTTCGAGGTCCGGCCCGGAGAGCCCGAGGTTGTTCACCACATCTTGATGTACCAGGTCAACACCGCCGCCGCAGAGGCCGAGCTCGCGACGCTCGACGCCCAGAGCCCGGGCCCTGGCTACACGTGCTTCGGCGGCCCCGCCGCGGCCGCGAGCTTGATCGGCGTGTGGGCGCCGGGCATTCGCGTCGCGAGCTATCCGGCAGGTACCGGGCTTCCACTCAAGGCGGCACGGAAGATCGTGTTACAGATCCACTATCACAACCACGCCGGGCCACGACCCGATCTGACCTCGGTCGACCTTATGATCGAGCCGACGGTTCCAGAGCCATCGTTCCTGTATCTGCTCGCGGCGCCCGATCTCTATTTGCCGCCAGGCATGCCAGCAGTCCGCACCGAGAACGAGTACGTGCTTCCCGGCTTCCTCGGCCAGTACAACGTGTGGGGCGTGTTCCCGCACATGCACACGCTCGGGCGCACGCTGCGCGTCGAGGCCGATCACGCAGGTCAGACGAAGTGCCTCGCCGATGTGCCGCGGTGGGACTTCAACTGGCAGCAGGGTTACTTCTACGACGGGGCACCCCACATCATCGGTGGCGGCGACACGATTCGCATCGAGTGCGTGCATGACACAACCACCACGACGCAGCCGATCACGTGGGGTGAGGGCACCGACGACGAGATGTGCCTCGCCTTCATGTACGTGTCCGCATATTAGACGGACGTCGCGCGCCGACATCGGCGCGAGTGCTCGATTCGATGACGCCCTCGCCTTCACGTTGAAGTAAGGCCTCCGAGGTCACTGACGACCGAGGAACCTGGGTCGTCAATCACCGAGCAACGAACTTGCAATAAGTTCAACCCAACGTGCCAATTTCTGCCAGCTCGCCCAGAAATTTGGTGCCAGTGGGAGCGAAGCCTTACGATTCCTTTCATCGTATGCCTCCGTCGTCCGTCACATTTTCTGGAGAATCTAAATGAACCGTTTGTCGAAGATGTTGTTCACGGCGTCCCTTGTTGTCGCCTCGAGTGCCACTGCGATGGCCCAGTCTGCCGATCCGCCAGCCGATGGTACCGGAACCGAAGTCAATGGTGAGGCGGGCGCCACCGTCGAGACCACCACCGACAGCACCACCACCACCGACCCGAATGCGGTGCCGGAGTCGTCTCCCGATGCCGACGCCGTCGCACCCGCAGGCGCGCTGCCGCCGCTGTCGATGGGTGCCGGCAAGATCTTGATCGCCGGCTCGACGCTGAACATCGGCATGTCATCCGGCGCGGTAGGGGAGCCGATCTCGCTCGCTCCATCGATCTGGTACGGCATTAGCGACGTGTTAAGCATCGGCGTCGTCCATGACGGTGGCACGACGCCGTGGACGCCGCGGCCGGCGGTGCGAACCGCGACGATCCCGGTCATGGGCAGCGCCCCGATCGTCATCACGGCGGGTTCGGGCATCTGCCTCTCCGGCGAGGAGAAAGGTTGCCCCAAGGTCTACGACAACGTCGGCCTCGACGTGCTGTTCGGGCTCAAGAACGAGGCGCTCAGCCTCGCGGTCCACGGCGGCGTCGATGCCTTGTCGTTCGACGCGCTGACCCTCCAGCTCCGCGCTGGTTTGCTCGGGCGACTCTCGATCGGCAAGAACCTGACCCTGGCGTTCGACCCGCGCATCCTCGTGGGGCTCACCGAGCGCGACTTCAACAAGGAGGCGGTCGATCTCCCGGCGTGGCTGTGGTTCGACATCAGCACCACACTCAGCGTCTACTTGCACTCCGGAATCTCGGCTCCGTTCGACGGATTTGCCGACTCGTTCGCCATTCCCGTCCAGGCGGGTGCGAGCTTCAAGGTCAGCGAGAAGCTCACCGTTGGTGGTGACTTCTCGTTCCCCAACCTGCTCGGCAAGGGAAGCTCATCGGACTCTCGCACGCTCGGCATCCGAGCCGCGTTCGCGATCTGATCGTCAAGCCCCTACCGAAGGCGCGGCCATATCACGGACACCGCTTCACGCAGTCAGGTTACGTAGTGAGGGCAGAAGGACTCGAACCTTATCGGGACGACACGAAACTCTCATGAGTCGCGTGGCCTTGCAGATGTCTCGATAAGTTACTGGGTTCTTCGGTTGGCCTGGTCTGGCCTGGTCTGGCCGGATCGGCTGCGCCGTGGCAAAGTTTTGCAACGGCCAGGCAGTCGGCTGCTGCGGTCACTCGCCATCCCCCCGTTCTAGTCGCCTGCGCTGCCAGCGCGCGTGTCACCGGGTTTGGCGTCCTTGTCGATCTGGGGCGCGTGTGGAAATCGCTGAAGCAGCCGCAAGTCCGTTTGTAGATCGCCGCTTGCGAGGGTGTCCCAGAGGCGGCGCGCTCGCGGCGGACCACGCAAGCCTTCATCCGTGATGCGGCTTGGCCCCCGCAGCTGGTCCTCAGCGCGATCGACCACCATGCGCAGGAGGGCCAAGGTTCGCACGGCCTCTGGGACGTTGCGAGTCTCCGCAAAGAGGTTCAGGGCGTTCATCCACTCGTAGATGTCTGGGTAGTGAATCGCGAGATTAGGATCGCGCGCGGCAGCCCTTGTTTCGGCGCGTAGGTCGTACAGTGCAGAACTGCATTCCTCGACCTCGCGCCTTTTTTGGAGACAGTCCCCGAGCACCCGCTGAAAATCGCCAACCGTAAGAATCGCAGAGTCGAGGGCCTGGTAGCGGGCCCGACGCTCGGCCCCGCGAGACTCGGCTCGGATCTGATCCAACCCCCGTTGGGTCACACAGCTCTGCCAGAGTGCCAGGACGGCTCCCACCGCGGCAAAGCCCGTTGGAGAAAACACTTTGCCTGCACGTTTGGCTGTTGGAGAAACCCAGTTACGTGCGCGCGTGGCCCAGCCTCTGGCACCTGCGCTTCTCATGTTCACAGCATCCGGCGGCGTGGTCTCATCGGGCGTGGTGGTTGTCCCGGGCGACGTTGGCCCGGACGTCGCATCACTCGGTTCGCAATTCTGTTGGTCCTGCTCCATGTAGTCTCCCCCTCGAGAAGTGTACGGGCACAGAACGTCGTGTCGAGGAGGCCCTACAGCTCGGGTGATCCCGGCCCGAATCAGTCCTCTTCAAAGCCGCCTACGTCGACCGCCCCACGGGTGTTGACGGCCGCGTTATCCGTCGTGATCTAACCCTCGACGAATCACGGCCGCGTGCTGAGCGACAGTACATCTCCCCGCCGGCGACTGGCCCGATTCGAGCCTGATCCGCGCGGCCTTCGGCAGCGGGAGGCACGAGCTGACGAGTCGCAGATCATCGCGCTGGATTCGTTGTCGGCTCGTGCTCTCCGCCATCCTGGCGCGCGTCGACTACAGGGCGCCAGGAGTCACCACAGCGGGTACCAGCTGTACGCGAACGAGACTGCGGCATCGAGCACTTGCACATCCGGCGCGCCGCTCCCGAAGCTCTGGGTCGCTCCGGCGGCAAGCCCAACGGTCCATCGCCGGGTGATCCGGTGATCGAGGCCGACCCTGATCAGCGCGACGACATCGAGCGTCAGCTCGGCCGGGGCATCGTCGGGCGCGAGGTCGATCCCACCCCCGGAAGTGACCCGCAGCGTCGCCGCAGTTCGTGCGCGAGCCCCCGCGCCGAGCCCGACGTGCACGGTCGGTACCCAGCCGACACCGAGCCGCATCGTGGCCCCAGCGCGCAGCTGCGCGATCCGGGTCGTTCGCCGCAGCTCTCCTGCCACGAGATTGTCCGAGACGCGGACCATCGCGTCCGGGTACCGGGCCTCGGCCATCGTGGTCGCCGCGAGCTCGAGGTCGACATCGAGCCAGTTGCGTAGCCCCCAGGCCACGCCACCTGCGAAACCTCCGCCCACCACGCTCGCAGGCTTGAGCGCCCCATCCTCGGCGAGCCGAGCAAGCGAGACGACTGGGCGGATCGCAACCGTTGCCTCGTATCGATCTGCGCGCGCACTGCTGACTCCACACGCGACGGCAACCAGAGCCAGCGGCGCGTACCTGGCATTTGCTCGACAACCGAACCTGCGCATCTCCATCACCTCTGTCTACCGAAACCAGGACAACCCTCGGCTCCGCCAACCGGTTGCCGTCCAAGGCACCACAAAGGCTCATCTCGGGTCCCCTATCGTAAGACGATGCCGCGCTCGACGAGGACCTTGCCACGACCGTCGGGCCCGGCGAGCTCGAGCGCCAGCGGCTTGCCGAGCACCGAGTCGACCGAGCGCACGACGACGACCCCACGTGCTGTGGTCCCGGCCGGCACCACACCGATCACGGAGGGATCCCGGTCCACCGTCGTCGATGCGATCCGTGCCGGCCCCGCCACGTCGCGACCCGCGCTAGTCACCCGCACGGCCGCCAGCCGGTACGCCGATCCTGACCGGTTCTCGATCTCGAACATCACGTAGCCATCCTCGCCGAGGAGCTGGCCGCGCCGGACGTGAACGATCACGTGATCGTCGTTGCGCTCGTGCGCTTCGAGCCGCACCAGCTCGTTGCGCCGCAGGAGCCGGTCGGCAACCAGCCCATCGGCGCGGTCACGAATCTGGATGTCGACATTTTGCCGCGCCTTGGCCAGCTCGGCCGCGATCGGAGCCATCCGCTTCTGGACCTCGGCCTTGACCAGCGCCTCGAACGCTTGATCCGACGACGCGGCCTTGAACCGCACGAGCGTCAGCCCGGGCTGCGTCCGCGGCACGACCTTGAGCGTCACGTTGACCTTGATCCCGCCCGAGCTGGTCGCCAGCGCGAGCGTCGACGTGGTCACCTTGTTGTTGATCGCGCGAACGGCGACGCCGTCGTCGCCCCACACCTTGATCTCGAAGTCTGGCGAGCTCGCGAGCGCCTTGCTCGCCATCTTTTCTGGGAACGACAGGATGCACACGGCGCCAACGTGCACCGGCACCTCGTACGCGCCGCCCTGCGGCGGCACCAGGTACTCGGCCTCGGCCTTGTTCGGCGCGGGCTGTGCGCTTGCTGAGACAGCCAGTCCAAGGCCGCAGGTGACGATAAGGACGATCCAGGGTCGCATCTGGGCCCCTATCAGGGCGCCACGTCGAGGCAGAACGCGATGACCTTGATGGCAGCCGAGTTGGCGGTGTTGTTCTTGAACTCGCAAGACCACGCTCCGCGGGGCGAGCCCTGCGGCGGACTCCCACGATATCTTCAAAGGTTCACTCCTTGCGTTAGCGGCAGAGACCCTCTCATGGTTCCTAACTCGGGATGAGCGAAAAGGCGACATGCAGCGCTACTCGGCCACGTTCGAGTGTCATCGGCGTCTGTCCAATTCTCATAGTTCCTCGTTCATGGAGTGAAGTCGCCGAGTTTCCAATCATCGCTATCGCGTACTGCCGGCGCCGCGATCGCCGGAGGGTGGACGTGGACGTCCACGCGTTGCTGTTTCACGTCCAGCTCGGGCGGTCGACGGTCTGCGGCTTCTCAAGCCCAGAGCTGGCGATGCAAGTCGGTGTCACGGAACGAACGAGAATAGCGCTGTCCGAGACCGCGACCCGCCAGTCACACTGTCGTTGGAGAGCCGCCCGTTTCCCGGGAGCCGCGGGGATATAGGACTCCTGTCACGGCACGAGGCACAAGACGACCGCCTCAACCTCAATTGGATTCGGCTCGTTGTTTTGGAATGTGCAGATATGCTGATTCGCTGCGTTGCGCTGGGACAGCTGAATGTAGGCATCGCGACTGGCACCTCCCGGGTAGCCACATTGTCCTGAAATATACCGGCTGTTAGGTGGGCAGCTCGCACCGGCGCTGTTCGCTGAATTCGCGGCAATCGTCGATGTCGCCTTGATTTCCATGAGCCGAGCAGGGACTGGTGGTTCCGCTGCAGGGCAGTTGCACTCAGCTGCGTCGGCCGTCCCCGGTGAATCATCCGAGCATGCGACGACAAGCCCGATGCCGATGATAGCGCCCGTAAGTAGCGTTAGTGTCGTCTGGAGCATTCTCATAGTTCCTCGTTCATGGATTGAAGTCGCCGAGTTTCCACTCGCCTTGCGGACGCTTTGTCAGTGTCCCAATTGACGGCGGGTTCGCATACGTCGCGGTGGGTGAGGCCGCGAGTTGCACTATTGTATCCCCACTGATCCCTAGAAACACGCCTGTGATGCGATTGGCATGCTTGTAGTTGGTGAACTGCGTGCAGCGTTCCCGCAGAGGGTGTTGGGGGTTCTGCGGAGCTGACACTGTTGCGGAGCAGGTCTCGAACTCGGTCGGCAGCTCGTACCTTCCCGTTCCGAGCGGGCGGTCTTCGAAGGGAGGCGCGGCCGGCCGCGCGCCATCGGTCGGAGCGAGTCCCGGCAGATCACGGACCATCACCATCACGGTGAAGTACAGCGGCGCGCCGCTGGCAGACCGAGGAGGGATCGCAAACCTCGGTGCCGCGTCGGTCTCCGCGTTGCAGCCGAGGCAGGGAAGCTCGTTGGCCTCGAGGATCACGCCGTCCGCGGTTGTGGGGAACACCCGTACGGCAAGGTGATCCGTGGGGTCGGCGTTGTGCCCTGGCGCTGCGGCGAGCGGGCTGCGGTAGGGGCTAGTCGGCGGGAAACTCACGCATACGCCAGGATCACCGCCGTCGGGCCCGAGGTTGCAGTATCCGTTGCCGGAGCGTGTTGTCGCCGGGTACCAGTCCCAGGTGAAGCGGCGCAGCGCGGAGAACAGGCCGGCCGCGTCGTGTTGACGGTCAGGTATACCGTGCTGGTGGTGGCATTGACGAACCGCTGCTCGACCAGAGCCGCGCCATTCGAGGCGGGGTCCATCAGGCGCCTGGCGATCCGCGTCGTGGGGCCGGTCAAGGTGATCGTCGAGCGCCATATGTGGACCGCCGCCGGACCACCCGGGCTGACGTGCAGCGGTGGCGCGCGGAGCTTCAGTTCGAAGCAGCGGCTGGTGGATGCCGTGCGTTGCAGCCTGTCGGTGGCCCGGAAGTCGACGTAGTAGGTACCTTCGTTCGATGCGAGGCCAGCGATCACACCGTCGAGCAATGGCACGTTGTGGATGAGCGTGCCGGGACCTCCGTTGCCGCCGGTAGGGACCGCGGTCCAGTCACGGACCACGACGTCGCCGCCTGGGTGCTTTCGGATGACCTTGTACTGGGTCGTCATCGGGGTGACGCCGACGCCGTTGTCGGCCACTCGCAACGGATAGAGGAGTGGGTTGTCGGCGGGGGTCTCGGTGACATGTGCCGGTGATGCGGTGGCGGATGCGAGCAGGTAGCTGAACTTGGTCACCATCGGGCAGCTCGGGGGCGCGACGTCGAGCTGGACCACGTTGGTGTGCGCGTGCGTGATGTCCTCGTTCGCGGCGAACGACACCGAGTCGCTCGCTTCGTTGAATACCCTGGCAGATGCAGTGACCAGTGACATCTCTGGTGGAGTTGCATCATAGAGCACGCGCTGGCTCGAGGTGCCGACATTGCCGGCAAGATCGGTGATCTCGATCCGCACGTCGCGTCCTGTGTGATCGATCACGCCGCTCGGGATCTGCACGCTCCAGTTGCTGCCGGTGATCGTGCCGGTGTACGAGCTGGCGCCGACGACGGCCTTGATGGCGGCGGGGTTCGGCTCGACCATCGTGCCGCGCAGTATGGGTGACTCGACCGCGGTCCACCAGCCCCTGCTGTCCGCGTAGTAGTCGGTCGCGTCGAACGCGATCTGAGGGTCGAGGTTGTCGATGATCATCTGGAGCGGCTCCGAGAATCCGACGTTGCTGGCGAGGTCGGTTGCCCGCGCGAGCAGGACCTGGGGACCGTTCGGTAGCGTCCGGGTGTCGAGATCGATGATCGCGGTCGCGTTGGTCGTGTCGTTGTCCTTGTCCGGATAGACGCCACCGCCGGGCTTCAGGATGGAGACCGCCGGGACGTTGACGTTGTTGTCGGTCGCGGTCGCCTTGAACGTCTTGGTGCCGGCGAAGTAGGGGGCGCCAGCCGGAATCTCGACGAACGTCACGATCGGCGCGGCGCGATCGAGCGTATCGAGACACGCGGTCCCGAACAGCTCGCCATCGATGTTGGACGACAGCTCGTTGGCGATCGAGATCACGTCCGCGAGCCGGAGGCCCGTCTTGTTGAGCTCGGACGCCATCACGCTGGTCATCTGGCCGCCGAGCAGCGACCTCGGCGTATTGACGTACTGGTCGCAGCGCGCGCGACAGAACGCAAGTGCGCAACCGTCGGGCGGCGTGCCGCAGTTCTCCGGTGCGGGGCACAGGCCAATCTGGATCCCGGTTCCAGCAGTCTCGTCGTTGTTGTCGTTGCCGTCGAATACGCCGTTTTCGATGTCCTCGGCCCAGCCCTTGGTCACCGTGTAGGGGTTGACCTCCTGTGCGGTGACGTTGGCCTCCTGCGCGATCTCGCGGGCGAGGAAGCTGATCGCGGTCAACACCCAGCCGGCGCGAAACGGCTCGGTCGGGCTGGTCGCGGGTCGGTCGAGCCCCATGGGCTCGAGGTTGGTCCAGTCGCGTACGCCACCGAAATGCTTCGACAGCCGGAACAGCGCGTCGTCATAGGCCTCCTCGAGGCCGCCGAGCGCGTCCTTCTGGGACATCGCGCGAACGGCGATCAGGTGGCCGATCGGACTTATCAGGATGCCTGCACGCTTCTCGAGCAGATCGACGACCACGAGCGTGATCAGCTGATCCGCCTCGTCCAGCGCGATCGTCTGTCCGGTCGCGACGTCATTAAACATGCCGCCGCTGGAGGTCAGCCGCATCATCCCGTTGGCGGTCTTGGTCGGGATCACGAACCGGCCGTCTGCATCGGTGACGACCTCGCCGACGTCCCGCGTCACCGCTCCGGTGACAAAGTCGAGCTGCTCGAGCTTCACGGCTGCGCTGACGACCGGTCGGTCGCCGGAGATCACGACCCGTCCGGAGACCTCGCCCGTCTCGTCGTTGGGGTCGTCGTCGTCGCCTGCCGCGGGCCCATCACCGCCGCAACCGAACAACATCACCGCGGCAATCCCTGCCGCCACCAGCCCCACCCATGCCCGTCGCATTGTTCCAACCATCGAGCGCATTCCAATGCAACGCCCGAAATCTGGCAAGCAGAAGAAGCGAGTTTGACTTGCTGACATGATCATTCTCTCTGTCTCATTTTCGAGACGGCTCGGGTTCTGGCACGGCGCTGGAGCCGCACGTGCCCACCCACTCGACCGGCAGTCCTCGCGGTTGCGTCAAATCTGACGCGTGAGCTACAGAAGCTACGGCTCGTCTCCGGGCTCGAGAAACCAACGCAGATCCGCCTTCTTCGGGGCTACGTTCCAGGATTTGGCCCGACAACGTTCGGTAGACGCTGCTTCCCCGCAAAGGGGTGATCGTCCCGAGATAGAACGGGTGCTCCTCGGTGCCTCCTGTCCGACCGGTCCCGACATCTGTCACTGGGTTGCCATCACTCGTCGGCGCAAGGGCCGCTCACACAGATCTTCAGCCGGGCGGCGGGAAGCCGATGGACTTTCATCGGTTAAGGATGCTGGAATGTGATCATTCCCATCGCTTCGTACTCCGCGCGTGCAGCTCGGCGAAGGTGGATGTGGTTGATCGGTACTCTCTCGTCCGCAGCGAAGTAGGCCGCGCGCAGCACCGCATTCTTGATGTAGCCGCCGCTCATCACAAACTCCGCGGCGAGACTCTCGAAATCGAGCTTGGCAGCGCGGGCGGCCCGATCGGGCAACATTGCTCGCCAAAGGGCTGCTCGTTGCTCCTTGTCTGGCATCGGCACGCGTACGTGAAGGGCGAGGCGACGCTGAAACGCCGTGTCGATTGCGGTCTCGTGGTTGGTTGTCAGAATCGAAATGCCCGAGAATGCTTCCATGCGTTGCAACAGGTAGTTGACCTCGAGGTTCGCGTAGCGATCGTTGCTCGACTTTACCTCGGTGCGCTTCCCGAAAAGCGAGTCAGCCTCGTCGAAGAGTAAGATTGCATGACCTGACTCCGCGGCTTCGAAAAGCGAAGCTAACTGCTTCTCGGTCTCGCCGATGTACTTCGATACGATCCGAGAAAGGTCGATCTGGTACAGGTCGAGGCCGAGCTCACTCGCGACCAAGCCGGCGATCATGCTCTTGCCAGTGCCCGGCGGTCCCGACAGCAACACAGACAATCCAATTCCCTTACCAACCTTGTCGGAGAACCCCCATGTGTCGAGTACTTGGCGTCGATGGCGAACCCGTGCGACCAACTCGATGAGTAAATCGAACTGGTCAACAGGGATGACCAGATCCTCCCAGGTCTGCTTGGTTTCGATCCGTTGGGCCAACCCAGAGAGGCGCCGTTCGAGGTGTACGCGCAGTGCACGATGAACGTGGTCGGTCGTAACAAGGTCCGGTCGGTCCGCAACCGCTGCGACGGAGGTCGCAGCCCGCGCAAGCAGACCCGGACTGATCACGTATCTTTGCGCGGCGGCTTGAATCACGTCATCTCCGGCGGCAGGGAACGCCCGCCGCCACATGTTGTGGCGATGCCCTTCGTCTGGCATTTCAACTGGAACTGTCACGAGCGGTCGAGTCATTCGCCAGGTACACGCCTCGCGGGAGGTCGCCAGCAAAGGTCCAACGTGACCGCTGATCAGCTCCACGTCGACTGCCGCCGTACGGTCCACGAGCTCATCGACATCGAGGAGAAGCGGCCAAGCTCCATAGAGCCGACACTCACGCGCGATCGCGCGAAGCTGCCGGCTGAGCTTGGCTGGATCCACGGCGAGCGCGGACGAGCGCACAGCCAACACCGCGCGGCCCGCAATCGAGGCTGCGTGCCGAAGCAGGGTCGCACGGCCGCTTCCTTCGATCCCCGTAGCCACGATGAGCACGCTTGCGTTCATCGTTACCGCATGGACAAGCTCGGGTGGAACACTCAGGGCCATCTCGGCGGTCTCGCGTTGCGTGTCGGCTGCAGGAATGAGTTGCGCGATCGCGGCGAGATCGTCAGTCGCGTCGAGGCTGCCGCGGGCCAGCTCGATCACCCGATCATTCGGCCGTATCGCACGCCGATACAGCGGAACGTGAGGATCCGAGTCCAGCTCGATCAGTGCGAAACGAGAAAGTCGCTCGAGCACCTTCCCGTCGCACTCGAGGTGCTCGGTCGTAGCGAGTCTCGTGAGAATCTGTGCGCTGAGCTCGTGCATGCCGGGCGACATGAGCACTTGCGCCGCGCGCGCCAGCAGGGGCTCGAGCTCGATCGAAACGAGCAGCCAAAGCACATTCATTTCGACGGACGAAAGCGAGAACCTCCTCGCCAGTAACCGCATCGGGGTCTCCGCACTGATCTTGCTCTCGAGCTCGTTCAGAATCGCAGCCGCATCTGCGACTGGGAGGGATGCGTCGCCGGGTACCCAACCTGCGGCGCGACCCGCATTGACGACCTCACCTAGCACTACTGCGTCACGTTAGAGGGTCGCGGGCGGCAGCACGACGAGGTGCGTGGCAGGCGGGACAGCGAGGGAGCCAGCGTGCGATGGCCCGCGCGATCGCGAGCCGCATGGTGGCGAAGCTGTCTGCGAAGTGACGCTCAGGCCGCGAGCGACTTCGTGTCGTCTTCCAACGACCTTCTGGCCGAGGGGGGGAAATGCCGCACACGTTCGGCAATGACGAACGCGTAGCAGCACAGGACAACCGAGACGTGATGGTGCCAGCCAGGAAATCGCCGGCCTTCGTAGTGGTCGAGGCCGAGTTCGTCTTTGAGATCCTGGTAGGTGCGTTCGATACGCCAGCGCTGCATCACCCGCCTCACCAGTTGCTTCTTCGTCGGCCGTCCGGGCAGAGAGCACAGGAAACAGTTCGCTGGTGCGTCCTCGTTGTCGCGCCATTCGATCAACAGCCATACCGGCTCACGCTTATCGATGCCGCCTTGGGCGTGGTCGTACGCGGGGACGACACGGCGGAGCGCGAACCGCGCCGAGAGGCCCTGCTTGGTGCCCTCACGCCAAGTGCATCGGCGAAATCCGCCTTGCCCATCGATGCGGTGGGCAAGGTCGATGATGCTTATGACCTCGTCGCGTCGGCGGCCGAGCTTATCGAACACCATGACAACCGATCGAGGATCAACCGCAACGCCGTAGTGCAAACCCATCTCGCGAACGGCCTTGCGGAACTCTCTCGAGCTCCCGTAGGCCTGATCCGCAAGGACGAGACCCGGGGGGACACCGCTGTCGACGGCACGCCGGAGCAGTTGCAGTGCAAGCTCCGTCTTCGTCGCGAACTGAATGTCATCGGGAATTCGCGCTTCCCGCCGACGCTCTCGGTTTTCCGTCCACGACTCCGGTAGGTACAACGCAAAATCGATCGGCAGCTGCTCCGTGCGAGTCGTCACCGTCAGGCTGACGCCGATCTGGCAATTCGTCGTCTTGCCTGCTGACCCGGTGTACTGCCGCTGAACACCGACAGAGTGCTTGCCTTGTTTCAAGAACCCCGTGTCGTCGATGATCCACGAGTCAACGGGTTCCTGCGCGGTGATCGCGTCGAGCGCGTACCGCGCGGCTTCTCTGCGGACATCGCTGTCACTCCACGGCGCGTCGAGCGAAAAATGAAGCAGCCTTTGATGCTCGGCATCAGCGCGGGCGGGATCTGCACACGCTCGGGCAGCGATAGGCTCGATGCTCTTCCGCTCGCCGTCACCGAAGATGCCCTCCGCGTAGAGAGCAAACGATTCACGCCGGCCCTTTCTGACGAGGACCTTTCCGATGCGGTCGAAGTACTCCGACAGCCGCCGCGTTGCGGCAGCATTCATCAGATTCGCCATTCCCCCTTTGATCATGTCTGCTGCGAATGCGCGATCTCTCCGAGGAGGAAGTTCACAAACGATCGAAATCCATCCGGATTTTCAGGCGGATAACCTGACGCAGTAGTCCTAGCCGGGCCAGCGTCCATGTTTGACGCAGGACCAACTCCGCTTGCGCTTGAATCTGACCATCGGCCCTCGTCATGCGAACTCCCCCACTCAAACACAATCATTCAGCGAGCAAGGACGCGACGGCGGCAGCTCGTCGTTCCTGCTGGTCTCCCGGGGTGACATCGAAAAGGTATTCATCTGCCCCTCCGCCCGGAGGGAATAGTAGCGCATTGCCCTGGACCACACCCCGGCGTGGGGTTCGCCAACGGGCACTCTCACGCTCGCTCTCGGTCCGCGCGCCGCTTGCTGGGTCGAATACGTCATCAGCCATACCAACTGCTGGGTCAATGCTCGAAACCCCAAGGAACGAGACGGTCGGCGACTCGGCGGTCCAACGGAAAAGTCCGATCCGAACAAACAAGATATTCGACCGTCCGGGCATTGGCATGAAGAATCCGTTTCTCCAGTCATTCGGAGGTAACATGTTGTGCAGGACTTTCCCCGACACCAGATCCAAAACAGCTAGGCGTTGGACCTGAAAGAGCTGCCAGCGAACCTCTCCGCTCCCAACAACTGCAAACCTGCCGTCTCCCGAAATCGCCATTTCTAGCGCCGTGCTCGGGGTAGTTTCACCCGTCTCGAGTGTCGCTTTCCAGGACGCCTTGCCCGCGACCAGGTCGACCGCCTGAACGGAAATGTGTCCACTCGCCGTATGCTCTAGAATATAGATCTCTTGCCGTTCAGGGTTGGCCAAAACGCCACCGATCTCAGGTGTTCCAGCATGCGCATCCGCGACCTCCAAGACGACCTGATGCTCCGCCTTGAGGCTCGTGGCATGCACGACGGTAATACCGAGACGCTCGACACCGTGTACGGACACACGCTCGCCGGGGCGAGGCGACCAGCGGATCACCGCGCAGAGATCGACATCGATTCCACAGACCGCGGCTCGAAACACCCACGATGCGTTATCTGGCGCTGGAAGGGCCGCGCCCCCCTTCTCACCCAGCCGCCGCACGCGATAGGTCAGTTCTCTATCGCCCTCGTCGACAATCAACACATTGCTTAGTGTATTGCTCGCCTTCAACAACCACCCGCGATCCTTGGCAACCGTCTCCCCACCGGCGATCTGCACGCCGATGATGGCGCGTGGTATTGGTCTGCCTGGCCCCCGCGGGACGAATTCGCCAAACAGATGGGGCCCGCTCGCTACCATTTTGTCGACCTCCCGAAAGCTATCGAACCAGATCGGCGCGAGTTGCAACCGCTTCACGTTGGCGTTGCTCGGTGAGTTGAACGGTTTGGATTCGTCCTTCTTGCACGACGGTGAAACCAACGTCGCAAACAGGACCATCAAGCATCGAAGCATGAGCGAACGATCGCTGGATGGAAGCGTTCGCGTCAAATGCATCGCGCCTTCACTTTTCGCCCCATTGTGCTTTCGGGAACCGTTTTCTGAACTTGCCGCCTTCGGCACCATCGAAGAACTTGGCGAGATCGTCCCACTTGATCGCGTCAATGACCTGCTTGGCTTGTTCATGACTCGCGGCGTCCAGCACCTGCCACGCTGTCTCCTCATCGGATTCAGTTACCACTCCGTTCATCACATCGATGATCAACTTAACGCGTTGATGAGCCGTTAGTGATGCCAGTCCGCCCTTGGTCTTTCTCGCCTCTTTGACATACTCGCGGGCCTGATCGTCCGTGTCGCTGCCGGTGCCCGTCCAGATGTCCCATCCCCCGGTATCGGGCGTCCAGTGGATCACGCTGCTCAGGATGGGCCGGGGATCTCCGCGCATCTTCCCCGTCAGCTCATCAACCGCGCGTCCCTCACCAGCCGAGAGTGTGCGCTTGACCTTCTCCACCTCCGCGGCCTTATCCCCAAGAAACACCTTGATGGCCTCTTGCATGCGCGAATCTGACAACACCTGCTCGAACGTGCTGAACTTCCACTTGAGCTCCGGGTTTGAAGCATCCGCGAGGTCCTCCGGGGTTGTCGTGGGGATGTGTCTCTCCGCCCGGAACAACTTGTCTTCGAAATCGAACAGGAACGTCACGACGTCCTTGGGCTCTTTCGCGACTCCGAGCTTGTGTGCCATCCGTACCTCATTGACACTTGCCTCGATCGCCGCATTCACGAGCGTCTCCGTTGGGCTGTAGGCTTCGGCGGATCCATCTCCCTTGAGGGTTTCCTGCTTTCCATTGACGTGGGCCTTGACGCCCTTCTTGTTGTCCCAATCGTGAATCGCAAGGGCAATGACGTCGCCGAACGTCAGATTGGCGCTCTGCTTGAAGATGCCGCGAACGGTATCGCGCGCGCCCTTCCACAATACGTTTTCGGGAAGCTTGTCGGCGTCCAGATTCTTGGCTTGCTCGAAATCCTCCTTGTTCGCTCGCATGAAGCGGGCGATGCTCTCTGCCATGTAACCGACAAGATTGTACGAGAACATGGGCACCTTGGCGTCCCAGTACTCCTTGGCCGCGATCCGCGGTGTCCTTATGTGGCCAGCCGCGAACGAATCACTCAGGTAGTGGCAGGCGAACGCATCGGTGGCCATCGCCTCGTCGATCGACGCTCCTTGCTTGCCGGCCATTGCAGCGTCGATCAGTGCGCTAACATGATTCATTCGGTAGGCTGCAGTTGCGTTGGAGCCTACTTCGCGGGGGCGTGTACCTTGGTTCTTTACAAACTCCTCATATTGCACGTCAGCGTCGAGTGCTTTCGCGGCTGTTGGTTTGCTCGTGTCGCCTGCCTTCGGATTCGTGAAGTGATTGGCGTTTCCCTTGTACTTCCCCTCGTTTCCGCCCGCGAGGACGAAATAGCGTTTTTCCTGGGCCGCCTTCGCTTCGATGTACTTTGGGTCCTTTTCATGCCACTCGACATCCTTTTCCAATTGCCACTTGCGCGCATACTCGATCTCGAGTCGGCTGTGTGAGCCGCCATTCTTGTTGCGGGCGAACACGCGCATCTGTTCGATGCTGGAAAAGTGATCGCCGGCTAGCGCGACGACCTCACCAAACTGAAGCTTGTAGTCGACGTCAAGTTGGACCCACTGCTGGTCCTTGCCAAGGTTCTCGCGGTCCATTCCCGGCTTGACACGGTCGCCGCCTGCCTTGTTGCTACCCAGATTGCCCATGTCCCGGTGCTCGCGGGCGCCGAAAGCCAGGTTGCCCGGCGCCTGGTTCTTGTGCCAGATCGCGTCGTAGTCGGTATTCTCAAGCTCGGATGCGTCGAACGTATTTTCTTTTGATCGCTGGGCGTCGGTCTGTTCGAACTGCTGCGTCTGCGTGCGATCCTTGCGATCGGAGATCATGGTTCCGCCTTTTCTTGAAGTGCTGATGCGCGTCGGCCGGGCTACTCTGTGGTTGCTTAGAAGTTCTCTCGATGGCACAAGTGTCAGCGTCCGGTGGCCTTCAGAAAGTGCCTTTCCCAACCTTGTCGGCGGATCCCCAGTCTTCGTAGACTCGCTGGCGCTTGCGGATGCGGGCAAGCGGCTCGATGCTCGCGACGAGCTGAGCAGTTGGGCGCTGCATGACTGCGTTCTCCTCGGCAGATCAATATGCCGGCTGCGGCGATCGCGCCTTTTCCATCCGGTGCACGGCCGAATTTGCACTGACCCGCTCGAATCGGTTGTCATGCAACGGACGGTGACCCGGACCGCGTTCGTAGCTCATGGCCAACCCCTCTCAAGCTGCTCGAGGACGTCGGTCGCGCTAACGATCCTGGTCCCGTCACCGGCGGCTGACAGATCAGGTCGCAGGATCTGCACATTGCCGACCAGCGCTCGGCCGTGGATCCCGTGGAGCTTGCAGTCGACGAAGCTGACGCCCGCCAACTCGCGATCGTTCAGACTCGCCTCCCGCAGATCGCATCGGACAAACCTGGCACCGGACGCGGTTGAACGCGGTCCGAGGTTGACCGTCCCCAGATCCGCGCCGCGAAAGTCGCACTCGACGAACAGAGCGTCATCCAATCGAACATCCGCGAGCGCAGCCCCGGCGAAACCGGTCCCGAACACGCTGGCACTTCGCCACGTGCTGCGCTCGAGGTTTGCGCGCGAGAAGTCGCTCTGCTCGACGAGACACCGGTCGAATGTCGCGAGCCGCAGCGATGACGCCACCGCCTGAACGAACAGAAATGTCGCCCCGGTTGCTTCGAGTTGATCGAGCTTCGCGCCGTCGGCATGGACGTCGCGGAGGATCGAGCGGGCGAGCCGCGCGCGCGTGAGGTCGGCGCCGGCGATCGAGACACCGTCGATCTCCAGCGCGCGCCTGAGGCGCACGGCGGCTACGATCGTCGCCGGCTCGTCCTCGTGCGCGAGGCTCCGGACTAGCTCGGCGATGGGGTTGTTCGCCATCGCGATCTTGCCATCGAAGGAACGTTCCCCATCCCATATTCCCGACCTGCGTGACATCGGCATTCTCATCACCACTCTCCTCGTATCACGAGCACTGACGTGCGCGACGTCGCGAGCCTCGGTCCCACGCGACATCGAGCACGTCGATTCATCACCGATGCGTTTCGTTGGCGCGCTGCTTACAGATCATGTGAACCCGGAGCGATTTCTCTGCGCGACGTAACGGAGCTAGGGAACGATCGAGCGTCGCGTCGCCCAGCGCGAGAGGGCCCCGTGCGTCACGCCGAGCCGCGCCGCACCCTCGGTGATGCCGAGCGTCCGGATCGCGACCAACCGCCACGCAGTGCTTTCGAGGTCCGAGATCCCCGCGAACGGTAGAGACCGCAGCAGTCGCAGGTCGCTGGTGCGGAGCCCGGTGATGGGTTGCTCGAAGTGGGTCGCGGCCTCGCTGGCGCACTCCTCGACGATCCGCGTCAGCTCGCGGAGCCGCTTCGCGAGCGGTGAGATCTCGAGGCGCGCGGCGTGACCGAGCAACGCGCAACTGGCGCGGTCATCGCCCGGCGCGCACACGATGATCCGTGCGCGATTCGCGCTGCGGGCGTTGACGATGATCGTGGCGAGGTCCGGCGTCAGCCGGCGCGTCACGCACAAGGTTCCGTCGGCGGCGCAAGCCACGGCCCGCCGCGCATCGGTCTCGTCATCGAGACTGACGAACGGCGAATCGATCCCGAGCATCTCGTCGTGAAGCCGCCGTGCGACGGGAACAAGGTCACCCTCTCCATCGATCACCAGTGAGGTTTGCATCGACGCGGTCTCTCGAAGGTCGCGAAGCGCTCGATCGACGACGACGCGCTGCGCGGCTGCCCAACCCAGCAGCCGACTCACGAGCCCGCGTAGCGCCACGAACGAACGGCTCTCGCTCACGAGCGAGATGTCGCCGATCTGGATCTCCGTGCCTGGCGTGAGCGAGAACGTCGAGCGACGGGCACCGTCCACCCACGTGCCATTCGTGCTGCCAAGATCATGGATCGACCAGAGCGCTCCTTCCCGTACGAGCCGCGCATGCCTCCGGGAAATCCAGCCGCGTAGACCTTGAAGCTGGATCGCGCAGTCATCGGCGGAGCCGATGATCAGCTCTGCGAACGGTTGGTCGGGCAACGCGTACGCGCTCTCAGCTCCGATTTCTCGTATCTGGATAAGCGCGCCGCCCACTCGCCACCCGAAGCCACCAGAATCAAGACGGGTTGGCGGAGCCGACAGGCCGAATGGCTCGTTCATGAGGCGTCCCATCGGACCCACCTCGCCGCGGTTGCCGAAAACCTTGGGTTCGTCGGGAGAAATCTCCGAACGTGGCGTACTCGTGGTGGATTTGTGCCTCACGCGTCTTCGACGCGTGCGCCACATGCGTGCACCGCGAGCGGTGGCGTCCTCTACGCTGCGTCGACCACCGCCCCTGCGTGGTCATGGTCGCCTCGCCGAGAGCACGAATCGATCCTCGGCGCAGAGCCGCAGCAGCGCCTCGGCCTGTGGGAGGTCCTCCCGGTTGAGCGAGCGCGCGCGAGCACGTCGCTGACCTGGTGCACGATGACTCCGCGCAACGGAGGCTCGTCATCCAGAACGCCGTACGCATCTGTGAGAAGAACGGGCGCTGCAGCATAGGGCTATCTGGGCACGCGCCTACGAAACTGGGCAATGCCCTTGCGGCCACACGTGCGCGTCCATTTTCCGGAGCAGAGTTTCAGCTTGTCTGCCACCTGCTCGCTTACGTCGACCGCGCGCAAGCGCGCGAGGGCTTCGAGAGATCGTCGCCGGTCACCGCGCATCGGCCGAAATCCAGGCGTTCGACCGGGTGATCCGCAAGCGCACGTCCTACTGCGTCCAGGTCGATCGTCCTCGCGTCCTCGATCGCGAGGTCGCGAAGTGCCGCGAGCTTGCCGAGCGCGGCGAGCGAGCGCTCTGACGGGCTCGTCGTGATCGACCAGCGTATGGTCGCGAGTGCGGCGCACCCCGCGATACCGTCGGGCAGCTCGGTGTTCGCGAGCAACGTCGCAAGCTTCGAGAGCTTGCCGATGCTACCGGGTATCACGAGCTTCGGGTTGGACCGGAAATCGACCAGCTCGAGCGACGCGAGATCGCCAATCGTCGACGGCACGTTCGTCAGTTCGGTCGCGCTCCTGAAGCGCAACTCGCGCAGGCGGGCGAGTCGTCCGATCTCGGGTGAAACGCTGACGAGCTTGGGCGTCGCGAGAACGAGGACTTCGAGCGCCGCGAGCTTGCCGATCGCGGCAGGGAGCGTCGTCGTGTCCACGCCGCCGACGGACAGCGAGGTCAGCTTCGGTGCGTGCGCGAGTCGCGCGAGCACGGCGTCGAGATCGCCGAACTTGAACTGGTACGACTCGAGATCGAGCAGCTCGTTGGCGTCCTCTTCTGCACTGACGGTGTACTCGACCTTACGGGCGATTTCCGTCGGACCCTCGAAGGACTTCAGCTTCAGCCGGAAGAGCTCGTCGGGAACCTCGTAGCGCCCGCGCCAGGGCAACTCGAGGATGCGTAGGCGCGAAAGCTTTCCGATCGCCGCAGGGATCGACTTGAACGTCCCCTGAAGGTGAAGCTCGACGAGCGAGGAGCACTCGAAGATCGCGTCGGGAATCTTTCGCAAGCGGCCCACCGAGAGCGTCTCGAGCTTGACGAGCTTCGCGATCGCCGGCGAGAGCGTCAGCACACCACGGCTCTCGAGCGTCAACTGACGAACCTGTTGCAAACTCGCGACCGTATCCGGGACCGCGAACGAGGATACCCAGCCGAGCTGAAGACTGCGGAGAGATGACAGCTTCGCGAGCGATCGGAGCGCCAGCTCCAGATCGAGTCTGCCATCGAACAACTCGAGCGCGATCACGCTCGGAATCGCCGCGGCGGGCGGCAACGTGATGTTGCGGCCGTTGAGGCAGAGCGTCGCCAGATCCGGGAGCTCGGCGAGGCGTCGCAGCTCACGCTTGAAATCGATCTCGCGCAGCAAACCGAGATGCAACTCGCGCAGGTGCACGAGCTTCTCGATGCCCGCCAGTGACTCGAGGTTGCCGCAACTATTCAGGCGAAGGACCGCGAGATTCGGCAGCGCCGCGAGCGATGACGGCAGCTTCGCGAACGTCTGCATCTGAAGATCGACTGACGTCAGCGATGGAACCTCGGCGAGCCGCGCGAGATCCTTGTCGGTATAGCGCTCCGCCTTCGTGCCGCCGTAGACAGAAAATTCCGACGGCGCCTCGCTGCTGAGGAGCTTATCGAGTGCCCGTCGCTTGTCCGCCACGCCCCGACAGTAGCAAGTGCGCCAGTCGCGGCACTACTTCGCGGCGCATTCGACTTGCGCCCACGACCTCGCGGCGCGCGCAGACCGACACCGCTGCGCGCAAGGCCTCGCCCCACGTGCCGAAATGCCTGAGCACGGAAGTCCGAAGGCGGCTGTGCTCGCACAACACGTTCTTCGCTCGCACCGACCCGCCACGTCGCTAGGCTCCGCATGTTGCAGACGACCTCGCGCGCGGACATGGCCGGGAGGCGGACGCGCTTCGCGCCAGTCATAGAGTCCGAGCCCGACTACGCGCTGTGTACGATCAGCCGGTGAGCCCTCGCAAGCTCGTGGAGCTTGTAGGCAACGCTGCCCGCGGGCCAGTTCTTCTGCGACTTCACGAGATCGATGACGCTGACGCTGACGTCGTCGCAGATCGTCACGTCGGTCTTTCCGAAGCTCAACGGCCTGGTAGGCCCATCGAGATGTAGCGCGAGATCCTGAATGTCTCCAGCGCCGAGGCTTTCGAGCTCGTCCCACGAGTAGGAGTCCTCGCTGTGCTTCTTCAATGCGACGGTCAGAGCACTGCGGATCGAGTCGGCATTGGCGTCGGTGAGCCACGTCGTCGCCTTCTTGGTCACCTCGACAATGCGCGCTGTCCTGAATCGTCGCGCAGCCGGCAGACTTTCGTCACAGACAACTTCGCGCAGGCGCTTCGAATAGCCGCCCTTCACCAGCGCTTCCAGGATCGCGACGCAACGATCCGGCTCGGAGTAGCAGAACCGCGATAGTCCGAGGTTGACAACAAGCCCCATGTCCGCTGCAGTCTATCGCGCGCAGGACATGCGATCCAGGGCAGCGCGAATCCAGGTGTGGTGATCTGATTGATAGGGCGTCGACGGTCTCGCGACGATACCGACTTCGGAAATGCCTGCGTCCGGCAACCGGAAGCCGCGCGACCCACCTGGAGGAAATCGACGCGTGCGGCTTGATCCTGCGGTTCGGACGAGCTCTGTCACGGTCATGGTCGGGCGTTCCAATGCAAGCTGCGCCAACATCATCGCACCGCCCGGTTGCTGGTTGATCTCGGCGTGTCTCCGCCGCGTGATCGCCGAATAGTAGATTCCAGCGGCCCCCATCGCGGCAGCCAGGGTGCCTGGGTAGCGGCGGGCTGCGTCGTTCAATTTCCTGGAAGGACTTTCGACGAGCGCTTCCGATGCAGCGCATCGAGGACGCGAAAGCCTCTCGCGAACTGGCCGAATTCGCCTTGGGGGGCACGCCGAACCGCGGGGGTAGGGGGCGGAAAGCGAGGGCAGGCATTACGGTTGACCGACGGGCGCGTTGCTGCGCGCGGCAGTCGAGGATCAGGGAGCGCGGTCAAGTTTCGTGATTGTAGCTTGGGTCGGGCCGTCGACGCGCACGGCTACCACACCGCCGTCGGGCTGCGCGATCAGCGCGCGCACCGCGCACTCTGCTGTCATCCGCTTCCAGGTGCCTGTCGCGCTGTCGAGCGTTCGCAGCCGTCGCCCCGTGGTCGCGTCGTACACGTCGTAGCCGCAGCTTTCATCGCTGAGCACGAGCACCATGTCGCCTCTGGGAGGTGGTGCATAGAAGTACATCCAGATCACACCGCCATCGAAACCCAGCGTGGCGTCCTCGCTGTACGCGGTGCGCTTGCTGAACGGTGGGAGCACGAGGTCGCGCAGCCGCTTGCCGGTCACCAGATCGAAGACCTCGACCCGCTCGCTACCTACGATCGCGAGCTGGTTTTTACGCTCCGCGAGCACGCCGCGGCCGGGGTGCCCATGCAATGCAATCGTCGCGGTGCGGCGCTCAAGATTAAGAACGACGATCTCGGAGCCGCGCTCTGAGCTAAGCTGAAACACCACACCGCCGTGGGCGTGGCCGAGGGACGTGACGTTGCCGAGGAACGTGACGCCCTCCCCGACGGCCGCCACGCGCGCCGACCATTCGAACGTGCCTCCCTCGTCGAACCGCGCGAATGTGGTCTCGGCTGCTGCACTGACTGCCACAAGCCCACCGTCGATGGCGAACCACGCCGCGTCGGAAGGTGCCACATCGTGTGCGATCTGCAGCTTGCGACCGTTCGCCAGCGTCAGCGTCCACGCCTCCTTGCCTTCGACCCTCACGACGCGCGTGCTAGATGTCACCGCACCGATCGAGAGTGTGGCCCGCTCACTGGTCGTCAGCGCGTGCAGTCCCTCGCGGAAGAATAGCGCCGGCCGCTCTCCCGGATCGGCCACGGCGCCATCGACCGTGAGCATGTTGAACTTCAGCTCGCTCGGCACGTCGACCCGGACCTGCCACAGGGCTCGGGGTGCCAGCGGCGCCGGGGACTTCGGTCCGTTGCCGCTGCACGAGACGAGCGTGATCAGGAGGAGGCGCACGTTATTGCAGATTCATAATCTTGATAAACGGGGTGCGATTCTTGCCGTCGAGGAATACCATCCAGAGCGTGGAGTCCTTGCGTGTCAAGTCGCCCGACCACGCGTGGCCTTCGACGCGCTTGAACACCTCGCGGCGCTCTGCGCCCGAGCTTGCCGAGACGAACAGCTCGTAGATCCGGCGGGTCTCGTCATCCCCCAGATAGCCCCCGGCGAGGTTCTTGACGTACTCCGCACGCTGTGCGGCGTTCAACCAGCGGATCGCGCTGTTGCTGTTGTTCGGCTTCTCGGTCTTGCCAGACGCATCGCTCGCCTTCTCGGCACCTAGCTTGTCGAGCCGATTCAGGTCCGACATCGTCGATGAATCGTCGCGCGTATAGTTCTGACCACCCGACGGATTGAAGTTGATGATCTTCTGCAGCCGAGCGAGCGGCTTGTCGATCAGCGGATCCCGGAAGCCGCTGTCGAAGGCCCTCTGTGGGTGAACGGTCCCGACGTGGCGTCCCTTCTTGATGATGTCCTGCTTGACGTCGATCTGGTCGTGGAAATCGTTCAGCGCCTTGTGAAAGTCACCACCCGGATCCTGAAAGCTGTGTTCGATGATGTCGCCGTATGTGCCGCCCTTGCCGTCGGTTCGTACGGGCAGCTTCCACAAATCCACCAGCGAGCCGGCCTTCCAGTTCTGCTTGCTGGCCTCCTTCGAGGAGTCGACCTGCGGCATCGCCTGCTCGGCGCCATACGAGTCCTTCACCTTTGCCGGCGACGGCGTCTTGGAACGAACGTGCGTGAACAGCGCAGCTTCGGTCAGCCCGGCTGGTGCGCTGTAGGCAGCGTTGATGTCTTGCACGCTCAGTGTCACGGCTTCTTCGACTCGCTGCTTCGTGTCGGTCTCGTTTGCTGGCGGCGCGGCCTGCCCCTTCGGTGTCCGGACGGCGCCGTGGCCGTCGCCGAAGCTTTGCCACGAGGACCACTCGTTCTTGACCCAGACGCCCTGGACGTTGTCGACATCGTGCGCGACCAGCCCAACAAGCGGGTCCATCGTAAGTGGCGGCAGCGCGCCCGCCTTTTCGTCCACCTGCGCGAGGATGTCCTCGTAGATCGCCTTCACGCTACCGAGCACGGTCGCGACGTTGGTCTCGTTCGCGTTGATGTAAACCGCCATCTCCTGCGCGATCGACTTCTTGAACTGATCGTTAAGCAGTGGGTACTTCGTATCCCAGTATTCGGAGATCTCGCGACGTGGCGTGCGCACGTGCCCTGACGAGAAACCGTCCTGCAAAAAGTGCTGGGCGGCCGCGTCGTGCGCCATGGCATCGTTCACGGCCTGCCCGGCCTGCTGCGCATCGTACGCACGCTTGAGCGCGGTCTCGTGAAGCGCGTTATAGCTGCCGCCCGCTGAGCCGCGGTCGGCGGACTCCTTCGGGCCGTTATGGCCGCCCGGATGGGAGAAATGCTCGAAGTTGACCGACGCGGACCACAGATAGCGGTTGTCGACGGCGACCTTCACCTTGTTGCCGGGCTGCTTGAAGATCGGAACGAGGTGCACCCACACGCCGCCCGGTTGGAATCGGGCGTCGCCCGGGACGTCCTTCAGCAGCGCGTAGACGATCTCGTCCTGCGTGCCCGGCTGGCGGCCCGGACTCCTCGACGGTGTGCGCGCGAGCGTCCAGAAGCTGTCGAAGACGCCCGCCTTCTTCTCCTTCTTCTGGCGTGGATCCGCTTTGACCGCCGCCGGCTCGCGCGCGTCGAACTGGTCGCCCGCGAGTAGCGAGATATCGCCTTGCGTGAGCTCGAATGGATACTGACCCGAGCCCGGGCTGTAGGCGCCCGTGTAACCTGCCCGCTTCGCACCCTCGTTGCCGTACTCTTGGTGCTCGTCCGAGCCGAAATGCAGCGGCGCACCCGGCCTGGTAGCGCGGGTTTCCTCCGGCGTCTTCAGGCCGGCGAAGATCCCGTTCGGGTGGGGGGCAAGCGCGTCCGGATCAAGCTGCCGGCTCGCTGGTGCAGGCCTGCCAGGTTCGACTCTCTCGTTCGTTTGCGATCGCTCTGGGTGCTGCTCAAACGCCAGGGTCACAACCCGCCCTCCCATGCCGTCACGCTCATGAACTCATCATAGCATCTGGAGACTGCTGCTGATGAAGTCGTCCGGCACGTCCACAAGAGCCGCGTCGGCACGACCGAGACGACCGAGCAGCTCGCCGATCTCGAAGAGCGTGCGCGGGTCGCGGTCAACCTCGCCCGCCGCACGCGCTTCGCGTGCCTCGGTGCGTTCAAGACCACGACCGCTTCGACTGGGCACGCCCGGAGAAGAACGACCGCCCCCTCGTCGAGAGGCTCGTCGAGCTCGACTTCGTCAACGGCGGCGGCGGCGAGAACGTCCTGCTCAGGGGCGGCTCCGGCCTCGGCAAGACCATGATCGCGCAGAATCTCGCGCAGGCCGCACTCGCCGCCGGGTTCACTGTTCGGTTCTTAACCCTCGCGGCGGCACTCGCCGACTTGCTCGGCCAGAAATCGTTGCCTGCCTTCGAGCGCCGGCTCCGCCGCTACACGAGCCCCGATCTGCTTGTCTCGACGAGCTTGGATACCTCCCTGTGCGACACCCGCGTCGCCGACATCCCCTACAAGATCATCAGCCGCCGCCACGAGCAGCGCTCGACGAGCATCACCACCAACCTCGCCTTCAAGCAGTGGGGCGACACGTTCCCTGGCGCCACCTGCGTCGTCGCCCTCGTCGATCGCTTCGCTCGGCACTGCTACCGCATCGAGATCGTGGGCGAGTCTTGGCGAGACAAGCATCGACTCGATCCGGCTCGGATCGCCCGCCGCCGACGCCGAGCCGGTCGCGCCACAAGCGCCGTGATCCGTCGAGTGTCAGATCACGACGGAGAACGCGGGCCATTAGCACCCATACATCGCACGCGCCGCCTCGAGCTCGCGGACAACGGATGTAACAAGCGTTTCGGGTGCGAGCGCGCGGGCGTGCGGTCCCCACTCCAACACCCACGACACGATCGGCGCGAGGCTCGGCACCCGTAGCTCGACGCGCACGCTACCGCCGGGCAGCACCGTCACGCGTTGACTCGGATGCCATTCACGCGATGAAACGAGTGCGGCCTTGTCCGCGCCGAACTGCACGATCACATCGTGGGGGCCTCCCGTATCGGGGAGGTGTGGTCCAAACGCGCCCTCGAGCACGTCTCGTAGCGGCGAGGAATCGGGGATGGTAAACGACTCTCCGCCTCGGATGCACTCGGCTTCTACGAAGCGTTCGATCGCGAACACGCCGAGCGGCGCGCTCGCGACATGACCGCTCGGCTCCTTCAGCCGCCCACCGATCGCGTACAGACCGTGACGGTACATCGCAAGACGGAACGGCGCGAGGTGACCGGCGCCGGCGCGTCCCCGCGCGTCGGCATAGCGATACCGCACGATGCGCCGGTTGAGGATCCCGCTTTGGATCGCGTCGATGACGTCATCCTTTCCATCGTAGGACTTTGTGCCGTGGTCTGGCATGTAGACGAACTGCTCACCAAACGCTGCGTGCTCCGCGCGCTCCTTCTCTGTCATGCGCTGTTCGAGCTTCGTCAGGACGCTGAGCACGTCCTCGAGGAATGGCGTCCGAGCGAACACGTCAAACACGCGCCGCACGGCGAGCATCGTGAAGCGTTCGCGCTTCGTGATCGACACCGGGGCGTAGGTGCGCTCCGCTTCGAGGAACGCAAAAACCCGATTCGCGCGCTTGGTGACATCGATGTGGAGCCCCGCATCCTGAAGCTCGCCGATGTCGCGGCGGACCGTGCGTTCGCTGATGCCCAGCGCTTCGGCTACCTCGTTGACCCAGCGGCCTTGTTTGTACCCGCGGAGCGCGTCGACGATACGCAGCGCGCGCGCCACTTGCCCATATTCACCGCGCCGATACACGCCGAACCCCTCGCCCAAGTGCCCGAGAGCCGGCCGCGAAAGGGGTGGCGAAAGGCTTCTGCGGACCTTCGAGCTCGGCTTCAAGGTGGGGTTTGCCGAAGGTTCTAAGTACGCTTTTCACCGGCCTTATTCTGCCCGGGATCTCCTTTCCGGCAAGGGTTGCGGAGCGTGGATCGTAGGTTGGGGCATGTCGATCACCACCGCCCCCAAGCTCGAAACCCACCCACCGCTCGCTCGCGATTCCTTCGGCAACCTCCTGGCCCTGCCCGAGCGCACCGCCGCCTGGCGCGTCTGCCGCGAGACCACTGGCCGGCCGCGCGAGATCCGCGCGAACGGACAAACCATCCGGTTCCCGCTCGACACGACCGGCGACGACCTCGTCGAGCTTTGCGGCGCGGGCATCTACCGGGTCTACGCGCTCGACGAGGTCGGGTCTCAGCTCCAGGACGAGCAAGTGGCGAAGTGGGACCTGACGCCGGGCTCTCGCGATCATCGGAAGGCGCGCCCGAGATGTCGCTGCTTTCCTCGTCGCGTCCCAGCGGTAGCGCTTCACCTACCGACCTGCGTTTCGCGCTCGAAGCGATGACGCAGATGATGCGCACGAACTCCGATGCACTGCGCATCGTCGCCAACTCGCACGTCGACCTTGCGAAGACGATCATCGCGGCCAAGGGCCTGCGTAACGCTTCGATGCTCGCGATTGCACCGGCCGTCGACCGAGAGGACGTAGCCGACGACGACTACGACTACGAGCACGCGTCCCCCGAGTCGCATCCAGTCGTCGAGTTGCTCATGCCGCTCGTGAAGAAGGCCGTCGAGATCGTGCCCGGCCTCGTCCTCGGAAAGGTGATGGGCGGAGGCGCCGCGTCCAGCGAGATGAAAGCGCTCGCCATGCAAACGCCGCCCATGTCTGAGGAGTCGGACCTCGCGCATCGCGGTTTCGAGCTCCGCGATCTCGTCGACTTCCAGTACGCGAAGAGCAAGGGCGATGCGAGGCGCGCCGCGAACGGTGAGCACGGAGGTCAGGCCCGCGGGTTCGCGTCGCTCCAGGCTCGGATCATGGCCGACCCGTTGCTCGTCCAGCATCTGCTCGCGATCAAGGCACGGCTCGCACCCGACGAGATCGACACGTTGATGCGCGCCGTCGCGCGCTGGTCCGAAGAACAGCAGACGGAGTTCCTCACGAAGATCAAGGCGACGAGTGGTGAGCTGGCGGTCGAGTACTGCCGCGAGCTCGTCGACGAAATTCGCAGCCACTCGATGCACTAGCACTCACACCGAAGACGATAGACCGAGGCAAATATGTCCAAGAACAAGGGTCATCAGAACGGCACGCATTTTCGCGAGCGGCTTGAGCAACACGCCGACCAGCTCGAATCGGCTGCACACGCCGCGCGTGTGATGGCGCTCGCCGAAGACGAGCTCGACTGCATGGTGGTCGTCGTCGACCTGCTGCGCGCGGTGCAGCATTCCAAGGCAGCGCGTCATGCTCACGCCAGTGGCGAACGCCCTCCGGAGGCGCCTGCGCCGATCTCCAAGTTGCTGACGCGGTTCACCGCGTCGCTTCGCGAGAAGGTGGAGGCGGTCAGTGTCCTCTTGACGGAGAGCGAACGGTCGCGCCTCGTCGCGATCGGCCCCGAGGTGATGCGCCGTCTGGAGCGGCGTGACGACGAGGCGTGTGCGCTCGTCGCCGTGCTGATGCCGCACTCTGCGCAAGCGATCGCATGGTGCCTCGGGATGACCCTCCCAATGATCGAGACGAGGTTCGCGTCGTGACGCGCACGAGGCTCGCCAAGCGCGCGCCCGAAACCAGCGTTGGCGACCTCCATGCGCAGCCGTCGGTCGCGAACGATCAGATCGCAGCCATCGCGGAGTCCCGCGAGTTCACGGAACGAATCGCCGCCGAGGTGTTTCGCGGCGTGGTCGCGGCGATCCAGGGCGTGTTGCGCGGCGACGCCGTGACCGGAGCCGCGTCCGCCACGGAAGCGAGCGACGTGATGACCGCCGACGAGGCGGCCGCATTTCTCGGTGTCGATCGCACGACCGTGTACGACTTTGCTGGGCGCGGTGTGATCCCGCACCAGCGGCTGGGAAAGCGCCTCCTGTTCCGTCGCGGCACCCTCGTGTCGTGGTTAGACTCGTCGCTGTGCAAGGCCACGTCGACTCGGAAAGCTTGATCTATGCCGGTACGACGTACATCCAACGGGCGTTGGCGATATCGCCACGTCGTCCACTATCCGGACGGAACGCGCGAGCGCATCAGTGGCTCGGCGCCCAATCACATCAACACCAAGGTGGCAGCGGAGCAGAGCATGCTCGATCACATCGAGCGTTGCCTGCACCCGGAACGCATGCCGTCGCGAAAGGAGTGTCCGACGTTCGAGGAATGGTTCAAAGGCAGGTTCTGGACCGAGTGGGTGCTCGCACGGAAGAACAAGCCTAGCGAGATGCGAGAGAAGAACGCGATCTACGATTGTCACCTCGGCCCTCGCTTCGCGACGATGCCGCTCAACGAAATCACGGTCTCGGAGATCGCGCGGTTTCGCGCGCACCTCGTGGCACTTGGGCTCGGCGAGAAACGCATCAACAACATCTTCGCGGTGCTGTCGAAGGCGCTGCGGTATGCGGTGGATGCAGAGGTGATCGGCAAGGTGCCCAAGATCGGGATGTACAAGGTCGAGCGCCCGGAGATCGTCGCGTGGGACTTCGAGCAATATCCGCGGCTCCTCGCCGCGGCGAAAGCCGAGGGCGAGGAGTGGTACGCTGCCGTGTGCCTGGCCGGGGAAGCCGGGCTTCGCGTCGGCGAGATCAAGGGGCTGCGGTGGCGCGAGGATGTTGATCTGATCGCGAAGACAATCGTCGTGAACCGCCAGACGTGCCGTGGCCAGACGGGGACGCCGAAGGGGCGCACGCGTCGCACGGTGCCGATGACGGCGACGTTGTGCGACGCGCTCAAGCGGATGAGCATCATTCGCGAAGGGCTCGTGCTGCGCAACGTCGACGGAACGGCGAAGACGGACGCCCAGGCCGTTCGCGCGATCGAGCGGATCTGCCGCAAGGCAGGTCTGCCGCAGCGGCTGTGGCACACGCTACGGCACACCTTCGGGACGCACGCCGCACTGTTCGGCGTGAATCCATGGAGGCTGCAGACGTGGCTGGGCCACAAGCGGATCGACGAGACGATGCTCTACGTCCACGTCGCCGAGAGCCACGCTCGCGAGTGGCCGGACGTCGTGCACGAAACAGCGCGCACCGAGATCGATCCGGACAAGCGGATCGTCGCGATGCTCGGTGCTCGTGGCAAGGCCGTGGCAAAACCCGCGGCTCTTGCGGAACAGAACGCAGCGATCGTCGCTGCTTAGTTAGTGAGGGCAGAAGGACTCGAACCTTCAACCAGCGGATTAAGAGTCCGATGCTCTACCATTGAGCTATGCCCCCGGGGTGTGTCGCGTCTTTTGTTTTCAGGTGAGTCCGAGCCGACTCGAACGGCTGACCTACGGGTTCGAAGCCCGACGCTCTATCCAACTGAGCTACGGACCCAGGACGGGCGCAGTAGATAGCGGCTGGCCTCCCCACCTGTCAAGCCCCGATCGTGAACCACGAAGGTTGACTCCATTTTCAGCGGATGACGGAACTTCAGTAATTCGCACGGGCTTTGCGGGCTCGGACGCCGCTGCCGAAGCGGATGGCCGTGGTCTGAACCTGAAGGTCAACGCTCGCTTCTAGTCGACGCGAACGTCAGATCTTGAACCAGCCACCGGCCGTCGGTGGCTGGTTTCCGTTTCGGCGCGAATTTGCCAGCGGCGCCGGGCGTTGTCATCGTTCGCCATGGCCCGCCTCCGATGGTTCGCGTTCCTCGTGGTCGTCGGATCGAGTTGCACGGGGGCGGGAGAGCCGTCCGCAGTGCCCGGGCCCGCAGCACCGGCCGCGCCCGCGCCACCGCCCACCGACGCAACCGTGCCGGCGCCGGTCGCGGCGGGGAGTGGCAGCGCGGTCTGCGATTGCGCCGACGACGACCCGCCCGAGCCGAAGCACGACCAGCTGACGCTGACCCGGCTCGAGTGGAAGGACCTGCCGGGCTGGGCTGCTGACAAGCATGCCGAGGCGGTGCCCTCGTTCCTCAGGTCGTGCGAGAAGCTGGCGACGCTCAAGGATGGCGACCCGGTCGGCCACGACGGCCACGGCGGCCAGGCGAAGCACTGGCGCAAGGCGTGCGCGGCGGCCCAGCGGCTCAAGGCTGGCGATCACGTGGCGGCCAGGGCGATGTTCGAGGCGCAGTTCGTGCCGTGGACCGCCGCAGGCAAGGAGGGCGTCGACGGCAAGATGACGGGCTACTTCGTCCAGGAGATGCGGGGCTCGCGGAAGCGCAAGGGCAAGTACCAGTACCCGGTGTTCGGTCGCCCCAAGGACCTCGTGATGGTCGACCTGTCGAAGCACATCAAGGACGCGCATGGCCGCCGGATCTGGGGCCGGCTCGACGCGAAGGGTGACCTCGCGCCGTTCCACACACGCCAGGAGATCCGGCTCGGCGCGCTCGCCGGCAAGGGCCTCGAGATCATGTACGTCGACGATCCGGTCGACCTGCTGTTCGCGCACATCGAGGGCTCGGCGAAGGCGGTGATGGACGACGGCAGCGTCGTGTGGCTCGAGTTCTCGGGCAAGAACGGGCGCTCGTATCGCGGGGTCGGCGGCGTGCTGAAGTCGATCGGTGCGCTGCAGAAGCCCGGCAGCGGCACGATGCAGGGCATCCGCGCCTGGTTCGACGCCAACCCGAAGCGGTTCGACGAGGTGGTCGACCAGAGCCACTCGTTCGTGTTCTTCGCGGAGTCGAAGCAGCCCGGTGCCGTCGGCTCGCAGATGACGATCCTGACCGCGCAGCGCTCGATGGCGGTCGACCGCGCGTTCATCGCTCACGCGACCCCGATCTGGGTCGAGACCCGCGCGCCGAAGCCGGGCAAGCCGGGCAGCGAGATCTGGCGCCAGCTGCTGATCGCGCAGGACACCGGGGGTGGCATCCTCGGCGCGGTCCGCGGCGATATCTACTGGGGCGACGACGCCGTCGCGGCGGATCTCGGGGGCCGGATGGGCGGCAAGGGCCGCTACTGGCTGCTGCTACCGCTCAGCGTCACGAAGTGACACGTTGGCCGCGCCGCGCTTCCACCAGCCATCGCCATCGACATCGACCAGGATCGGCGACGCCACCGCGTACGGCGTGACGCCCGCGCGCTTCCACTTGTCGCGCTGATACGTGCCGGTGAGCTCGAGCGGCAACGCGGTATCACCATCGGCGGTGACCGCGACCCAGGTGTCGGTCGACTCGAGCGCGATCCGACCCGCCCAGTGAAACGACCGGATGTCGGTTGGCACGTCGATCGTCTGGGCGAGCATCGGCCCGGTCGCCGAGCCGGTGGTGATCCGGATCCGCTCCGTGCGCACGAACCGCGCCTGCGAGATCGTGACGTCCACCCACAGCGAGCCGCTGGCGACCACGCTCTGTCCCGGTCCGACGGTCGGCGTCGCACCCTCGTGCGGGGCGACCTCGAGATCGATCCACGGCCCGGTGGTTGCGACGACCCGGCGATTGCGGAGCGCGGCGATGAAGCTTGCCTCGTCGAACCGCGGTGCGTCGGCGAACACGTAGGTCCGCGCGGTGCCGTCGAGCACCCAGTTGAGATCGTGGGTGTCGCTGTTGCCGACCGGCGCGACCAGGTGCCCGTGATCGACGAACGTGAACAGATCGCGCACGCTGTCGTCGATCCGCCGATCGCCCGGCACGTTCGCGGCCGAGTAGCCTGCGAGCACCTCGAACGCCTCGAACCCGAGCGGGAACGGCGGCGGCCAGGTCACGCCATTCCAGCGCGTCGAATCGAACAGCGCGGTGTAGCGAAACCGCGGGTGGTTGACCTGCAGGATCGGTCGGTCGCCGAGCCCGCGCGCGAGCTCGAACAGCTGCGGGACCGTCGCGCGCGACACCACCTGATCGCTCGGGCTGCCGCCGCGCGGCTTGTCGCGATCGACCCGCACCGGATACACGCCGAGGTGCATGGTGTCGTTCGACAGCTCGTTGGAGGCGATCGATGCCACGACGTCGTCGAGCCCGAGCCCCGTGATCTCGGCGTCGAGATCGCCATTGGTGTTGTGATCCGACAGCGCGATCACCTCGATCCCGGCGGCGACCTGCGCGACGACGCGCTGCGGGTTCGGCAGCCGCGAGTCGCTCGACGCGTGCGCGTGCACGTGCAGATCTGCGGCGAGCGTGCCGTGCGGCGTCCACGCGCGCTCGAGCGGATCGCGAGCACGACGCGCCCGCGGTGCGCCGCCAGATCGACCTCGCCCTCCCAGCGCTCGTACTCGATGCCGCGCCACGCCCACCTTGTAGCGGCCATACCGGATCGCGGGTGACGGAACGCAGCGATCGGCGCCGACCGGGACCTCCCCGCACCACGCGCGAGGATGATGCCGTCCACGAGCCGACCACGTCGGGCGCGATCGCGCACGCGGCGGCGCCTTGGCGCTGGCCAAACAGATCGATGTTGCCCAGGTGAACGGGCTGACCCTCGCGGTCGAACAGCAACACGCGCGCGCCGACCGGCTTGCCGCCCGCGGTGACCTCGAGGACAAGCGTCGTCGTCGACACCGCACCGTGGTCACGCTTGCGCATCACGATCAGCGCGATCGCCGCGATCGCGATCGCCGCGACCACGAGCCAGCTCGCCCAGCGCGCGAGCCCGAACCGCCCCGTCATCGCAGGCGGAACTCGGCACCGGCCGTGACGGCCATGCCGAGCTGCGGTTCCGCGCCGAGCCCGCGACTGAATCCGCCGAAGCCGAGCATGAGCTCGGCCTGGCCGATCACCGCGACGCCGGGCGCGACATGCGCGCGCACGCCACCGCCGGCATGCAGTGGGATCGCGAGCCCGCTGACGTCATCGCTGCCGAACCGCACGTACGACAGGCCGATCGCCGCGCGCGCATACGGCCGGAACGCCCCGCGCGCTGCGAACATCCGGCGGATGCCGGCGGCGAGCTCGATCGAGTTGCCGTCGTTGACGCCGTGGCCGCACGACGTGACGTCCATCCGATCGCGAAAGCACGCCGCGTCCCCGCCCCCGAACGTGAAGCTCGCCGTGCCGTCGAACCAGTCCTGGCTCGACAGCTGGTAGAGGTAGTGCCCCGTGATGCGAAGCCCGCCGGGGGTGACGCGTCCACCGACCGCCATGCCGATGGTCGCGCCGATGCCCTGATCTCCCGGATCGGTGTCGACCACGACGCGCTCGGTGGCGGCGAGTGCGCCATCGTCGCGATCGAGCGCGGAGACCTGGGTCGCAGCCGCGGGCGCGGGTGCCAGCTCCTCGACCGGCAGCGTGGCGGGCGGCTCCGCAGGCATCGCGGGCTCGCTCGACGCGGGCGGTGCGGGCGGGGCGGGGGCGCCGTCGGGTGCCGGCGGTTTCTGGGGCTGCTCGCGTCCGCCTTCGGGCGGGGGCGACTCGGTCGTCTCGGCTGGCATCGCCAGGCTGGTGTCGACCTCCTCGGCGTGGGCGACCCCGGCCAGCAGGATCAGGATCGTGAACGTGCTCAACGGCCTCGGCATACGCTTACCTTCGTCAGCTGGCCACGGCTCGCGCGGTCCTGGCACGCCCAGGTCTCGCCGAGAAAGCCGCAGTCGTCGTCATCGGAACAGGTGAACAGGCACGAGCCACCTTCGTCCGCGACGCAGGCAGCGTCGCCGGGACACTCGCTCGAGCTGTCGCACTCGACGGTGCAGAAGCCCGCTGGATAATCGACGCTCGCGGGCAAGCAGCGGTCGTCGCACTCGTCCGGGGTCCCGCACCGAGCCCCGAGCTGGCGCGAGACCGCGGCATCCTGACAAGCGGCAAGCCCGAGCGCGAACATGATCGCTCTCCGCATCGGTGCGGACGCTACCGCGGCCCTCCGGGTGGGGCCACTTCGTGACCGTCGACCGCTACCAGGCCCGGCGTCGTCGGCGGCTCGCACCCGCGGCATGGGCGAACGCCGAGACCAGCGCCTCGGCAGCGCGGGGCGAATCCCGCGCGGCCTCCGCCAGCGGCTGGAGCGCGGTCTCGAGGTCGGTGCCGCCCCGGAACAGCCCGCGCGTGGCCCAGCCCAGCTCGAGCGCGCGCTGCGCCGCGACCTCGCCGATCAGCATCGCGAACTGCGTGCTCGCGATCACGGCGAGCCGCGCGAGATCTTCGATCGCACATGCGGCGAGCCGGCCGCCGCCCATCACCCAGTCGGTGATCGCCTCCCATGCGCCACCATCGATGACCGCCGCATCCGCGGGCGCCTCGGGTACGCGCACGACGTTCGGCGCGACCGCACCGTGGTCCGGTGGCGTGATCACGAAGGTGCGCTCGGCCGCGCGCTCGAGCACCAGCATGCGCACGAACCGGCGCTCGAGCCGGGTGTCGTTCTGGGCGATCACGACGCCATCGCCGGTCCCCGCGAACATGCCGTCGAGCGCGACGTAGCGCGAACGCCCGTCGGGCATGCGCAAGATCAGGGCATCCGCCTCGAGCTGGACCTCGGCGCGGGCGGACCGGAACGGGATGGGCTCGCGATACAAACGCCCCATCTTCGAAGCATAGCGCGGACGCTCCGGACTCGAAACGACGACCTGAGTCAGCGCTTCTTGACCGCAGGCTTCGGCTTGGCTGCCGTACCTGCCGTCGACTTCGCGCGGCTCTTGCGGGCTGGCTTCGCCTTCGGATCCGGCGCCAGATCGACGTTCTTGGCCTGCTGGAGCCGGCGGATCGCCCGCAGGCGGAGCTGGCGATCGAGCTTGGGCGTGAACGTCATGTTCTCGACCGGCTCGGGCAGGATGCCGGCGCGGACCTGCGCATCCTCCTTGAGGAGCACAGCGCGGAGCTGATCCGGCGAGCTCAGCGCCCGGAGCTTTGCGATCGTGGCCTGGTTGCGCAGCGAGCGCGCCAGCCGCCCGAGGATCGGCAGGTGAAGCTTGTCGTACTTGAGGCCGAGCAGGAAGAACAGGTACGTCGGTTTGCCGTCGGGCGCACCGAACATGATGCCTTCCCACGACCGGCCGACGATGATGAACGGCCGGTTGATCTTGCCCTTGTCCTTGGCCCGCGTGTGGAGAAAGGCGACGCCGCCATCCATCGCGGTCGACGACAGCGACTCGCGCTCGACGACCGCATCGACGAACCACGGCTTGTCGAGCAACCACCCGTTGGTGTACGCGCGCGCCGCGAGCTCCTCGACCACCCCGACGGTCTTGGCCCGCAGGTTGGTGATGATCGCCTGATCGGGGAGCAGATCCTCGAGCGGCAACTGCATCCCGTCCGGCACGTCGGCAAAGTTCTCGTCCTCGCCGACCAGTTGCTCCTCGATCCAGGCGTCGATCGCCGGGCGCTTGAAGCGCCACTGCCGATCCACCTGCATTGCGGGGATCTTGCCAGCCATGACGAGCTTTCCCACCGTGCCCTCGTCGAGATGCAGATAGGCCGCCAGCTCGTGCATGGTCAGCAACTGCGCGTCGGAACCTCGATTTTTCGGCATCGGCAAAGCCCGGCGGGATTCTAGAAGGCGACGAACGCGCGCGTCGAGCGTCGGCAGCGTAAGATTTCGGGATGCAGAGGCCGCGCTGGTCATTGCGCCGCGCCCGGGTGCTAGTTGGCACCAAGTTCTTGCTGATCGCGGGACTTGTCGGGTTCGTCGTGATCGCATGGCTGGTCGAGCTGGTCGCCGGCCTGGACCGCGCCGTCCATTTGGGGCCGCTCCTGGCCGTCCTCATGGCCGGCATCCCGGCCGTGTTCTGGCTCGGCTTCTTCTACGTCATCGACCGCCACGAGCCCGAGCCCAAGCAGCTGGTCGCCGGGGTCTGCGTCCTCGGGGCCCTGGTCGCCGCGCCGCTCGCCGACTTCGTCCAGTACCAGACCGCCCCGCCCGTCGCCCTCGCCGTCGAGGGCCTCAGCGCGTTCTCGTTCGATCGCGTCCTCTACGCCGTGCTGATCGCCGGCCTCGCCCAGGAGATGTGCAAGTACGCGGCGGTCCGTTACACGATCTACATGTCGCGCGAGTTCGACGAGCCGATGGACGGCATCGTCTACATGATGGCCTGCGGCACCGGGTTCGCCGTCTGGGTCAACTACCACCGGCTCTCCGGCCAGGACCACGCGGTCTACCTCTCCACCGCCGCCGCCCAGACCGTCGTCACCACCCTCGCCCACGCCTCGTTCGCCGGCGTCCTCGGCTACATCATGGGCCGCGCGAAGTTCTCCCGCCGCAGCGCCCCGGTCCGCGGCGTCCTCCTCATGGTCGGCCTGCTCGGGGCTGCCGTCCTCAACGGCCAGTTTGCCCTGGTCGAGACCTGGGTCCAGGGCGACCGGTTCGCGTTCCATGCCTGGCGTGGCGTCGGCTACGCCGCGCTGTTCGCGAGCGCCGTGTTCGTCGGGGTGTGGTTCGTGTCGCAGCGCCTGCTCGCCCGGAGGCCATCGTGAGCTCGAGCGACAAGAAGAAGGGCAAGAAGCGCTCGCGCAAGACACCGGTCGCCGGATCTCCCGAGGCGGCGAAGCCGATCGCGGCGGAGCAACCCTCGTCGAGCAAGGCCGCCGGCAACGCAGGAGCAACCACGCCCGCGCCCGAACCCGGTGCGGAGACCACCGACCCCGCCGACATCGATCCCCCCGCGCCCGAAGCGGGTCCCGCGCCGGCGGCCGTGACCACGGTCACGAGCGGCAGCGAGCTCGACGCCGACAGCGACACCGAGACCGAGGTCGAGAGTCCCGCGACCGCGACCGCGACCGACCCCGATGATGGGCTGATCCCGTGGGACGACCCCGACGCGGTCAGCATGCCGGAGCCGGACGATCTCGGCACCCCGCTCCACGCCGGCGAGCTCGCAACGGCGAGCGGCGCGGCCCACGCCGCCGAGCAACCCGGACCGCCACCTGGCCCCCCCGGTTTCCGCGAGGGCAGCACGATGCTGGATCCCGCCGCGGCGGCCTACGAGGCGGCGCGGATCGCGGGCGAGATCGTCGGCGACATCGAGAGTGCATCGGGTGCGGCGATCGTGGCGGCCGCGGCGGCCGGTGCAGCGATCGAGGCCGCCCGGGCGCGGCGCGCAGCGGGCGAGCACGGCACCGCGGAGCCACCCTCGAGCGCGGGGCACGGCACCGATGAAGCGCACAACCCGGTCGTCACCGTGCGGATGCAGCGCGATCGGATCCTGCGGGCACTCGCGGACGACATCGCGGCCAACACGGAGCCTGAGGGACGGATCACCGGGCGCATCGGCCGCCCGCGGCACCCTCGCATCCCGGGCGGGTCGACCCGGGTCCTGCTACGGCCGAAGGTGCGCCACCGGCGAGCCCCACCGCCGACGACCAGGACGACGACGATCTCGATCCGGTGCAGGTCGCGGCGGCCGCGATCCGGCGGATGCGCCAGCGCGCGAGCACCGACTTCGCGGAGCTGCGGACGCACTACCACCGGCACGACATCGTGGTGGTGGTGGCGGCGTTTCTCATCATCGTGATCGCCGGGCGGATCCACGCGCAGCTGGTCACCCCGTCGACGATCGCGTTCGACACGCACGGGCTGAAGTTCCAGCACTCGCAGGGCTGGCTGCCGCTCGAGCCGATGCATCCCGCGCCGTCGCGGATCCTGCGCGATCCGACGGGCGCGTTGCCGAAGCCGGATGCCGGCTACCACGTGTCGATGACGTCCTCGCTCGATCCCGCGGTGCGGATCGAGGTGCTGGTCGACAAGAAGCCGGGGTGGCGTAACGTCGTCACCGGGCTCGAGCTCGATCGGCGAAGCCGGTATGGCGAGCTGTACTCGCTCGAGGACAGCTCGGTCCGCGAGATCGAGGCGCAGAACTGGCTGCGCACCAGCTACCGTTATGCGCACGCCGCGGAGAAAGGTGACGTGCCGCGCGTCGACCGGGCGGTCGAGTACGCGACCGAGGATCGCGACCAGCAATATGTCATCACGCTGTTCGGCTCGCCGGCGCAGATCGAGCGGATCGAGTCGGTGATCGCCCCGACGCTACGCGTGGCGACCCGCAGCGGATTGCCGCTCGTGCCGCAGACGCGCTCGCTCGCGCAGCGCAAGCAGCCGGGTCCGGTGGCCGAGGCGTTTGCGTCGACCGTGATGATCGTGGTCGCCGACCTGATCGACGGCCGGCTGCGAGCGCGGGGCGGCGGGTCGGGGGTCGTCGTCGGGACCGACGGATCGATGCTGACCAACTATCATGTCATCCACGACAAGGAGGGCCGGCTCCACGACCTGTTCGTGATCGGCCGGTTCGGCGCGCGCGATCGCGCTCCGCAGCTCGTGTGCGCGGGTCGCCCCAGTCGCAGCAAGCTCCAGCGCGAGACCGATCTCGCGCTCATCAAGTGCGATACCGACCTCGACGGGCGGATGTGGACGCCGCCGCACGAGGTCGTGCGCGAGCGGCGCAAGACCGACGTCCGGATCGGGCAGAAGCTGTGGGTGCTCGGCTATCCCGACGTCGGCGGCGGTGGGCTCACGATCTCGAGCGGCGAGGTCACCGGCTGGAGCGGGACCGACGGCAGCGCCGGGCGCGACTTCATCAAGACCGAGGCATCGATCTCGCGCGGCAACTCCGGCGGGCCGGTGATCGACGACGAGGGCAAGCTCGTCGGCATCGCGTCGGGGTCGCGGTTCAAGCTGTTCACCGACGGCAGGATCAAGGAGATCTCGCAGGCGGGGCTGGTCCGACCGATCACGTCGGCCGACTGCCTGATCTCGATCGCGTCGATCGGCTGGACGCCGCTCGAGGGCAGCAACGACTGCGAGCTCCAGCCCGGTGCGGTCGAGGCGCCCGCCGGGGGCATCGAGATCGCGTCGACGGTGATCGATGCCGCGAATAGCGTGCCGGTGCAGGATGCGCTCGTGATGGTGTTCCGCCCGGGCGTCGCCGCCGGCGCGGTCGACGTCAACCGGCTCGACGATCAGGTGCTGGCCTGGGGCCGGTCGAACTCGCTCGGCGAGGTCAAGCTGCGGCAGCCCGTGCCCGCACCGGGGACGTATACCGTGATGGTGGTCGCGCGCGGCTACGAGCCGCTGATCGGCCAGGTGCGGCTCGACGACAAGACGCCGCCATCGCACGACCCGTGGGCGAACGG